>CAIMUS010000264.1 GCA_903844665.1 uncultured Pseudomonadota bacterium
ATCCTGGCCGGCCGCCGCGGCGAACACCAGGCATTCCAGCAGCGAATTGCTGGCCATGCGGTTGGCCCCGTGCAGGCCGGTAAACGCCACCTCACCGATGGCATATAACCGTTCCAGGTCCGTGCGTCCGCTCAGATCGGTCATCACACCGCCACAGGTATAATGGGCGGCGGGCACCACCGGCAACGGCTCCCGGGCCATGTCGAAACCGAATTCCAGACATTTGGCGTAAACCGTGGGAAAATGGGACTTGATAAACTCCGCCGGCTTATGGCTGATATCCAGATACACGCAGGGGATGCCCAGGCGCTTCATCTCATGGTCTATCGCCCGGGCGACGATATCGCGGGGCGCCAGCTCGAGCCGGGCATCGAAGCGCTCCATGAAGCGGCTGCCATCCGGCAGCAACAGATAACCGCCCTCCCCCCGGACCGCTTCGGTGACCAGAAACGACTTGGCCTTGGGGTGATACAGGCAGGTGGGATGGAATTGCATAAATTCCATATTCGCCACCCGGCAACCCGCCCGCCAGGCCATGGCGATGCCATCTCCGGTGGAGCCGTCCGGATTGCTGGAATAAAGGTACACCCGGCTGGCGCCGCCGCTGGCCAGCGCCACGCAGCGCGCCGCGAACACCCTGACCCTGCCGCTGTGCCGGTCCAGCACATAAGCGCCCAGGCAATGGTTGTCCGGCAAACCCAGCTTGCGGCTGGTGATCAGATCCACCGCAATCAGGTGATCGAACACCTGGATATTAGGATGCCGCCGGACCTGTTGCTCCAGGGTCGTCTGGATGGCGCGACCGGTGGCGTCGGCGGCATGCACCACGCGGCGGTGGCTGTGGCCACCTTCACGGGTGAGATGGTAATCCACCGAACCATCGGCTTTGGCCTCGGTGGAGAAGGGAACACCCTGTCGGCTCAGCCACTCGATCACTTCCCGGCCATGCTCCACCGTAAAGCGCACGCTGTTGGGGTTACATAGGCCGGCGCCGGCGATCAGGGTGTCCTGAATATGGGATTCGATCGAGTCGGTGGCGTCCAGCACGGCCGACACCCCTCCCTGGGCATAATAGGTGCTGCCCTCGGAGACCGGGCCCTTGGCCAGGACGGTGACCTGGGCGTCGGCGGCCAGACGCAAGGCCAGGCTTAAGCCCGCCGCGCCGCTACCAAGGATAAGTACATCGGTAAAACGGGGTGAGGTCACCATAACTTGAGGGTAACTCCGTGAATGCGTTATCGTGGCAGGATGAATATTGCGCCAGGTCAGGTTAGCGAAATTTTTCCGATCATTAAACTTTAACTGAAAAATATAATCTCACTGTGGCATACATGCGAACTAACGGGGAAGACGCCTGTCTACCCCATGGGCTGTATGGACATTGCCACGGGGTGGAAAGGGTCGGTCCGTATGGGCGAACGTAATGTAGACCGTGAGTTAGTTCAAAGGGTACAAAAAGGCGAAAAAAATGCTTTCGATGTGTTGGTGCGCAAGTATCAATTTAAGATCATTAAATTGATATCCCGCTATGTACACGACCCTAACGAAGCTATGGATGTCGCTCAGGAAGCCTTCCTCAAGGCCTATCGCGCCCTGCCCGGATTCCGGGGCGAGAGCGCCTTCTACACCTGGTTGTACCGGATCGCCATCAACACCGCCAAGAATTATCTGGTGGCACAAGGTCGGCGTCCACCGGGTTCCGACATCGATGCACACGATGCCGAACAATATGAAGGACAGTCTCTCCTCAAGGAGTATGAGACGCCGGAGCGCCTGCTGCTCAAGGATGAAATCGAGGCGACGGTATTCAAAGCAATCGAGGAGTTGCCGGAGGATTTGCGCACCGCAATCACCCTCCGCGAGCTCGAAGGCATGAGTTACGAAGAAATCGCGCAGGCTATGGGCTGTCCAATCGGCACCGTGCGTTCCCGCATTTTCAGGGCGCGTGAGTCGATCGACGCCAAACTGCGTCCCCTGTTGAGTTAACCATTTTCTGGATCGAGTCATGGCAGATAAATCGGCTGAACAATTATCTGTATTGGTGGACGGCGAATTTGAGGAATGGGAACTGGAGTTTGCCGTACGTCGCCTGGCCGGCGACCCTGTACTCAAAACCCGCTGGGAAGCCTACCACTTGATCAGTGATGCATTTCGCAACAACCTCCCCGATGCAGTCGACCCCCGCTTTGCCGAGCGCGTCAGTGCGCTGTTGGCCGCGGAAACGCCTCTACCTACCTCCACCAGGCCTGCCGTACCCTCCTGGTACAAGCCTGTTGCCGGTATTGCCGTAGCGGCTTCGGTAGGGGTGCTGGCCGTCGCCCTGTGGTCGCTGCGGCCCGATGAATTGCACCAGGCCGGCGGTCCCGGCCTGGCCGTCGATACGGCGACTTCCAGTCCCACTGTTTCCCCGTTGCCGCTGGCGGAGGCGGACGATCCCGCCCCTGAATCCCGCAACCGGCTCAACAGCTATCTGGCCAATCACAACGAATATGCCTCTTTGAACAGCGTCAACGGCGTGTTGCCGTATGTTCGCATGGTCGGCTACGAGAGCGGCGCCTACCCCCGGCGCTGACGGCTATCCATGTATTTTCCGGCGCTGCGCCTGGCGGCGGTACTCACATTGCTGCTGCTACCGGTCAAGTATACTTTTGCGGAACCGGCAAATGACGCCCAACAATGGCTGGAACGCATGATCCAGGCCGCCCGTGTGCTGAATTATGAAGGCATCTTCGTCTATGTTCAGGGTCAACATCTGGAAGCGATGCGAGTCATCCATGCCGGCGGTGACGCCGGCGAGCGGCAACGGCTGTTTTCGCTGAACGGTTCGCCGCGCGAAATCGTGGTGGCCGACAATCGCGTCATTTGCGTCATTCCTGAACAGCATGCCTCCTTGGGCGCCGGCTACCGGCGGTCACCGTTTCCCATCACCCTGCCGCTTAAGCTGGACCGGCTGGAGAGCCACTATGAATTCAAGTTTGCCGGCGAGGATCGGGTGGCCGGTCTGGATACCCGGGTCATCGTCATTCAACCGCGCGACAAGCTGCGCTTCGGTTATCGCCTCTGGCTGAACCAGGATAACGGCATGGTGTTGCGCTCGGCCTTGTTCGACGAAACCGGCCAGATGCTGGAACAGATGATGTTCACCAGCGTACAGTATAAACAGGAAATCGACCCGGCTTTACTCAACCCTCCCGCTTCGGCCACGCCTCCTCCCCAGCCAACCGGGCCAGCCCAGGAAGAGGCCAAACCCGTCGTCGAAGAGGCCCAACCGGGTTGGGTCTTGGTCGATGCCGATCTCCCCCAGGGTTTCGGTCGGGTGACGCACTATCGTCTGCCGGCCAAGGATGACAGGCGGGCGCCCGAGCATATTGTCTTGACCGATGGCTTGGCCACCGTCTCCATTTTCCTGGAACCACTGGCCGGGTCTCACCCGCTACTCCAGGGTCCGGCGCAGATGGGCGCCATGAATGCCTTCGGCAAGGTGCTCGATGATTATCAGGTGCTGGTGGTCGGCGAGGCGCCGCAGGCGGCGGTGCAGATGATTGCCTCCGCCTTGCGGTCGCCGCCGCCGGCGGTTGCCAAGTGATCGAGGTACACACCCTTCGATCTGTCGGGTTGGCCACCCGCGAATCGACCCCCCAGGCAAAACCCTATCAAGTGACACCAGCGGCGCTGGGTGGCGTCATGCCGGGTATCGATCTCGATAAAGCCTTGCAACTGGCCACCGCCCTCGAAGATGAGGAAATCATTCGAAAACTGTTGTTACGCAAGTGATTCTGGTCGATTTCAAGCGCTTCCCCGGTCTTAAACACGTCAATCCCCTGAATTAATCAGTTTTTAATTGCACCCCTCCTCCTATCGCGGGTTTAAGAGACAGCCCCGGATATGGCACAATCCCACCGTTTGGCTACCGGAACGATCGACCTCTTGATGAACCCCATCCGTAATTTTTCCATCATTGCCCATATCGATCACGGCAAATCCACCCTGGCCGACCGTTTCATTCAAACCTGCGGTGGCCTGAGCGAGCGGGAGATGGGCGAGCAGGTGCTGGATTCCATGGACCTGGAGCGGGAACGTGGCATCACCATCAAGGCCCAGAGCGTATCCCTGCAATATCGGGCCCGTGACGGGCAAACCTATCAGTTGAATTTCATCGATACGCCCGGCCATGTGGATTTCTCCTATGAAGTCTCCCGCTCTCTCGCCGCCTGCGAGGGTGCGCTGCTGGTGGTGGACGCCGCCCAGGGCGTGGAAGCGCAGAGTGTGGCCAACTGCTATACGGCCATCGAACAGGGGCTGGAAGTGCTGCCGGTGCTGAACAAGATCGATCTTCCCTCGGCGGACCCGGAACGGGTGACCCGGGAAATCGGCGATATCATCGGCATCGACGCCAGCGACGCCATCCGGGTGAGCGCCAAGACCGGCCTCGGCGTGGAAGATCTGCTGGAGCAGTTGATTCAACGCATCCCTCCGCCCAAAGGCGACCCCGCCGCGCCTCTGAAAGCGCTGATCATCGACTCCTGGTTCGATAACTTTGTCGGGGTCATTTCGCTGGTGCGGGTGGTGGACGGCGCCATCCGGCCCCGCCAGAAAATGCAGATAATGTCCACCGGGCGGGTGTTCCAGGTCGACAGGGTCGGCCATTTCACTCCCAAGCCGCAGGACCAGCCGGCGCTGGAAACCGGCGAAGTCGGTTATGTGATCGCCGGCATCAAGGATATCGACGGCGCTCCCGTGGGCGACACCCTGACCCTGGCGGACAATCCCGCCGCCGAACCGCTACCGGGTTTTCAGCAAGTCCAACCACGGGTTTTCGCCGGCCTGTTTCCGACCGACGCCGACGATTACGGGGACCTGCGCGAGGCTTTGCAGAAATTGCGCCTGAACGACGCCGCCCTGTACTTCGAGCCGGAGACCTCGGAGGCCATGGGTTTCGGCTTTCGCTGCGGCTTCCTGGGCCTGCTGCACATGGAAATCGTTCAGGAGCGGCTGGAGCGGGAATACGATCTGGATCTCATTACCACCGCGCCGACGGTCATCTATGAAGTGGTCACCACCACCGGAGAGGTGCTGCGGATCGACAATCCGGCCAAACTGCCGCCGGTCAACCAGCTCGCCGAAATCCGCGAGCCGATCATTCTGGCCATTATTTTGACGCCCCAGGACTATCTGGGCGCCGTGATCAATCTGTGTATCGAGAAGCGCGGCGTGCAACGCAGCCTGCATTATGTGGGCAACCAAGTGTCTTTAGGTTTCGAGCTGCCCTTGAGCGAAGTCGTGATGGATTTCTTCGACCGGCTGAAATCGATCAGCCGGGGTTTCGCCTCCTTCGATTACAGCTTCGAGCGGTTTCAGGCAGCGCCGTTGCTCAAGCTGGATGTGCTGATCAACGGCGAGCGGGTGGACGCCCTGTCTATCATCACCCACCGGGATCAGGCCCAATACCGGGGGCGGGAGCTGACCGGGAAGATGAAAGAGCTGATCCCCCGGCAAATGTACGAAGTGGCTATTCAAGCCGCCCTCGGCGCTCATATCATCGCCCGCACCACCGTCAAGCCGCTGCGCAAGAACGTCACGGCGAAATGCTACGGCGGCGATGTCACCCGCAAGCGCAAATTGCTGGAGAAGCAGAAAGCCGGCAAAAAGCGGATGAAACTGGTCGGCAAGGTGGAAATCCCGCAGGAGGCTTTTCTGGCGGTGCTGCGGGTGGATAATAAATGACGGTCCCCAAGTCAACCCTAAGCCCTGGGAAACTATTACAATAAGCCCTCAACCCTCTTTGAATAACTGGTTATCGTGATGGATTTTGCTGCTATTCTGGTCATCGCCGCCGTGCTCACGGGCGGCATCTGGCTGCTGGATGCCTTGGTGCTGGCGCCCCGCCGCGCTCATGCCGTATCGGGCATTCCTCAAAGTCCGGCGAAAAAATCCCACTTCAACTGGACCGAGATAGTGGATTTTTCCCGTTCCCTCTTTCCCATCATCCTGGTGGTGCTGCTATTGCGCTCCTTTATCGTGGAACCGTTTCGGATTCCGTCGGGTTCCATGGAGCCTACCCTGTTGCCAGGGGACTTTATCCTGGTCAACAAATTCGCCTATGGGCTGCGACTGCCGGTGCTGAACAGCAAGATTTTCGATTCCGGTGAACCGCAGCGGGGGGATGTGGTGGTGTTTCGCTATCCCGAAGATCCGACGATCGCCTACATCAAGCGCGTCGTCGGCCTGCCCGGCGATAATCTGGAATATCGCAACAAGCAGCTTTACGTCAACGATGAACCGATGCCGCAGGTTAAACTCCCGGCCAACAACAATGGCGCGGCCGCCAACGGTTTCGAACCCAGACAGGAAACGCTGGGGACGGTCAGTCATACGATCCAGGTCAGGAGAGGCGAGGACCGGCCCTGGAGTTATAAGGTGCCGGAGGGTCATTATTTCGTGATGGGTGATAACCGTGACAACAGCCGCGATAGCCGTTTCTGGGGACCCTTGCCGGAGGCCAATCTGATCGGCAAGGCCTTTCTCATCTGGATGAACTGGGACTGCATCACCTTCAATGGTCACTGCGGTCGGATCGGGGGTACGATAAAATGACTACCGACAGGCGGCAGCGTGGCGTCAGCATGATCGGCGGCCTGCTGATGCTGATCGTGGTCTGTTTCGTGGCCTTGATGGTGATCCGCATCGTGCCGATCTATGTGTCTTATTTTACGGTCAAATCCACCTTGGAGGCGCTGCAGCAGGATCCCGCGAGCAGGCAGATGAGTGTCGCCGAGCTTTATAACACCCTGCAGAAGCGGTTCGAGATCGGTTATGTCAGTGTTGTCGATGCCAGGCGGGTGAAGATCCGCCAACAAGGCCGAGAGCGCATCTTATCCCTGGCCTATGAAGACCGGCGAACGCTGATCGGTAATCTCGACATCGTGGCAAGCTTCGATATCAATCTTGTATTGTCACCGTGAATCGAGCCGCCGACCGATTGCGCCAGGCGCTGGGACATGCTTTCAATGATCCCCGGCTGCTGGTGGAAGCGCTGACTCATCGCAGCGCCGCCGGTCCCAATAACGAACGCCTGGAATTCCTCGGCGATGCGATTCTGAATTTCGTGATCGCCGCCGAGTTGTTCAGTGTCTACCCGCAGGCCAGTGAAGGCGAATTAAGCCGCCTGCGGGCGAGTCTGGTCAAACAGGATGCGCTGGCCGGGCTGGCGCGCGCGCTGGCGCTGGGGGACTGTCTGCAACTGGGTTCGGGCGAGCTGAAAAGCGGCGGTTTTCGCCGCGATTCCATCCTGGCCGACACCTTGGAAGCCGTCTTCGGCGCCGTGTATATGGATAGCGGTCTGGAAACCTGCCGCGGCCTGATCCTGCGGCTGTATCGGGACCTCCTGGCCAGTCTGCCGGCAGCGGATACCTTGAAAGACCCTAAAACCCGCTTGCAGGAATATCTCCAGGCCCGGCAGCGGGCCATACCCGTCTACCATATCCTGGAAGTCACCGGTGCGGCGCATGCGCAATGCTTCACGGTGGAGTGCAGCATCGATAACCTGCGCACGGTCGCCGTGGCCACCAGTCGCCGCAAGGCCGAACAGGAAGCGGCCCGACGGGCCTTGGAATTGATGCAATGACTATGAGCACACACGCCGGCTATGTCGCCCTGCTGGGACGGCCCAACGTCGGCAAGTCCACCCTGTTGAATCGCCTGATCGCTCACAAGATCAGCATTACCTCGCCCAAACCGCAGACCACCCGTCACACTATCCTGGGCATCCGTACCGTGGAAAACACCCAGATTGTCTATGTGGATACGCCGGGGCTGCACCGCAACGCCCGGCGGGCGATGAACCGCTACATGAACCGTGCCGCCGCCGGCGTGCTTTCCTATGTCGATGTGGTGGTCATGCTGATCGAGGCCTTGCGCTGGACCGAAGAGGACCAGGCCGTGCTGGAACGGCTGCGGGAGTTTGCAGGTCCGGTCATTCTGGCGGTCAATAAAGTGGACCGGATTACCACCAAATCCCAGTTGTTGCCGTTCCTGCAGTCGCTCGACGGCAAGCGGAATTTTGCCGGGATCGTACCGCTCTCCGCCCGCACCGGCGTTAACGTGGACATGCTGGAACGGCTGACCGCCGGCCTGCTGCCCGAGGGTGAATTCCTGTTCGCACCCGATCAGATCACCACCGCCAGCGAGCGCTTTCTGGCCGCCGAACTGATCCGGGAGAAGCTGACCCGGCAGTTGCGCCAGGAGTTGCCTTACGCGCTGACCGTGGAAATCGAAACCTTTCAGGAACAGGAGCGGATGCTGCATATCGGCGCCGTCATCTGGGTGGAACGTCCCAGCCAGAAAGGGATTGTCATCGGCGACCAGGGGGCGGTGCTCAAGGAGGTGGGGCGGCAGGCCCGTCAGGATATGGAAAGGCTGTTACAGCGCAAAGTGTTTCTGGAGACTTGGGTAAAAGTGAGGGAGGGGTGGTCCGATGATGAGCGGGCCTTGCGCAGCTTCGGCTATCAGGACGAGTTGTAACTGCCGCCCGCCTACGCCATGCAGATTGTGCTGCAACCCGCCTTCGTGCTGCACCGCCGGCCTTACCGCGACACCAGCCTGCTGCTGGATGCCGTGACCCCGGAGCAGGGCCGGCTCGGCCTGGTGGCGCGGGGCGTGCGGTCCCGCCGCTCCCGCTGGCAGGGCTTGTTACAGCCTTTCCAGCCGCTGCTGTTGTCCGGCGCCGGCAAAGGGGAACTGCTTACCCTGACGGTGGCGGAAGAAGCGGGCCGGCCGCTGCCGCCCCCGCCGGCGCGCTGGTTGAGCGGTCTGTATGTGAATGAACTGCTGTTGCGTCTGCTGCCGCGCCACGATCCGCATCCCGGTCTGTTCGCCGCCTATCAGTCCGTATTAGAGGCGCTGACGGGTCCTGCCGCCGAGGAGGTCGCCCTGCGCATCTTCGAAAAGCGGCTGCTGGCGGAGCTCGGTTACGGCCTGCTGCTGGACGCTGAAGCCGACAGCGGCGCGCCCATCGTTGCCGAGCGCGTTTACCGGTATGTGCTGGAGCGAGGGCCGTGCAGCGTCACCCGGACCGCCGGGGGTATTCTGATTTCCGGCAAAAGCCTGCTGGCCTTGCGGCAGGAGAACCTGGCCGACGCCGGCGTACTGCGGGAGGCCAAACGCCTCACCCGGGCCGCCCTGGGGGTGTATTTGCAGGGGCGACCGCTGCGAACACGCGAATTGCTGGCGGCGCTGCGGCGGCGGACGGGCAACCTGACTCCAAGAGGGGAAATGTCATGACTAGCGCGAGAGAGATTCTGCTGGGCGTCAATATCGACCATGTAGCGACCCTGCGACAGGTGCGGGCGGGACGTTATCCCGATCCGGTACAGGCCGCCCTGGAAGCGGAGCAGGCCGGCGCCGACGCCATCACTTTGCATCTGCGGGAAGACCGCCGCCATATTCAGGAGCGGGATGTCGAACTGCTGCGGCAACTGCTGTTGACCCGGATGAATCTGGAGATGGCGGTCACCGGGCCGATGCTGGCTGTCGCCGAGCGCATCCGGCCGGCGGATTGCTGCCTGGTGCCGGAACGGCGGCAGGAACTGACCACGGAAGGCGGTCTGGATGTCGCCGCTCAGGTCTCCGCCATCGCCGACGCCTGCCAGCGGCTGGCCGAAGCCGGGGTCCAGGTGTCGCTGTTTATCGACCCTGAACCGCGGCAGCTCGAAGCGGCCGTGCAAGCCGGGGCGCCCAAGATCGAAATTCATACCGGCCGCTTTGCCGATGCCGCTACAGAGGCGGAGCGGCAGCGGGAACTGGCGCGGATCGAGATGGCGGTAAGGCGGGGGATGGAGTTAGGGCTGCAAGTCAACGCCGGGCACGGGTTGAATTATCAGAACGTACACCACGTGGCGGCTATCGAACCCATCCGGGAGTTGAACATCGGCCATGCGATCGTGGCCCGCGCCCTGTTCACCGGTCTGGCGGCCGCAGTGCGGGAGATGAAGCGGTTGATGCGGGCGGCGCGGGGTCTGCCATGATCTACGGTATTGGCGTCGATATCGTCAAGATCGAGCGTATTCGCAGCAATATACAGCGTTTCGGCGAACGCTTTGCGCAGCGCCTGTTGACCGGGGCCGAACTGGCCGACTATCGGGCGGCGCGGCAACCGGAGCGCTTCCTGGCCAAGCGTTTCGCCGCCAAGGAGGCGGTGGTCAAGGCGCTGGGCACCGGCTTCAGGGAAGGGCTGGCGTTCAACCTGATCGGCGTGGAGCATGACCACCTTGGCAAGCCGGGTATCGTCTACCACGGACCGGCGCTCGACCATACCCGCGCCAGCGGTATTACCGGCAGCCTGTTGAGTCTCTCCGACGAACAGGATTACGCTGTGGCCTTTGTAATCCTGCTGAAGCTTGGATAACGGCTGACTCCCTGGTGCAGTTGGCCGGCGCGGTACGATCAAGCGGCCTGGCTTTTTTCGCGCCTTTCTTCCAGATGCGGTAGTGTTTTAGATCTGGATATGATGATTACTAAGATTTTGATCTACTATTCATTAAAATCCTTCATATCCATGTTTAGAACACTACCCTGTTGCCATTACTTCAACCAATCGGGCACTGCCTCGCCTGTAGCCTCGCGCCAAGCGGCATCGAACGCTTGCTCACCCCAGCGGGCGCGGAGTTCTTTGAGAGCGTTGACGGCGATTTCTGCATTAGGCGATTCCAACTTTTTAAATGTGTTCAGGGTAAATAGCAGATGCTCGAAGGCTTCAGTGTAGCGGCCGGTCTGGGTGAATAATTGGCCAATTTGGCCATGTGAATTGGCCATGCTGGCTTGGTCGCCGAGACTTTCTGCGATCTTGAGTGCTTGCTCATAGTTGGCCAGGGCTTTTGTATAATCCCCGCGTGCTTGATGAACGGTGCCGATTTGGTGGAGCGACCAAGCCACACCGTCTTGGTCGCCGATCACTTCCTTGATCTTGAGCGCCTGTTCATAGTTGGCCAAGGCTTTTTCATAATCCCCGCGTGCTTGATGAATGGTGCCGATTTGGTGGAGCGATAAAGCTACACCAAACTGGTCGTAACCGGACGCTTCGAAGAATTTGAGTGCGCGTTCATAGTTAGCCAAGGCCGCCTCATACTCCCCGTGTACCTGATGAATCATGCCGATTTGGTGGAGAGACCAAGCCACGCCGTCTTGGTCGCCGAGTGCCTCGAAGAGTTTGAGTGCACGCTCATAGTTGGCCAGGGCCGCCGCATACTCTCCATGCATCCTATAAATCATGCCGATTTGGTGGAGCGACCAAGCCACGTCGTCTTGATCGCCGAGCACTTCCTTGATCCTGAGTGCCTCCTTATAGCTGGCTATTGCTTCCGGCAATCTGTATAAGCTTTCTTGCAGCAGACCGAGTTGATGCCAAAGACGGGCGTTGGTTCCCTGTACCCGTTTGTCTCGCTGGGGTAGGGTTTGCGCAGTCCGCAGAAGTCCCTCTAGCCGGGCGATTTCTTTTTGTTTATCTTCCAAGGAAAGTGAAAAGAGAGATATAGAACCATGTGCAAAGACGGTGGCGCTCTCTGTTTGCCATAACTCCTTATCCGTGGGAAACTCGTAGACACCCGATCGCCACGCCCAAAAATCAGGCGCTCCGCGCGCCACGTAATCCAAAGCAAAATCGGGCAACCAGATCAGTAATGCCGTCGGGATTGCCCGGCGTATCAAATCGCGGTCATGATTCAGCCGCCCCAACACGGGTGATGCTTCGCGCTGTTCAGCGAAAGAATTTTCCAAGCCATAAACGCAGACGGCATCCGCCGGTTCGCTGGCATTCCAGTGGGTGCTAAGTTCATCCAGAAGGCTGATGATAGGCTTTTCCAGGAAGACTTCGAGAACCCGCTTATCGCCCAGGCGATCGAGCAATAAGCGCCGCATTGTCTCTCGCTGGACAGGATGATTGCATTTGATGAAGGCGAGTCGAAATTCATCGGACCAGCGAATCACCCGCTCGATCTGATCAAGAACCGTGCCGGCATCCGTTTCTGTCCGCCGCTCGAGCTCTTTAAGCATGGTTCATCGGCGCCGGGATTTAAACCGTTTGGGGGGATTGAATTTCTCCAACATCCGTACTGCTGGATTGACGGCGTACCACACCTCGCCATTCAGGTATTCCAAGACACTGAGATTGTAAAGCAGCAGTTGATCATGCTCGCTGCCTTGTAACGCTTTTGCCTGATCTATTTTCCTCAATACGTCAAAGAAGTCGGGACGGTTCAAGGCCCGCTCGAAATCATTGCTGATCCCGCGTACCGCTCGTTCGATGATGTGATGGGTCAGCGGCAAAGTACCGGCTACTGTACAGGCGGAGCGAATCAGGATGAGCAGGTTACGGATGTGTCCGCCGCTCATGCGGCAGAGGTAATCGAGCGTACCCGTCGAATCGAAGGCAGCCTGTTGCTTTACCTTGGCTGCGTCAAGCCGTCTCCACACAATTTCCCGTAGCGCATTCATACCCGCCGGGTTATTGGCACCATCCGGATTGGCGACCTTCACCATGGGCAGGACATCGGGACGTCTGCCGAAGACATTCATCAGCGCCGTCGCTGTCGGTGAGAACACCATCGAAATAGGTAAGGTGTAGACGACATGGCAACGGAGCGCATTTAACTGTGCGCCACGATTGAGAAAAAGACGCTCATGTGTGGTAATGCCACCCTCGAGCTCACGCAGTACGATGCGATCCAGGTTGTCGATGATGAGGATAAGGTCGCGGTATCCTTTTGCCCTGAGCCGGATTACCGCCTCATCAAGCAGATTATTGGCGGCTTGAATGAGGTTGGAAACGTTGGGTTCCAGCGCCTTGCGGATCTCGAGACGAGCATCGGGACTGCTCTTGATAGCCGCCGTGAACTTGGCGATTTTGGCGTCCAGTTCCAGTTTCTCGAACTCCACTTCGCTACCCAGAAAACGCTTGAGGTCATCGACGAAGCGAGCCAGCCATATCGGGCGTAACTCTTCTTGCACACGCTCCCGCAATGCTTTGCCAACCTGGCGAATGATAGCAAGCAGCAGATCAGGGAAATCCACGTCGTTGACATCGACATCCTCCTGGTCAGCCTCGAAATACACCACAAAGAATTTATCTTCTCTTTCCGGCGGCTTTGCCAGGGCATCCCGCAAGCGCAGGAGTTCAGTCGATTTACCGCCACCTCGATGCCCGGAGAATAACAAATGCAGCGGCATATCCGACCAGCGAATCGCATTCGTCAACTGCGCAATCAAATCCCCTTCGCCGCGGGTGTTCTCACAGGGTTCGTAACGAGGGTCACCGGGTTCCAAGGGTTTTACCGGGTCACACTGTTGATACACGCGGGCAATGTCTTGTACCATTTGCTCTATCTCGGTTCATTAAGTTCGACCGGAGCGCGGCGTAATCAGGGGCAAAGCTGCGCCGGTTACCCGCATCACGGGTCATTCGCCGGCGCAGTTGGCCGGCGCGGTACGATCAAGCGGCCTGGCTTTTTTCGCGCCTTTCTTCCAGATGCTTGCAGTCGATGCACAACTCCGCCGTCGGTCGCGCCTCCAGCCGGCGGATGCCGATTTCTATACCGCAGGCGTCGCAATAGCCGTAGCTGTCGCTGGTCAGACGTTCCAGCGCCTTGTTGATCTTATGCAACAGCTTGCGTTCCCGGTCGCGGGCCCGCAGCTCGATGGAGAATTCCTCTTCCTGGCTGGCCCGGTCGTTCGGGTCCGCCAGGTGCACGAACTCATCCTGCATATGGCCGACGGTGCGCCGGGTGCCTTCCATCAGTTCCTGCTTCCAGGCGGTCAGAATGGCGCGGAAGTGATCCTTCTGCCGCTCGTTCATGTACTCCTCTTCGCCCTCCGGCTGATAGGGCTTAAAACCAGTGAAAGTATCGGACGTCATGTTTGTCCCTCCTAAAATTTATTATCACGCTTGCTAGGTCTGTTGCCTGCACCTACCACCAGGGTGCATACAAAGCTGGTGATTGATTGCGCATAACATCATAAAATGCTCTTCGATGGAATAACCTGGTGTATTTTTTATGCCTCGGATGTCGACCTCACCCATAACGCGGCCCTGCGCCGCCGCCAGCCTGGCGCCGATACGCCGGGCAACCGACCATCGAGCTTCAGGAGCCGTTCAATGTATAAATTAGATCTCGCCGCCTTGGCGGCCCAGGTTGAGAGCAAGAAGCTGCCGCCCCTGGAGCGTTGGCATCCACCCTTGAGCGGCGATCTGGATATGCGCATCGCCCGGGACGGCGCCTGGTATCATGAAGGAACTCCGATCCTGAGGCAGAATCTGGCGCGGTTATTCTCCACCATTTTGCGGCGCGAAGACGACGGCTGTTACTATCTGGTCACGCCGGTGGAAAAATGGCGCATCCAGGTCGAGGCCGCGCCCTTCTTGGCGGTGCTGCTGGAAGTGAGCGATAAAGGCGGTAAGCAACAGGAACTGCGCTTTACCACCACGATGGGCGATACCGTCACCGCCGGCCCCGAACATCCCATCGAGGTGGAGTATGCCGCGCCCGGCGGCGAACCGGCGCCTTATGTGCATGTGCGGGCCCGGTTGCGCGCCTTGCTCTCCCGCCCGGTGTTCCTGGAACTGACGGAACTGGGAGAGGAACGGGAGGTGGACGGCAAACCACTGTACGGCGTCTGGAGCCAGGGGGTGTTTTTCCCCTTGGGCAGCCTGCACGAATAAGCCGCTCATAAACGTCTAAGCAAATCCAGATAATCTGGGCTTATCCGTCTTCGCGCCGTCATCAACCGTGCCGTGGTCCGTCACGGTCTTACAGGTCTCTTGCGCGCGTTTAAGGTCCGGCGTGAGCGTGTCCAGACCGAAA
>CAIMUS010000265.1 GCA_903844665.1 uncultured Pseudomonadota bacterium
GAACAGTTACGGGGTAACCGTTCAGACCCCTCTCCCCGACCCTCCCCCACAAGGGGGGAGGGAGTTATTGCAAAACAGCTACTTAGCGTATCCCCCCTCCCCTTGTGGGAGGGGGTTAGGGGGAGGGGGGTGAACGCTTACGTTACGGGATGTGGGAATGTTTGCGGATAATCGTCTGATTGCGACGGCGCTGGCGACGGTCGGCGAATAGTGGCTTCAGCTTATGTCCGCCGACATGTTGGATCGCATGATTGCAGCAACCGCCCTGCATTTAGGTCTGCCGCTGGTGACAAGAGATGCCAGGATTCGTGCAACGACACTGGTCACTGTCTGGTAAGAAAAATGGCCAACGAAGGGCTGGACAAGTTCAAGCGCTATCGGATCAGCAAGCAAGCCAAGGGAATGAAACTGGGCCTTGATCATTGTTTTGGCCAGCACCCTCCTTTGCATCGCTATCAACTTTGGCAAGCTGGCTCTCCTTGTAGATTGCTATGGCCGAAACGATGATCATGGCCCAATCGAAGCCTGTTTCTTTCATCTAAATGGCTAGCCCGCTAGGGTGGGCCGGGCCCGCTTTAACCGACCGACTGGGTAGGAATGGTGGGCTATGCCCACCTTACCACTCGGAGTCAAACCTGTATTACCATTCAGCCGGGAGAAGAAGATGGGTGAAGTCAAAGTTCAGGTTCATTTAACCAATGCAGTCGATGATGGGTTGGTGCGACGAGGCCAGATGGCTGCGACGGATGTACGGACCGCTCAAGTAGAAGCGCTGGTGGATACCGGCGCTGTGAATTGCGTCTTGCCACCTTTTATTGCAGACCGGCTGGGTTTGGCGCGTCCTTTCCGGCAAATGGCCGAATACGCGGACGGACGCCGTGAGGAAGTCGATGTGACGGAGCCGGTGTTGATCGAGATCGAAGGACGAAAGGTTTATGAGGAGTGCCTGGTATTGGGCGACGAGATGTTAATCGGTCAGACGGCGCTCGAAAAAACCGATTTGCATGTGGATTGTCGATCCCGGAAATTATTACCCAATCCAGCCCATCCTTATCAGCCGGTGGTGAAGGTCAAGTCAATTGCCCCGTCCTGACAGTCGTTTGTCGGCGGATATCCGGGGTTCAGCGTGGGCTGGCTGACAAAGCAGGCTTCGGCGGCGCGGCCGAAGTGGCGTTCGCGGGCGACGGCGACGATATAACGCAACTCGGTGAGAGTCACCGCCGGCTCCCGCTCCCCACGGTGATGGGGGGCAGTTCTCTTATGGACATCATAGACATTTACGTGTAGTTTTCACATATTTCATCATACACCCCTAATAACGAGGAAAGAGGCGCCATGGCGTACCAGCACATCGTGATGCCCCCAATCGGGGAAAAAGTGACCGTCGAAAACGGCAAACTGCACGTACCGGATAATCCCATCATCGGCTATGTGGAAGGTGATGGCATCGGCCCGGATATCACCCGCGCCTGCCTGCGGGTCTGGGATGCGGCGGTGGAGCAGGCTTACGGCGGCAGACGCAAGATTAACTGGTGCGAGCTGTACATGGGCGAAAAAGCCGCCGAACTATACGAAGGTAATTATTTCCCTGCCGAAACCCTGGATGCGCTCAAGGACCTGATCATCTCCATCAAGGGACCGCTGACCACGCCGGTGGGCGGCGGTTTCAGATCCCTGAACGTGGCCCTGCGGCAGGATCTGGACCTGTACGCCTGTATCCGTCCGGTGCGCTACTACGAGGGAGTGCCCTCGCCGCTGCGGCACCCGGAAAAAGTGGATGTCGTGATCTACCGGGAAAACACCGAGGATCTCTATTCGGGTATCGAATACGCCGCCGGTACGCCGGAGAACGAAAAAGTGGCCAAATTCCTGCGCGAAGAGATGGGCGCCAAGTTTTTCGAAGGCGCCGGACTCGGCGTCAAGCCGATCAGCGCCTTCGGCAGCAAGCGGCTGATCCGCAAGGCCATTCAGTACGCCATCGATAACGACCGCGAAAGCGTGACCCTGGTGCACAAGGGCAATATCATGAAGTACACCGAGGGCGCGTTCCGTAACTGGGGTTACGAGCTCGCCCGCGAGGAATTCCCGGAGCAGACCATCACCGAAACCGAATTGTACGGCCGCTACGGTGGGGTCCAGCCGGAAGGCAAGGTCGTCATCAAGGACCGGATCGCCGATATCACCTTCCAGTTGATGCAATTGCGGCCGGAAGAATTCGACGTGCTGGCCACCATGAACCTGAACGGCGACTATCTCTCCGACGCCATCGCGGCGGAAGTGGGCGGCATCGGCATCGCGCCGGGCGCCAATATCGCCGACTATGTCGCCGTGTTCGAGGCCACCCATGGCACCGCCCCCAAATACGCCAATCTGGACAAGGTCAATCCCAGCTCCATGCTGTTATCCGGCGTGATGATGCTGGAGTACATGGGCTGGAAGGAAGCGGCTGAACTGATCAACGGGGCCTATCCCAAGGTCATTGCCGACAAGACGGTAACCTACGATTTCGCCCGCCTGATGGAAGGCGCCGTCGAGGTATCCACCAGCGGTTTCGCCGACTGCCTGATCGATAAGATCAAAGCCAATCCTGCCGATCTGCTGCACGAGGAAGAGCGCCGCCACCACCAGGTCGAAGAAGAACGCAAGGAACGCGAAGCCCTTCGGGTAGCCGATCCGGACGAGGCGATGGCGGCTTCCGGCCGTATTCCCCAGACGGTCAGCGCCCTGATGCATTCGATCATTATCGTCGATAAGGATGAGCCGGTTAATGTCGCCATGCAGAAGATGCGCGAGCGGAACCGGCATGCGGTCTTGATCCAACCCGATGAGAGCGATTCCCGTTGGGGCATCATGACCCAGGGCGATGTGGTCAAGAAAATCATCAGCGTCAACCGGTCGCCGAATCGCGTGCATGTCGGCGAAATCGCCAGCCGGCCGGTGATCATGGTGCCCGACGATACCTCGCTGTTGGAAGCCGCCGCCAAGATCGTGGACCTTAGAGTGCGCCGGTTGGTGGTGACAAAGGGCGGCGAGCCGGTGGGCATTCTCTCCGACACCGATCTGTTCCGTACCGTGGAAGAATTCGGCTGGGCGCACGAAGTGGCTTGAGATGGGGCGCCGTTTCTTAAATCCGACAGCGCCGGAGGGGAAGCCGGCGCCATTACCGAGAAATTGTAGGGTGCGCATTGCGCACCTTTTCTGGTGCGCAATGCGCACCCTACTGGCTCCCGAGCACTCACTAATTGCAGAGTAAGAGGTGATTGAGGTGGATACCATTAATTTACAAGATTGGGTGGGTAGACACGAAGAAATTCAAGACCGTATTTACCCCACACCCATCAAAGCGCTTGCGCTGACCTTAAACTATAAAGATTTCGACGTTAAAGCAGGCAATGTCCTGCCTGAAATATGGTACTGGCTCTATTTCCTGCCTATTGTCCCGATGTCTGAAGTGGGAACAGACGGTCATCCCAAAAGAGGCGGTTTTCTACCGCCGATTGCCCTGGAAAGAAGGATGTGGGCGAGCAGCCGGTTTAAATTCCAGCAGGATTTGATCATCGGCGAGGAAATAAGCAAAAAGTCGGAGATCCTGAAGATTTCCGAGAAAACAGGCAAAACCGGGAGCATGATATTCGTCACGGTAAAGCACTCGATTCAATCGAAACGAGGGGTTGCCGTCGAGGAAGAGCAGGATATCGTCTATCTGCCGATGCCGACAAAATTTGTCCAGCCGGAGCCTAATCCGGCGCCTGCCGATCTGCAATGGAGAGAACTCTATCCCATCGACCCGGTATTGCTGTTCAGATTCTCGGCGCTGACGTTCAACGGCCATAAAATCCATTACGACTGGCGGTATGCCACCGAAGTGGAAAAATATCCGGGGCTGGTTGTCCATGGACCGCTGCAGGCGCTGTTATTGTTCGAGTCCGCCAGGCAGCATAATCCGGGCAGGAAGCCGGCAAGCTATAAATTCAGAGGGGTTCGGCCTGTCTTCGAATTCGATCGGGTCTCGCTTTGCGGCAGGGCCAATCCCGATGGCAGTCATGATCTGTATACGGCCAATACCGATGGCAATATCGGCATGCAGGCCACAATAAGCTGGAGATAGGTGATGGCTGAAAAACTGGAACGTTCCGTTTTGCTGGCGCCCGCTTCCAACTGGGGCATGATCCAGAAAACTGCCGCCGCTCAGGCCGATGCGGTCTGTATCGATCTGGAAGACGCCGTGGCGCCAGGGGAGAAAGAGGCGAGTAGAGCCAATGTGATCCGCGCCTATAAGGAACTGGACTTCGGCGGCAAATTAAGGCTGTTTCGAATGAATGGCCTCGATACCTGTTTCGCCTATCGGGACTTGGTTGAAATCGTCGAAGCCGCCGGCGATAAGATCGATCTGATCGTCGTTCCCAAGGTAAACCGCCCCGAGGATATTTATTTCGTGGAGACGCTGCTGAGCCAGATCGAAAGCTATAAAGGCTTCGAGCGTTCCATCGGCATCGAGGCGCTGATCGAAACCGCGGCGGGTTGCATCAATATCAGAGAAATCGCTGCCTCTTCGGCCCGACTGGAAGGCTTTGTCTATGGCTCGGGGGATTATGCCGCCTCGGTGCAGATGCCGCTGGAATCCATCGGCGAACTGGACGAGAACGACAGGATTTATCCAGGGCATCGCTGGCATTATGTGATGCACGCCATTGTCAGCGCCGCCAGAGCCTATCAGAAGCGTGCCATCGATGGCCCATTTGCCGGCATCAAAAACCAGGAAGGACTGACGCAGGCGTGCAAAGTGGGCCGCGCCATGGGCTTCGATGGCAAATGGTGTATTCATCCGAGTCAGATCGAGACGGTGAATCAAACCTTTGTTCCCTCCGAAAAAGATATTCAGTGGGCGCAGCTCGTCTTAAACGAATATGAGGCGGCCTTGCAGGAAGGTAGAGGGGCGATCAGCGTGAAAGGGAAAATGATCGACGTCGCCTCGCTCAGGATGTGCCGCACCATTGTGGAAAGAGCCCGACTGGCCGGATTGTTGAGTGATTCTCGATAAAGGTCGAATGCAGTCTTAGGTGGGGGCAATACGCCGTATTCCTGACAAATCCTCGATGATGGGCACGGCCTGACGGCCTTTGCCCATCTACGATGCCGCCACGGTCAAGGACTATATCGCCCAGCTTGGGCAAGTCTGAAGGATATCCCTATCTGCTGCCGGGATCATAGGCCGTCACGTAATTCCTGCATGATCTCGTCCGTGCTTTGGTCTGAACGCAGACAACTACAAGACTATAAAACGGCCATACTCACGAAAATGCCGGTCGAATGCGATCACTTCGTCAATGCGGAGCCGCTCCATCACAACAAAACTCAAGGCGTCGCAGAGTGAGTAACTCTTATCGTGGTGAGTTCGCACGAGCTTGATTGCCGCTCCCTCGTCGGTTTTGCGAATGCGTTCGACCTGGTAAGCATCGTCAGCGATCATATCCAAGAACCCGATCGCATTTTGGCGCCCGTTATACGAGCGGGTCAGGAGTAAAGCGTAGGTTTCGATAACGACAGCGTTCGTCGTCACCAAGCGCCAGCGTTCATTATGGGCACGCTGAAAGAGCGCTTGGGCGCGTTCGTGGAACTGATCGTCTCGAGCGAGCAGTGCGAAGAAACCGCCACTGTCTACGAAGACGCGCTTCACCCGTCGTTATCCCTGTCGGCGTATGCCTCGGCCAGGTGCTTGTACTTATCAGCCGATATATCGGTGAAGTCTGTGCGGATTGCGCCAGCGAGCGTCAGCGACCGTGTGTACGGTCCCTCAGGGACGGACGGTTGTTCCGCTATCTTGTCCTGATCAAGCAATTCTTCCAATCCTTCCAACAACTGCTGCTGGTCTTGCCGGGGCAAACGCTGCACTTGCTCGATGATTTTTGCAACAGTATGCACAGCATAATCTCCGTCTGAAACGATAAATTGGATGATAGCACAGGGATCGGGAGGCGGGCTTTAGGAGGGCTGCACAGAGGGGTCAGGGTTGAATGCTCATGTTCGGTAGTGTTACAGAAGTGTTAGTGCAATATATTTTAGTCAGTTAAATCAATTGCTTGTTACAACCAAGCAACACTTTTAAGGACGCCACCTCGTCCGGTATGGCTCTGCGGATGCTTTGCCACCGTCTCCGGCGTGCCCACCGTCACCACCTCGCTGCCCCGGTCGCCGCCTTAAGGTCCCATAGCGATAATTCACCGGTCTTACGCATTGTAAACATGCAGTTTTGGCAATCCGATCCAGGATGGTTCTGGCAGTTTACTTGCAATCCTTCCTCGGAGCATCTAATCTTACTTATTGATAAAACTAAGCATTAGCTGATTTGCTGGTAACTTCTCAATAAGTCAGGGCGCTCCCTGCGGAACGGCAGCCTGCTGCCGGATGAACTCGGGCAGTGGTGGAATCGCGTGCGTGCGCGATGTCCGATCAGTGAGGTACCGCCAAAAGGAAACCCCGAGCTTTCGACAGCTCCGCTTTAAGCTCATAAAGGTATCCCGACAGCATCGCCCCAGGTCACTGCGGGTGCCACTACTGACCTTGCGTTTCTTCACGGGATCACGTAGGGCTTGTTCGCTGCCATTGGTATGTAACGGGATATCGGGCCGCTCCAGCACCAATAACAGTTCTGCCTTGTTGCGATAGGTCCGTTTGAGCAGTTGATTCAGCGTCTCAAAGTGGGTGCGGGTGGTGAAAATCGTGTCGAAGCGCGCGGCCAACTCCACTTTCTTTGCCTCGGTCGGCTGCTGCTTATAGTCCTTGAGATCGGCGTACAACGTCCACACCTGTCCCCGTACCTGTGCAATCGCTTGACGGTGAGTCTCGTTCAGAGGAATGAGCTTATGGATAAGCCGTTCCGTATGGACCCAACACAATCCATGTCGCAGCACGTTAAACTGCCCGGCATCGTCGCTCACGATCGCCAGGTCAGGGGGGACGCCATGGTGTAACGCACTGCCCAGCAGGGCGCCTTCCGTGGCAATCCGACGATGGCGCTTCTGCGTGATCCCGACCTGGGTCAGATGCGCGTTCCACTGGGCTTCCGTCGTAAAGCAACGCTGTGGATGGTTCCGCAAGCCGGCCACCAACCCCTTGGGTAACTTCTGTCGTCCCATATACACCAAGGCGTCCTCTTCGACCCGGTAGTCGGTGTGGCCGGCCCGGAGCAGGTGGAGGAAATTGAGGCGGCTTTTGGATTCGGTACTGGCAAACCAGGCAAAATACTCATTACCGATGTGGGTGGTGTAACCATTCTTGCCTTGGTGACGGGCGCCCGTATCGTCTACCGTCAGATGACGGGAGCAGGCCAAGCCGACCGACAAGAGGGCGTCTTTCTCCTCCTGGAACACCGCTTGGTTAGCCGTCAGCAGCGCGTCGATTTGGCCGGTGGAAATGTCGATCCCCCATTCCCGCAGTTGCTCCGCTAATAACGGTTGGGTCACTTGGCAGTGATGATGCTGATAGAGGATATAACTCACCAGCGTGGGACCAAAATGCCGGCCCCCCACCGACTCCGGTAACTGCCCGATCAGGGCCTGCCCGTCAGGCGTCTCCCACCGCTCCAGGCGATAGCGCGTATTATGGGCCTGGATCACCAAGTCCTGGACGACGTAGTCGTGGTAGCCCTTAAACCGCGAACCCGCCGGCACCGGCTCCGCCGGCGGGATGACCCGCTCCTCATGGATCTCCAGCACGGCGGTCTTGCTCCGCTTCGCCGACCCCGGCCGTTTGCCCTCGCCGGATGCTTCCTCGTCCTGACCGGCTTTCTTATCTAATTGACTCGGCTTAAACTGGGGACGCTTCTTCTCGCCTTTGAGTACCGCTATCTCATCCTGCAGTTGAGCAATCGTTTCTTCGTGTTGCCGGACTTTCTCCGCCAACTGGGCGATAATCCCCAACAACTCCTTCACCAACGGCGTTTGGGCTGCTTCGGGAATGTCCGGTAACTGCACTGGCTTGCTCATAGCTCTACTGTGCCATCAATGGCAGGCTCATGTCCAGCGTCTTGCCCCCGGTTATTGAGAAGTTAC
>CAIMUS010000266.1 GCA_903844665.1 uncultured Pseudomonadota bacterium
ACGGGTTAAACGGTCACGGTGCGCCAGGATCAGCGTCTTGACTTCCCGCCGTCCGATCGCGTCCATCAGCGCCACAAACCGCTGGCGCTTGAAGTTCAACCCGCCGCCGACCTCTTCAACGAACTCGACGCCAGCCAGCCCCTTCGCCACAACGAACTCTTCCAGCACCTTGCGCTGATTCGCCAAATCCGGTTGTTGTGCCGCGCTGGACACCGCAATATCAGAGTTAAGCTCCTGAGCGTTGCGCGCTCAGCGCGCCAGCGCCTGAAGCTGCTTCTTGGCCAGATAAGTTTATTCAAACATTTAGTTTTCGTATAGGCTCTTAGGCGGCAATGAGGGTACTCCCAGAACTGAAAGCAGGGAACCTGTCTGGATAAATTGTCTCATCTTCTCGCTCACCAACCTTGTAAATCTTCCATCACATAGTAATAATGCAAGGATGATCGATCGACTGCTACTCCAACCCCTGACCACCCTGTTATCCCAGCATGCCGCTGTCGGCTTGCTGGGGCCGCGGCAAGTGGGCAAAACCACGCTGGCGCTGGCGATTGCGGCAACCCGGCCGGCCGTGTACCTGGACCTGGAAACCCCTTCGCATCTGGCAAAATTGGCCGAGCCGGAGCTTTATCTCGCCATGCAGGAAGACAAGCTGGTCATCCTCGACGAGATCCAGCGGCTTCCAGGCTTATTTCAAACGCTGCGCGGTCTCATCGACCGTGGCCGCCAGCGCGGACACCGCAACGGCCGCTTCCTGGTGCTCGGCTCGGCATCGCTGGAACTGCTGCGGCAATCGGCGGAAAGCCTGGCGGGTCGTATCGTCTATGTCGAGTTGGGTCCTTTCCATCTGCTCGAAGTCGGCGGCCCGTCTGGAGCCAGCGACCGGCTCTGGCTGCGCGGTGGCTTTCCGGACAGTTTTCTTGCCGAATCCGAGTCGGCCAGTCTGGAGTGGCGGCAGGCTTTCATCCGTACCTATCTCGAACGCGATATCCCCCAATTGGGTCCCCGCCTGCCGGCGGAAACGCTGCGCCGGTTCTGGACGATGCTGGCCCATCTCCAGGGCGAGCCGCTCAATGCCGCGCGCCTGGCCACGGGCCTGGGCGTCAGCGGCCAGACGGTAGGACGCTATCTCGACCTGCTGGTCGATCTGTTGCTGGTACGGCGGCTGAGTCCCTGGGCGGCCAACATCGGCAAGCGGCTGGTGCGTTCGCCCAAAATCTATGTGCGGGATAGCGGTCTGGTCCATGCGCTGCTCGGCATCCCCGATCTGGACGCCCTGCTGGGGCATCCGGTGGTTGGTTCGAGCTGGGAGGGATTTACCATCGAGATGTTGATCGCGGTCGCCCCCCAGGGTACCGCAGCCTACTATTACCGCACCGCCGCCGGGGCGGAGATCGATCTGCTGCTGGTTCTGCCCGGCAATCGGTTGTGGGCCATCGAAATCAAGCGCAGTCTCGCGCCAAAACCCGCCAAAGGGTTCCATCAGGCCTGCGCCGACCTGAACCCGGCCGCGCGCTATGTCGTATTTCCCGGCGCCGAGCGGTTCCCGGTCAGCCCTCAGGTGGAAGCCATCGGCTTGTGCGAACTCGCTGCAATCCTGCATGCTTCATGAGAGTCAGCGTAGCCCGGATGGAGCGAAGCCTGCAAAGCGCAATCCGGGTTCCGCCGCTGAATCCCGGATTCCGGCCTTCGGCCTGATTCCAGGCTACGCTGGCTCGGCGTGTCACTCGCCATCGAGAGATCACTTTCAACTCGTCAAACCATCGAAGGGCAACAACAAAAACAGTTACAATAGACGACCTTCTATCTGTACAGCGATGAGGGGCTGCTGGCTGAGACTGACAGCCAGGGCGTCATCACTACCCAGTACGGCTTTGCGCCGGGCGGGCTGTGGGGGACGAATCCGATCTTTCGGCTAGATAAAACGACAACAGGCACAACCACGACGAACACGCTGCTGCTCTACCACACCGACCATTTGGGCACGCCGCAGCAGATGACCAATACTCAAGGGTAGGTGGTATGGAGCCAGCGGCAGAAGGCCTTCGGGGAAATGGTGGTGGATGCCAAATCGACCGTGCCTGAATTACAGATAACCAGCGAAGTAAGGGACCTTGCTAAAATCCTTGTGCAGCAGGAGGCGCTACCCACTAAGGCAGAGGCGGACGCTCTCCATATTGCCGTGGCTGCTGTTCATTAAACAAGTTATTAAGATCTATAACAGCTGCAGGTGCAGTAAAACCTTGACCGACAAATGCTGTCAGCGGATAGGAAGATATCTTAGGAACCTTCACCAGGAGCAACGCGCCCTCAGCCGGGTTAACTCCATCAGGTAGAAAAATCTTATGAAGGATAAGATCGTTAACAATCGGTTGATTATTGGGGTTAGCCTTCGTGCTCTCAAGAGCCGTCCGAACTCTAAGCAAGTTAGGAGAGAGAACTTGTCCGCTCGGTCCTATAATTTGAACGTATGCCTCTGTACCCGGTTCAAGCCCTGTGACATCCACCTTGGCAATTCCCTGCAGCAGGGCTTCCGATGGGCTTGCCAGGGTTACTTTTAGATGCGTGATCTCATTGCTACCGCCGGCGTCACTGTAGACTTTTACCGTAGCAAATGTGACTTGTTCACTGGAAACCCAGACCACCGGAAAAGCTCGGGTCGTTACGTCGGTTATTTGAGTATCAGAGACAACGGCTACTGCTGGCGCCGTTGCACCGAGCAGATAAAGACTTATGAGTCCTGCCAAACGCCAAAAGGCATTATGAGGGTAATATCGACTCTGTTGCATCACTCCACTTTCCTCTAGCTGATTACTTAACTCGATTATTTAGCTGATACCCATTAATATTGTTAACAAAAGTATAACGTAAGGTTAATATCTCTTGAAAGTCCAGCACCGCCAATACCGGATCATGGTCGCTGGCCCGTTCCCCTTCCCCATTATCGCTGTTGACATGGGGAATATGGACCCTGGCATTACGCCGCAAGGCGGCGCTGACCAGAATATGATCCAGCGCCTGCGGTCGATAACCGTGGCGACGAGTATAGCACTGCGCCTTGGGCAATGCTTCAAGCAGATTGCTCAAAAGATCACCTTTGAGAATCTTCAGGGTCCTGGAGCCGCGCACATCGTTCATATCGCCCAACACCACCACCCTGGCCTGAGCATCGCAGGCCAGCAGACCGGCGGCAAAACTGTGGATCACCTGGGCCTGAGCCTGGCGCTGTTTCTTGGTATAGTCTTCTTCCCGGCGGCTGGAGGCGCGCATGGATTTCAAGTGGCAGGCAATGACGAACAGAGGCTCGCCCCGCCAGCGGAATTCAGCCGCCAGGGCTTTGCGGCTGGGCGCCCAATGGCGCTGAATATCGCCGCTGAAAGCCGGATGGTCCGGAGCGATGCGGCCAGGGCTTAACGTCAAATTCGGGCGTCCCCCCGTCAGGCGGATACCGGTGAGATCTTCCGGTCCTGCCTGACCCCGGTCGATAAATTCCACCTCTCGGGGGTCGAACAACAGGCCGGTGCGAATATTGAACTGGGGATAGCCGCCGTCCTGCCGGGCCAGGGGTGGAACCTCGCGATAGGCGTAAGTTGGACCGCCTGCTTTAGTGATTGCTGCGACCAATGCCTGGTAGGCCGCCGCGGCGGGCACGATATGCTGTCCCTCCGAAGCGAGCGCTTTAATCTCCTGTAGCGCCAGAATAGCCGGCCCTTGCAACTCGCCGGTGATAACCGCCGCCAGCCTGGCCAGACGCTCGGGGGCTGCATCGGCGCCCAGATTACATAGATTGAATGTGGCGAGGGTCAACATCTTTATTCTGCTTGTGAGTGTCCCCTGCATGGCAGGTGTGTGATCGAACGGGACAGACGATATAGACAATGGCGACATCGGTAAAGTGCGATCCAGCTAACTCCCACAGATAGACAACCCCCAATGAGACAATTCAGCACTCTCTGGCAGCAGCTTTTAGTACAGGCTCAGTGGACTTTGTTTACGCTCCTGACTTTCCTGGCTACCCTGATGCTCGCCTGGCAACTGCTCGCCAGCGTCAACTTTCTCTACCCTTTATGGTACGAGGTGATCGACATCGATCAAACGATCGCCACCTATGGTCCCCGTAACCATTACCGTCACCAGTTCGAAAGCACCACGAAGGCGGAACGGGTGCGCCTGTTCGCCGCCATCGTCGCCGCTATTCATGACAAAGGCAAGGGCCTGGATACGCTGAGCTATCACGATCCGACCGGACGGATCATCGCCGGGTTGCTGACGCCGCCGGAAATCACCCATCTCCAGGATGTAGCCCATCTGGTGGAGACCTTACAGAGAATCGGCTGGGGCGCTTGGCTGGCTTTGCCGGTATTGCTGCTGCTGGCGGCCAGGCGGCGGCTGCCCATGCCGTCAATCGGCAGACTGATGGCGACGGCGGCCGGCGTTTTCATCGGAGTCGCCGGCGTCATTCTGCTGCTCGGACCGGTGCAGGTGTTTTACCGCCTGCATACCTGGATTTTTCCGGCAGGGCATGCCTGGTTTTTCTATTACGAAGAGTCGCTGATGACCATGCTGATGCAGGCGCCGGTGCTGTTCGGTTACATTGCGCTTACCCTGGCCGCGCTCAGCCTGCTGCTGTTTCCAGCCTTATTGTGGTTGCTCAGTCGCTGGTATGATGCACTAACCACTAACCACTAACCACTAACCACTAACCACTAACCACTGACATAATCCAGCACGGGCTTCGGCCGCCGCCAGAACTGCCACAATCGCCTGGCTTCGATGCTATAGACCCGGCCGTCGCAGGGATAGAGATACAAAGTCTTCAGCGCTTTTTCCCTGAGCAGCCGCAGGCAAGGCGCAAACCAGTCGACCTCCAGCGCATTGACATGTCCCATCCAGCCATAGGGGTTATCATCGGCGCGATCGTAGCGGGTGGCTTCCAGCACGACCAGCGCCTCCGTCTCTTCCTCGGAAGCCGCCTGCCAGTCGGCGGCGCTGTCCGGTAAGGGACTGACCGCCACGCCCGCCAGGCGCGCCAAGCCACGGGTCAGAGGGTCGGCGGCGTAGACGGCGTCGCAGGCCAGGGAGGCGCCGTGCGGCAGGCGCCCACTCCCCCAGAACCAGACGCTGTTGATGGTACGCAAACCTTGTTCTTCCCGCGCCAGGTTGACCGGGCTGTCATGGAAGATCATCTGGATCTCCGTCAGCCAGGCATGCCAGCGACCGCTGTCTCTGCCCTTGGGCAGCAGGGCATCGATGTTGCGCCCGACAGCCTGCTCCAACGGACAGGTGATCAGTTCCGGATCGGTGTCCAGGCGCAGATACCAGCGGCTGGGAAGGGGCGCATCCAGCAGCCGGCCCTGGGAGCCGAAGGTGTGGTTAAACTCGGCCACCAGCGCCTCGGTTTCATCCGAATCGACGGCCAGCGTTCGGGCGTCATACAGCAGTACTTGCTGCAGGTCGGCGTGCAGATGCACCGGATCGGCACGCAACCACCACCCCTGCTGGGCGTCGCCGCTATCGGCCAGCCGGGTGATGGCCGCCACCGGCAAATCCCGCTCCGGGGCGATGGGCAAACCGAATAACGTGAAGAGAGTGGCGTCGATGCCGCTAACAGCCAGGCTTCTCAGTTCCGCCCGCCCCAGCAAACGCTCCAGCGCGGGCGCCTCGGGACGGGGAAAGCCCGGTTCGGCTCGCCAGGGTCCAAGCAGACCGGGAATGAATAGGTGAAGAATGGTTGCCAAGAAAGCTCCTTCCAAAGCGTGCCAGTCGAGTTTGGATTCTGCAATATTGCACTCCGTTTGGAAACCGCCTCGTGCTGGATTGGCCGGCGGGGACGCCGGCGCTCCCAGGGGGCAAGCCGGCGCCTCACACCTTAATGCACCCCATGATACTTTAATAATTGCGCCACCACCTGCAGGTGAGTAGACTCATCGGATCACGATGCGCCCCGGCTCACAGCGCTTGCTTGCCGTGGGCGCATTAATAAAGTTATCGAAGTCTTTGTTAGCGTCGACATTTCATCGCCATGCCTCCACTCTATACCCGTCTCGTAGCCAATCTGCTTTTCCCGCTGCATGAGCGATTCAAGGGACATAACAGCGTAACCGTGCACCGAAGCCTGGAGGCAAGCCAATGGTGGGACAGCGGACGGTTACGTGAACTGCAAGTGCAGCGCCTGCGCGCTCTGCTGCTCCATGCCGCCGGGCATGTGCCCTATTACCGGCAGGTGTTTCGGGACAGCGGTTTCAACCCGGCGACCGTGACCGAATTAACTGCGCTTGAACAGTTGCCCCTGCTCACCAAGGGCTCGATCCGCGCCCACCTGGAGGATTTCAAAGCTGACGACGCGCGGGATCTGGCCCATTTCAATACCGGCGGCTCCAGCGGCGAACCCTTGATCTTTTTCATCGGCAAGGAACGCATCAGCCACGACGTGGCCGCCAAGTGGCGGGCCACCCGCTGGTGGGGCGTGGATATAGGCGACCCCGAGATCGTGGTCTGGGGCTCGCCCATCGAACTGGGGGCACAGGATCGGCTGCGCGCGCTGCGTGACCGGCTGTTGCGCACCCAGTTGTTGCCGGCATTCGAGATGTCCGAGCAGAAGCTGGATCACTTCATCGCGGTGATTCGCGCCATGCGTCCCCGAATGCTGTTCGGCTACCCTTCCGCCATCAGTCATATCGCCCGCCACGCCCAAAAGCGCGCCCAGCCGATGAACGATCTGGGGATTCAGGTCGCTTTCGTCACTTCCGAGCGCCTGTACGATGACCAGCGGGACATCATCGCCGGCGCCTTCGGCTGCCGGGTGGCCAACGGCTATGGCGGGCGCGATGCCGGTTTTATCGCCCATGAGTGTCCCCAGGGTGGGATGCATATCACGGCGGAGGACATCATCGTCGAGATTCTGGATTCGACCGGCCGGACCCTGGCGCCGGGACAGGCGGGGGAGGTGGTCATCACCCATTTGGCGACCCGCGAGTTTCCGTTCATTCGTTACCGTACCGGCGATGTGGCGGTGCTGGACGATAAACCCTGCCGCTGCGGGCGGGTCCTGCCGCTGCTCCGGGAAATCCAGGGCCGCACCACGGACTTCGTGGTCGCCGCCGACGGCACGGTGATGCATGGCCTGGCGCTGATTTACATCCTGCGCGATCAGCCCGGCGTCGAAGCCTTCAAGATTATCCAGGAAAGCCTGGAGCGAACCCGCGTTCTGGTGGTTCCCAACAATAGTTTCGATGAAAGCACCCGCGCGGCGATTCAGACCGGTCTTGCCCGACGCCTGGGCAGTGGGGTGGATATCGTCGTCGAGTTGGTCGAGGAGATAGCGGCGGAAAAATCCGGCAAGTTTCGCTACGTGGTCAGTCACGTGGCCGCATAAAGATGTAGTAGGGGCGGTTCGCGAACCGCCATCTGTAGCGGTTCGCGAACCGCCATCTGTAGCGGTTCGCGAACCGCCATCTATAGTAGGGGCGGTTCGCGAACCGCCCCTACGACGCAAGGTTGTCAGTCCGTAGCCCCCAGATGCTCCAGCCGGATGCGGATGATCTGACCCTCGATGCCGTCCAGCGCTTCGATCTGTTGAATTGCGGCGTCCATCTGCCGCTCGTACATCTGATGGGTCAGCATGATGACCGGCACTTCCGCCACCCCTCCCTTTGGCTCCTTCTGTAAAATCGCCTCGATGCTGATGCCGAGATTGCCCAGGATCCGGGTGACTTCGGCCAGTACACCGGGCCGGTCCACCGCCAGCATGCGCAGATAATACGCGGTCTCCACCTCCGCCATGGGCAGCGCCGGCACGGCGACGATGGCGTCCGGCTGGAAGGCCAGATGGGGCACCCGGTTGCCGGGATCGGCAGTCAGAGTGCGCACCACATCGATCAGATCGGCGACCACCGCGGACGCCGTAGGCTCGGCGCCGGCGCCAGGACCGTAATACAGAGTCAGCCCCACCGCGTCGCCTTTCACCAGCACGGCGTTCATGACGCCGTTGACACTGGCCAGCAGGCTGCGCTCCGGAATCAGGGTGGGGTGTACCCGCAATTCGATCCCGCTTTCGGTCCGGCGGGCAATACCCAGATGCTTGATCCGATACCCCAGTTGTTCGGCATAGGTTACATCGTCGCGGCTGATCCGGGCGATACCCTCGGTGTAAACCCTGGAGAACTGCAGCGGGATGCCGAAGGCGATGGACGCCAGAATGGTCAGTTTATGGGCGGCGTCGATGCCCTCGATATCGAAGGTGGGATCCGCCTCGGCATAGCCCAGCACCTGGGCCTCGGCCAACACCTCGGCAAAGTCCCGGCCTTTGTCGCGCATCTCGGTCAGGATGAAATTGGTGGTGCCGTTGATAATTCCCGCCAGCCACTCGATGCGATTGCCCGCCAAACCTTCCCGGATCGCCTTGATAATGGGAATGCCGCCGGAGACGGCGGCTTCGAAGGCCACGATCACCCCTTTGGCATGGGCGGCGGCAAAGATTTCGTTGCCATGCAGGGCGATCAGCGCCTTGTTGGCGGTGACCACATGCTTGCCGTTGGCGATCGCCTGCAATACCAGCGTGCGGGCCGGCTCATAGCCGCCGATCAGTTCCACCACGACTTCCACGGCGGGATCGTTGACGATCTCGAAGGGGTCCGTGGTCAGCGGGATGCCGGTTGGGTTGGGCCGGTCCAGCGTGCGCACGGCGGCGCGGATGATTTCGATCCCCCGGCCGGCGCGCCGGCTGATTTCTTCCGCATTGCGGCTCAGCACCCGGCTGGCGCCGCCACCGACCGTGCCCAGACCCAATAAACCGACTTTGACCGGATTCACTCAGCTGACTCCTTCGGCAACGATGCCGGCTTTGGCGTCCTTGCGCATCATATCGCGGATGCCGTGGATGGCCTGACGAATGCGATGGCTGTTCTCGATCAGGGCGAAACGCACATGATCGTCGCCGTATTCGCCGAAACCGACGCCGGGCGAGACCGCCACCTTGGCCTCGGCCAGCAGTTTTTTGGAAAACTCCAGCGAACCCAGATGGCGGTATTGTTCCGGGATGGGTGCCCACACGAACATGGTGGCCTTGGGTTTTTCCACCGGCCAGCCGATGGCGCCCAAGCCCTCGCATAATATATCGCGGCGCCGCCGATAGGTGTCGCGGATTTCCGCCACGCATTCCTGCGGCCCTTCCAGCGCCGTGATCGCCGCCACCTGGATCGGCGTGAACATGCCGTAATCCAGATAGGATTTCAGCCGTCCCAGGGCGCCGATCAGAGTGGAATTGCCGCACATGAAACCGACCCGCCAGCCCGGCATGTTATAGCTCTTCGACAGCGAGAAGGATTCCACGGCGACCTCCTTGGCGCCGGGCACTTGCAGGATAGAGGGCGCCGTGTAGCCGTCGAACACGATGTCGGCGTAGGCCAGATCCTGGATCACCCAGATGCCGTACTCGCGGGCGATGGCGATGACTTTCTCGAAGAAATCCAGTTCCACGCACTGGGTGGTGGGATTGGCCGGAAAGTTCAGCACCAGCATCTTGGGAATAGGCCAGGAATTGTGGATGGCTTTTTCCAACTCGCTGAAAAAATCCACGCCCGGCACCAGCGGCACGTGGCGGATATCGGCGCCGGCGATCACGAAACCGTAAGGGTGGATAGGATAGGCCGGATTCGGCACCAGCACAGCGTCCCCCGGCTCCACGGTAGCCAGCGCCAAATGGGACAGGCCCTCTTTGGAGCCGATCGTGACTATCGCTTCCGTATCGAAGTCCAGGTCCACGTCGTAACGGGTCTTGTACCAGTTACACATCGCTTTACGCAGGCGGGGGATGCCCCGCGACATCGAATAGCGATGAGTATCTTCCCGCTGCGCCACTTCGACCAGCTTGTCGATGATATGTCTGGGTGGGGGGCGTTCAGGATTGCCCAGGCCGAAGTCGATGATATCTTCTCCTTGCGCCCGGGATTTGGCCTTCAGATCGTTGACGATGCTGAAGACATAAGGAGGTAATCGTTTGATTCTCGGAAAGTCGGAGTTCAAGGCAGTTGCTTCGCTTCAGGTTGATGATCGGATTCTGTGTCAGGGAGAACAACAGTAATGGGGATTGGAATGGCTGTCAATCAAGCACTAATCGAAGGTTGCAATTAAAACTGTGAGGTATCGTTGCCCGTTCCTGGGAGCGCCGGCGTCCCCGCCGGCATAAATCCGGCCAAAGGCCGGCGCTTTCAAGGAGCCGGCGAGGACGCCGGCGCTCCCAGGGGGACCAGCGGCCATGATGGAGGCGCCTCACACTTTTACTATTGCACCCCTAACCGAACCAGTCAGTCCGCCTTAACCGGTGGTGGCGCCTGACCTTTTTCCAGACTGTAGCGCAGCAACCGCGCCGGCCGATGTTGCCCTTCCAGCGGCATCACCCGCTGATAGGCTTCCAGCCGCCAGGCTTCGTCCTGGCCCGCCAGCCACAGGGCCTCCAGGGTTTGCCGGATGTCGGCATCCGTGATGCCTGCCAATGTCGCCGGTGGCGGCAGGGGGATAGCCGGCACAACCTCGACAGCCACTATTGCCTGGCGTTGAGCGTCGCTGATGATCAATTGGTACTGTCCCGGTGTCAGTGGCACGGGCGCAGTTTTGAATGGTTGGGTGTTACCGCCGGGCACGGCAATACCGGTCTGTTTCATGAGTTCCTTCCCGGCGGCGTTGGTCAGGCGGACCTGATAGGGTGGCTCGCCGCCCTGCCAAGCCAGATACAGAGGCCGTGTGCCGGCACTCAGCCGGGTTGTTGCACTTGGCGCCAGCGGCAGGCTGATGGGCGGGACAGGCTCGCCCCGCGTATAGATACCGATCACCGGTCGATCTACCTCTTCCAGCCGTTGCCGGGTAAGCCAGGCACGGCATCCATGCAGAAAATTATCCAGCGCTGCCGGTGGCTTGCCCTGGTCCCGGATAACATAAGGCGAATTGCTTTTCTGAATCTCAATCCGGCTACCATCGTCCTGCTTCAGGGACATGACACTGCCATCCACCAGCACGAACAGCCGGTCGTTCGGCTGTAATTGCCGGTAGATCTCGACAGGTAGCGTCTGGTTACCTCGCTCCAGCCGGAAATCCTCGGGTTCCCCGGTGAAGTCCACGATCCAGGTCGCTGCCGATGCAGTGACGCTGGCGGCCAGGAGCAACAAGCTACTAAGGGATGTCACATAGCGGTTCATAGTTACCTCCAAAAGAACGAGTCATTGACTTCAATGGGTTGCGCTGCTGTGCCGGGCATGCCGGTGTTCCCCAGTGTGGGCGGTCACCCAGTGCAGCCGCCAGTGCACCGCTACCGCGCACAAAGGGATCACGAAATCCAGCCAGACCCCGGCTTTGAACAGGCAGTAGCTGATCGACGGCAGGGCGATGATGACCACACTGGTGACCAGCATCGCCCAGAAGGAGCTTAACCAGACAAAGATCAGGCTCATAAGGACGATCAACGCCACAGTGATCGGCAACTTGAGACACAGGGGTGGCGGCTTGATTTCTTCATGCTGGTGCAGGGAGTGAATGGCATTGACCAGCACCAGGAAACCCGGCATTTGGCCCAGCGGTGTCAGATACAGATCCCGGCTTTCCCAGAAGCTGCCGCCGATAACCACCACCCGCCCGGTGATGGCATCCCTGGCCACCGGCTTAGTCCCATCGGCAATGGGCAGAGCGCTGAACACTGATAATAGAGGCGCTGACGCTCCATCCGGTCGAGGCAGAGTCGGGTAAGCTTCGCCAGGATGCAGTTGCCAAGGCAATTCATAGAGGATGCGTTGGGCTATCCCTTTCGGCTGGGCGCTCAGTTTCATACCGGCAATATCAAGAGTCCCGCCGTGATGATGGGGAGGGTGTCCGTCGCACTGTGCCGGCGCCAGCGTCTGCAAGGCCGTGTGCACTTGGCCGGCCACTGTTCCAGGGTCCTCATGGGGTTGACGCAGCAAGGCGACCGCCAGCAGTTGCAGGGAAGGGACAACAACAGGCTGATGGGTCCGTTCATCACAAGTGATCTGCCACAAGCGCCAGCGTCGCAACAGTTGTCCCTGGTCCAGCTCGAACAGGGTCGATCCCCACTGGATCGGGGGCGAAGCGGCAATGCGGGTCTCCTGTTCCAGGAAAGAGCGCCGCTCGGTCGGTAGAGCATGCTGCCCCGGCAACGGCGGGCGGAAGGCGCGCGCCAGCAGCAGCGGCGGCTTGCCGGCGGCGCCATAGTTGGCCAGATAGTCCTGCAGCATTTGGTCGGCAGCCGGATCATGCCCGCGTTGGCTCAGGTCTACATCCACGATCACCAGCGCCGCCCCACCCTGTACGGCGTAATCGATCAGCTTGAGCAGGCGGTCGCGGGGGACGTGAAAAGGCTCGTCCCAGGCGCGATAGGTCGGCTCATCGATGTCCAGTATCACGAAGGGCGTGGCGGGTTTGTCGATCGTGGTGGCCTGCTGAAGATTCATGATCCCGTCGATGGCCATGTCTTCGAGTTCCTGCAGCCAGGCCAAGTGATGGTGCGTGAAATGGAGTGCGATTTCGATGACGACGCCCGCCAGTAAACCGATCAGCAGATGTCGCTGGAAATCGCTCCGCGCCCGCCACCCGTGTTGCACGCGCTGTGTCGCGCTCGACAACCTCTGTCCAATGTACCGGAGCGCTGTCCAAACTCGGGCTGGCAGTCCGATCAACCAAGCCAGGCGTGGCGTTGCCGTGGGTTCAGGCGATTGCTCTTCAGTCATGTTAGGATAAGTACCTGTCTGTTGTAGTCGATTAGAATAGACGGACTCCATTGATCGATTTGTCGCTGGTTTCGATTCCTGGGTTGAATAATGCGCCTCTACTCTCAGGCAATTTTATGAAAACCGATAGTTTGTTCTACCGCTTGTTTCAAGAACTGCCGGAGTTGGTGTTCGAACTCGCTGATTGGCCGGCGCCGGCCGGGGCGGTCTACACTCTGCATGCCGAAGAGGTGAAACAAACCAGCTTCCGGCTCGATGGGTTGCTACTGCCACCGCCGGAATTACCCGATCTGCCAGGGGTGTTTGTCGAGACGCAGTTTCAACTGAATAACGACTTCTACAGCCGCTGGTTTACCCAGATCTTCCTGCTTCTCTATCGGCAACAGTGG
>CAIMUS010000267.1 GCA_903844665.1 uncultured Pseudomonadota bacterium
GCCGGTATTGAGCGCCCGCAGCAAAGTTAAACCATATAAGGTCGGCATGTATTTATGGCCCAATATTTATGCCAGTTACGGGGTCGATCCCAGTCGCCAGGGCAATAATAAAATCTACAATGTGCGCTATGAATTCGGTCGGCAATTCTGGGTGGAAGGCGAGTTCAAGGAGGAAGGTAATGGGATCGACTTTTCTTATATTCTGGAGCGGTGAATTCCCTTTACCGGCAGGTCGGTTTCTACATAGCACCGGGTAGGGTGGGCACGGCCCACCTTCTGTAGCAGAATCATAAGGATAAGGTGGGCTATGCCCACCTTACGGTTGCTGACAAGCCGTAACCGTTCAGCCCCCCCACCCCAACCCTCCCCCACAAGGGGGGAGGGAGTTTTTGCAAAACAGTAGCTTAACCTATTCCCCCTCCCCTTGTGGGAGGGGGTTAGGGGGAGGGGTGTGAACGCTTACGACAAGCCTGTGCCTGACCCGTAAGGCTACACGCTGCAATGCAGTGACAACCGGATTGGAAATAGGCATTCGGTTAAACTATCATGGTTCAGCCTGGTCGATCTTCCACAGCCGTTGTGCCTCGGCTGATCTTTCCCAAATCGTCACGCCCCATCAGGAGAATTCGATGTCCGGTATTGAGCTTCATCGCCTCCTCAGCGAGGCCATCAGCGGTAATGCGACAGCAATCCGGGTAACCACCCGCCTGCAGCCCACCGGTGGTCAGGGTGACAAGGTATTCCCGCCGACCTACCCTACGGATGACAATGAAATCGTCTACGCGACCGAAGAACGGTTGATCGACGGTGAACGGGTCCGCTGCGTCCTGCTCGATTCGGTCCAGAGCCAAGCCAATCGGATGGAATCGGCGCTACAGGAAGCCATCGATGCCGGTACTTTAACGCTGCCGCTGATCGAAACAATGATCAAGGGCTATGGCCGGGTGACCGTATTGCAGGCACCGCATCGGCTGTACGATTCGATTCTGCGGGACTCCGAACTGGATGGTGTCCGTTTCTGGCACAGTGAACTGGGCCACCGATTGATGGCGGCGCGACTGCAATCGGCCACGGCATTGTATGAGTATTGTCCGCAAATGCTGCTCTTCGGCGGCTGGCATTCCCAGGCTGAAAGCGGTGGGCGTGGCGCTAAAATTCCGCGTGCCCTGGTCAGCGAGATTATCGGGCTGAACGTCCAGGAAGGTATCCGGCCAGCCAGCCGCGTTGACCCTCTGGGTGTCGGCTTGGACGCGGGACCCGTTTATCGGGCCGCTGATGCCAATCGGCAATGGACTTTGGAACCGGAAGCAGCCAGGAAGAATGAAAAAGGCGAGGCAGAGCGCTATGGCGAGGGCAAACCCTCCAATATCGGCCATGGCAATATCAAACCCTCGCTGACCCTGGGTGGCGTCACGCTGGCCGAAGCAAGGCAAGTGGCGGTGTTATCCCTGCCAGCATTGCGCCGGCTGCACTTTCCCGATCCGGCTGGTAGGACCGACAGTGCGCGCGATCAGGCTGGGCGCACCGTGGTAGCCGCGCTGGCATTATGTGCCCTCGCTTTGCAGATTGAACAGGGCTTTGATCTGCGGTCACGCTGCCTGTTGGTCCCGGTGGGCCTGCCTCGGTTCGAGCTACTGGGCCGTACCCTGGAAGAGGTCCAGACTCTTCCTGTCGATGCCGCCCTGGCCCGTGAAACCCTGCTGGCGGCGGTAGAAGCAGCACAGGCGCAGGATCTCCGCTTCGTGACCGAGCCTGCAAGGTTGCAGGCCAGCGCTGATCTGAACCAACTGGTCCAGCGCAGTCTGGCAAGTCACGCCGCCGCGGAGTAAGGGGCTGCCATGCTGGCGATCCGAATCCATTACCTCAGCGGCAATTGCTATGCTGCGGCGTATCACGACCGCACTATCCCGGAATGGCCGCCCCATCCGGCCCGCTTGTTCTCCGCCTTGATGGCAGCCTGCTTTGAAACCGGCATGGGCGAACCAGGGCTGGCCGCCCTGCGCTGGCTGGAGCGGCAGGGGGCGCCACACCTGGCTGCCGGCAATATCAGCGAGCGGCCTCCTTACAAGGTGCCTGTGCCCGTCAATGATCCGGAGAATGTCAACCGTAAACAGCGTTCGAATCCCAAGACAGAGGCGGCGCTTGCCAGACTGCTGCCGGAATATCGCGACAAGCAAATGCGCAGTTTTCCCTGTGCCGTGCCGGAGGTGCCCGATGTCTGGCTGATCTGGCCGGCGGCTCAGCCGGATGTGGCTATCCGGCAGGCGCTGGAGGCCATGGCGGTGAATGTCGTGTATCTGGGTAATTCCCGCTCGCTGGTGGCGGTTGCACTGGACGATAACCCGCCCGTGCCTGCACTAATACCGGCAGACGATGGCGCTCAGGTGCTCCGCGTGGTGGCGCCCGGACGGGTGGATGAATTGATTCAGCGGTATGAGCTGGGTCTGCGTCCCACTCCGGGTCTGTACCAGCGCTACGCCGGCAGCGTCGATGTACCGACATCACCGTTACCGTCAGGAGAATTTGCTGACCTCATCGTACTGCGCCAGACCGGCGGACCCTCGCTCAGCCTGCCCCACAGTCTGGGTCTGATCGAAGCCGTGCGGCGGGCTGTACTGGCATTGGCCGGCGACGCCGCGCCGGCGGCCCTGCACGGCCATGGCGAGCATCGTCACGTGGCCTGGGCGCCGCTGCCCATGGTCGGTTCGCCGCATGCCGACGGCCATCTTTTAGGGGTCGGGCTGGCATTGCCGCAGGCGCTGGAGCGCGCCCAACGCCGACAGATCCTGCAAGCCGTGGCGCGGCTGGTCGAAGTACGGCTGCCGGATGGCCGTAGTTATCACCTGGCCCCGGCCGGCACCGAGGAACGGCGCTATAATCTGCGGCCTGCCACTTGGACTCACCCAAACCCGATCTGGACTACGGTGACACCGCTGATATTGCCCCATTACCCCAAGGCCAAGCGCGGGGCTGAAGCTATCATTGCCGAAACCTGCCGGCACAGCGGGCTACCGCCGCCGGTCGAGGTGGCTATTCACCCCTATGGCCGGCTTACCGGCACTCCTTTGAGCAGCCAGTTTCGGACCGTGCGCCCCGGCCATCTCCAACGGCCCTGGACGCATGCCACCGTGCGCTTCGCCGAGCCGGTCCAGGGACCGATGATCCTGGGAGCCGGACGCTATTTCGGCATGGGTTTGTGCCGGGCATTGCCGGAGAAATCGATAAGCCATGCAGCCTGAAGACTTTGCTCGCTTTTACGAGGCGGTACATGGGTATCGTCCGTTTCCCTGGCAGGAGCGGCTGGCGCGAAAGCTGATCGAAGGCCGCTGGCCCCGGACCCTGGCGCTGCCCACCAGCAGCGGCAAGACCTCTGTGCTGGATGTGGTGGTATTCGCCCTGGCGGCACAGGCCCATCTGCCGGCCACGCAACGGACCGTTCCCCTGCGCACCTGCCTGGTGGTGGATCGCCGGCTGGTGGTCGACGAGGCCGCCCGGCATGCCCGTGCGCTGGCGGATGCGCTCGCCGAAGCGACCGATGACATACTGGCCGAAGTCGCTGCGGAGCTGCGCCGGTTCGGTGCGCCGGCCCCGTTGCAAGTTGCCACCCTGCGGGGTGGGATGTACCTGGACGATGCCTGGGCGGCGCTACCGCATCAGCCGGTGGTGATCACGTCCACCGTCGATCAGGTAGGCTCACGACTGCTCTTTCGCGGCTATGGCCTGTCGCCGCAGCAGTGGCCGGTTCATGCGGGCCTGCTGGGCAACGATACGCTGTTCGTGATCGACGAGGCGCACCTGTCGCAGCCCTTCATCGATACCCTGGTGGCCATCGAACGCTTCCGTACCTGGGCTGAGGTGCCGGTGATCACCCCGTTTCGCGTGTTGGTGATGTCCGCCACCCCGCAGACGCAGGACGGCGCTTTCTATCTGAATGCGGCTGATTACGATCATCCTGTGCTCAGCGCCCGGCTCGATGCCGCCAAGCCGGTCCGGCTGGCGCCGGCCAAGCTGCGGAAATCCAAGCAGACGCCAGAGGAATTTGAGCGAATCATTATCGAGGAGGCGCAACGGCTGGCGGCCATCGAAGGTGTACGGATTGTGGGCGTGGTGGTGAATCAGGTGCGGACCGCCCGGCGGGTATTCGAAGCCCTGCGTCAGCAGGGCGAGGCCTTGCTGCTTACCGGGCGCATCCGCCCCGGCGACCGGGATCGACTGTTGCAACAGTGGCTGCCCTTGATCAAGGCCAACCGCGCGACCGAGCCTGTCCAGACCCTGTTCGTGGTCGCCACCCAGACCGTGGAAGTGGGCGCCGATATCAGTTTCGATGCCCTGTTGACCGAGACGGCCCCACTGAATGCGCTGCGGCAGCGGACCGGGCGGCTGGACCGGTTGGGGCGGCGCGGGGTCAGCCATCTGGTGATCGTGCTGCGCGAAGATGGCGATCCTGTCTATGGCCCGGTGAGCCGGGATACCCATCAATGGCTGATCGCTCAGGCCAAAAGGGAAACGGTTGACTTCGGCATCCGGGCGCTCGACCGGTATTGGCCACTGCTCCAGAGCCGCCGCCCCAGACGGACCTGGAACCCGCGCCGGTATTGCTGCCGGCGCTCCTGGAGCAGTGGATACAGACCAGTCCGGTCCCACACCCGAACCCGGATGTGGCTCCTTTTCTGCACGGTCCGCAGCGGGCCGGCAACGATGTTCAAGTGGTCTGGCGCGCCGATCTTGATGAGAACCATGAGGACGAATGGGCGGAGATTGTCGCTCTGCTGCCGCCGAAAGTGCAGGAGGCGTTGCCGGTCCCGCTGCCTGCCTTGCTGGCCTGGCTGCACCGGGAGGAACAGCCGGCAGTGGGTGATATAGAAGGTGCGGCAGGTGCCCACGCTAAATCCGGGCAGGGGGCTGGCCGGCGGGTACTGCACTGGCGCGGCGAGGACAGCGCCGCGATCACCGCTCGCGAGATCCGACCGGGCGATACTGTCGTGGCGCCTGCGGCCTGGGGTGGCTGTGATCGCTACGGCTGGCATCCTGACAGCCGGACAGCGGTGGTGGATATCGCCGAGGACTGCCAGCAGGGCCGCGCCGTGCGGGTGCGGATTCATCCGGCCGTGCTGGGGTACTGGCTGGCAGAGGAGGAATACCAGCGGGCGGAGGCTTGCCTTCGTACCTATCTCACGGCGGTGCGCGATCCTGAAACCGAAATGGATCTGGAAGAACTCCAGGAGGCTTTGCTGCAGACGCTGCCGACGGTGCTGACCCGTTTTGGGATGGAACCCAGACGGGTACGGCTGGCGCCTTATCCGGGTGAGCGGCCAAACGGCGTCGTCCTGAGCACGGGCGCGTCGGTGACTGACGAGGACGATACCTCGGTGCTCACGCGGCCGGTGGCGCTGGACGTTCATCTCGATGGCGTCAGCCACTGGTGCGGACATCTGACCCGGCAATGCGGGTTGCCGCCGATGTTGATCGAGGATGAGCGATTGGCCGGCGGGGTTCATGACCTCGGCAAAGCCGATCCCCGGTTTCAGATTCTGCTGTATGGCGGTGATGAAGTGGCCGCTATCGCCGGGGATTTGCTGGCGAAATCCGGTATGAATCCGGCGAATCGAATGGCCCTGCGCCAAGCCAGGGAGCGCTCGGGGTTGCCGCGTGGCTGGCGACATGAGTTTATGTCGGTGGCACTGCTGAATGCGGCGGTCCTGGCCGGCGCCCATGATCCCGATCTGGTGCGCTATCTGGTGGGTGTACATCATGGCCGGGGCCGGCCGTTCCCGCCGGCGGTAGCAGACCCGGACCCCCAAGTGGCCAGCGTCGAGTATCAGGGTCATCTCTGCGAAGCTCGCAGCGACCACGGCCTGGAGCGGCTGGATGGCGGCTGGGCGGAGTTGTTCTGGAGTCTGAACCGGCGCTACGGTTACTGGGGGTTGGCTTACCTGGAAGCCCTGTTGCGGCTGGCCGATCGGGCGCGTTCACAGGAGGAAATCGACCGTGACTGAGCTGGTGTTGACCGGCCTGCGAGGCAGCCATACCCTGGGAGCGCTGGCTGCTTTCGGCCTGTTACGGGTGGCCAGCCGGCTCGATCTCCCGCAGCCGGTGCGGTTGAGTTGGATTGCCCAGCCGGATTGGGTGGCGCGGCTCAGTTTTCCCGAGCCTGTGACCGAGGAACGGCTGCTGGATGGACTCGTACCGGCCGTAAAGGCCAGAGCGGCCTCTCCCGAACTGGCTTGGCGTGACGATCTCAAGCCGCTCCCGGCGGAGTACCATGATTACGCCCGTGCATGGCTGGCGGAAGCGGCGCCGGACCGGCGTGAGATACTGGATTTCCTCGCCGCGTTCGGTGCGGAACCGCTGATGATGCGCAATGGCAAGGGACTTAAGCCGACCGCACTCGATATGACGTCCGCATCGAACAAGTTTCTGCGCGATCTGCGTAAGGCGGTTACTCAACTTGCGGGAGCCACCAATCTGCCTGCACGGCTGGTCGAAGCGTTATTCGGGCCATGGCGACAGCAGGACGATGTGTTTGCAATGGGCTGGAATTGTGAGGCCGAGCGACTGCATGCTCATGAGGCTCTTGCGCCCACCAAGCTGAAGCATGGCAGTGTTATCGGAGCGATCTGGCTGGCCTATGAGTCGCTGCCACTTTTCCCGACCGCCAGCGTGGCCGGCAAATTAGCGACCACGGCGTTCGATGCCCAGGGTGGCGCCTTCACTTGGCCTATTTGGGAAACGCCGCTGGAATTGATGACGGTACGCTCGCTGTTGGGGTTGGCGGAGCTTACCATGGCACGGCCACCGCTGGCCTCCCTGCGATTGCGGGGTATCCGCGCTGTCTACCGCTCACAACGCGCTAAGTTGATGCAAGGACGGGCGACTCTGCGGCCAGCGGTGCTGGTGTGAGGCGCGAACCAGGAGCGACCGTAATTTTGCCGGCAGGTTCGCGCTGGGAATAAGGCATTGTCTTACGTAAATTTTTTTGAATCATCTGTTATTATAACGGTGGTTTTTCCAAGCGTTCATGCAGGTTCGCGCAAACGCTGTGAAAATTGCCGTAAGATCGAGGGGTTGCAGGATGGCCGTATTTCCGGGCTGAATTGGCCCGGCTGCGTTGAAGCGAGCAGAACGGCGACATGATCGCCACACCAGGAACGTATTTCCGGGCTGAATTGGCCCGGCTGCGTTGAAGCGGTCGGCTGGCACCGTGAAAAGTGCCGCGAATAGCGTATTTCCGGGCTGAATTGGCCCGGCTGCGTTGAAGCAGATTTACCAGCCCAGACACCCGGCAACCGGTCCCCATGTATTTCCGGGCTGAATTGGCCCGGCTGCGTTGAAGCCGCCTTGGCAGCGCTCGGACGCGGGGCCATGTCGGAAGCCAGCGCGTAGGGCGAAATAGCGAAGCGTATTCCGCCGTATGCTTCATGCGCCCCCGATCTGGTGTCCTACCGGCTTACACCGTATCTGTCGATGGTAAGTACATCGAAAGCAGTTCGGCGGGATGCAATGGATGGCTTCCTGGATGCAGGCCGAAGGCTGGAATTCGGGGTTTGAGGGAGGAACCCGGATTGCGCTCCGCAAGCTCCGCTCCATCCGGGCTACGCTGCTATCGGACGGCTTGGTCTTCATCTTGCGGTACAATGCGACAATGGATCTGAAACCTTGAGGCCACTCAATGGCTAAAAAATCCCGCCCGTCTCAAACCTTGGTTAAGATGGTTAATGACCTGTTTCCGGTCACCACCGCCATTACCAAGGTACTGTCTCAATGGTCGGGGATTTCAGCAATTACGAAAATCTGCTCGACCGGTTTGAGCAAGAACTGAAGGAATTTATTAGATGACTGTTGCAATCAAGGCCGGCTCTCTGGAAGATTTCTTTGCTTCCGCGCGGGAAACCGCCTGTGAGATCGACCAGGGCAAGCGCCTTACGCCCAAGAATACGATCTGGGTTGAACCGGAGGATTTGCTGGTTCTGCTCAAGCCGGAGCGTACCAGACTGTTACGCTGGCTGAGAGGTCGTCGGCGGGTGGCATTCGCTGAACTGATGTCCGCAATGCAGCGTACGGCAGTGAGCATTAACCGGGATTTAAGTCTGCTGGCCAAATACCAGTTGGTGCGGATATACCGCGAAAAGACTCCCGATCAGGGTGTACACAAAGTGATTGAACCGTTGTTCGGCGATCAGAAATTGGAATTCAGGGCGGAAATCTGATAACTGCCTACTAATCGCGATACGGCGCAATACGCTGATACTATTGCGCCCTACGCGGGCTGTCGTATCTGACCCTCGGCACCACCCTGGGGGAAGAAGAAACCGACAAAGCGCCGGTATTGAGCGCCCGCAGCAAAGTTAAACCATATAAGGTCGGCATGTATTTATGGCCCAATATTTATGCCAGTTACGGGGTCGATCCCAGTCGCCAGGGCAATAATAAAA
>CAIMUS010000268.1 GCA_903844665.1 uncultured Pseudomonadota bacterium
TTCAATCTTGACATCTTCGATATCTAAGGGTATCTCAAAACGGTTCATGGGAACTCATCGCCTCGCTACGTGAACCTTCAGGAACAACTGTAACTACTTGTTTATATTATAATCGGGTACCCCGCAAGATACCAGAGAGCCGTAAATATTTCGATACTCGAGAAATGTACAAATCTGATTTAGACCACTTGAACGAAAAGTTGGTCTGTTTAAGTGTCTGACAAACAATGGTCTACGTGCTTCATCGGCAATTATTCGGAATGCTTTGGTTGAATTGGGATCTACAAGATAAACATCGTTAAAGCGCAATAATGCAGTATAAATAGGTGTGGTGTGTTCGACCTCAAAGACTCCAGCAATTTGATTTGATCCTCGTTGGAGCCAGATTACGTCGATTTCTTGTAAAATGTCTGCTATTTCCGATAAAGATGGTGGTAGTATTTCCCGATAATACATGTCTCTAGTAAGTTCAGAATCTAGTTTTAATCTATCGTTCAATGGCACCCAAATATCATATCCTTTTGCACAACCAATAGCTGAAACTAAAGATTGAATCTGGGAGTGGGATAGTTCAGGTATTATTTTCGCTGTGCTTTTTCCAATTAACCGCAGGAGTTGTTCCCATCCAGATAGACCTTCAAGATTGAAGCGTCCTACTCTTGCCATATATAGTTCAATACTATCGGCATTAATATAAATTTGCACTTTAAACTGTCCATCTGCGGCAGGTTCTAAATTTTTTAAGAGTTGCTCATATGCACCATATGGCAAGAAAAGTGGTTCTGGCTGATTATCCCAAAGGAATACGATGAACGATGGATAACCTTCAAGGCTATGAAGATCATCCTTGCGAAGCCCATAGAAAGCTGCGCCTTTTCCATGTACCTTTGAATAGCGGATGTAAATCCTGACAGCGCCCTGTCCAACTTCGAAGAGAGAATTACTATTGGGTAGTTTTATGAGGCTACCCGCACGTTTTTTCAACTCATTTAAGAATGATTCTTTTATAAAATTCGGCATGTTAATTCTCACTGAGAGTACTTGTAGGGTGTGTTCTGCGCACCATTGAGCACTTTAACAAGGAAACGCGGTGTACCTGCACAGACAAACCACCCCGGCGCTTCGCGCCACCCCTCCTTAGCCAAGGAGGGGAAAAAAACCAATAACTCATCCTATTAGTGCAAGCGGGAAAGAGGGAGTTAAACGGTTACTTAATAATCCCGCACAAGCTCTCATTCATTCCGCTCATCCGTCTCCACCACCGCCGGATAGATCCGTACCGTCTCCACCCGATTGCCGACCGTTTTGACAATTTCCACCGGATACCCTTCCAACTCCAACCGGGCGCCCGGTTCCGGAATCGCTCCCAGTTGCTCCATGATCAAACCGTTCAAGGTTCTCGGCCCGGCGGTGGGCAATTCCCAATTCAGCGCACGATTGAGCATTCGCACGCTGGTGCTGCCGTCCACTATATAGCTGCCATCCGGTTGCGGCGCGATATTGCGGCTGAGGGTCAGGGGATCGGTGGTAAATTCGCCGACGATCTCTTCCAGAATATCCTCCAGCGTCACCAAACCCAAAAGATCGCCGTATTCACTCACTACCAATCCATAGCGCCGCCGCTCCTTCTGGAAGTTGAGCAATTGCGTGCTCAAGGCAGCGCCCTCGGGAATGAAATACGGCTCCTGAATCAGTTCCTCCAACTCCTTACGCCCAAAATTCGGATTCCGCGCCATCAGCCCCACGACCCGCCGCAAATGGATAAAACCGACGACCTGATCGGTATTCCCCCGATAAATCAGCAAATGGGTAAACAGACTCTGGGTCAAACGCTCGTAGATGGTCTCCCAGGGATCTTCCAGATCGATGCCGGCAATCTCATTGCGCGGAATCATGATGTCATCGACCGTGATCTCTTCCAGATCCAGGATGCTGAGCAACATGTTCTGATACCGGCGCGGGATCATGACGCCCGCTTCGATCACCACGGTACGCAGTTCCTCTGGACTGAGCGCATGATGCGAGGCGCCCGTGGTCGTCAGGCCGAACAACCTGAGCATGCTGTTGGCGATCATATTGACGGCCCAGACCAGGGGATAGAACAACTTCATCAGCAAGGTCAGCACGATGGCGGCGGGATAGGCGATGCGCTCCGGATGCACCGCCGCCAAGGTCTTGGGTGCCACCTCGCCGAAGATCAGCAGGACCAGGGTCATGACAAAGGCCGCCAGCGGAATGCCGGCCTCCCCCAGCGAATGGATGGCGATCAGCGTGGCCAGGGAAGAGGCGAGAATATTGACGAAGTTGTTGCCCAGCAGGATCAGGCCGATCAGCCGGTCCGGCTGCTCCAGCAGCTTGCTGGCGAGTTGCGCGCCTTTATGGCCACTTTTCGCTTTATGCCGCAAACGATAACGGTTAAGCGCCATCAACCCCGTTTCCGAAGCGGCGAAAAAGCCCGATAGAACCAGCATGATAACCAGCGCCGTAATCAGGGCGCCCAGATTAAGATCTTCCAAAAACCGGTAACCTCATGAATTAAACCCACCTTACCCTTTTAAAGGAATGAGAAAGCCGATGTCAAGGGCAGCCTAACGCTGCAACACCAGTTCCAGCAGCAGTTTGCTGCCGAAATACGCCAGCATCAACGCCACAAAGCCGCTCAGCGTCCAGCGGATCGCGGTCCGGCCACGCCAGCCGAAACGCCAGCGGCCCCACAGCAGAATCCCGAAAACTACCCAGGCGGTGATGGACAGGACTGTCTTATGGACCAGGTGCTGGGCGAAAATGTCGTCCAGGAACAGAAACCCGCTGGCCAGGGCCAGACTCAGCAGCACAAAACCGATGCTGATCATCTGGAACAGCAGCGTTTCCATGGTGATCAACGGCGGAATCCCGCGAATAAAGCCGCCGGGATGTCGGTCATGCAGGCGGCGATCCTGAATCGCCAGCAGGACCGCCTGCACGGCGGCCAGGGCCAGGATGGAATAGGCCAGAATGGCGATCAGGATATGAATTTCCAGCGGCCACTGCCCGGCTTCGACGACGATCCGTTCCGAGGGAAACAGCAACGCCAGGATCACGGTGGCGGCGCTGAAAGGCAGCAGAATAATCCCTAAGTTTTCCACCGGGCGGACTATGGCGGAAACGAGCAGCACCACGGCGGTCAACCAGCCGCTTACGGACAGGGCATTGAAAAAACCCAGGTTCATCCCTTCTGGCCGGAACACCAGGGGCGCTAAAATGGCGGCATGCAACAGCACGGCGCACCAGCCGATGGCCAGCGGGCCGGCCTTGCTCCAGACCTTGCCGGAACCGGCCTGCGACAGCCGCACCCCCAGCAGGCTGCCCGTGACAACGTAAAGAATGGCGGCCAAACCGCCCACGACTATAGTGTACATGGATCACTTGTCCTCCCGTGTAGCGGGATAATCGCATATCTGCCGACGGGCTTGAAGTCTATCCAGCGGGGATGCAATTCCCACGCACCGCAGATTCTGTCTGTGCCGGATTTTGTAGGGTGGTAATATCATCTATGATACTGGTTTCTAAGCTAAACCAGCCGACAGCGAGCCCGTCATCATGAAAGCAACAAATCAACAGGAAAGAATCTTCGCCCGCGTAACGCCCGAGGTTCGCGCCACGTTACGGCAAGCGGCGGAAACGACCGGCGCGACCCTCAACCAGTTCCTGGTGCAGTCCGCGTTGAAAGAGGCCCACGCCATCATCGAACGTGAGCAAATCATCCGGTTAACCCAGCGAGACGCCGAATTGTTTTTCGCCGTGCTGGAAAATCCTCCCGCACCTTCCGAGAAACTGCGGGAAGCGGTGACTGCTTACCGAAGCGCCGGTCTCGATGTTCAGGATTGAACCGCTCGGCCGCCACCACGACCGGGAGAGTTTCGATTGCGGAAATAGCGATCTCAACGGCTACCTCAAGCGAATCGCCCGGCAGCATGCCGACAAAGGTCTGGCCAGGACGTTTGTGCTGCTGGATGACAGCGATCCCCAGGACATCCTGGGTTTTTTTACCTTGGCGGTCTGCGAGATTCGCTCGGAACAACTACCGCCACAGTTCGCGAAGAAGTATCCACCGATCGTGCCCGCCGCCAAGCTGGCCCGGCTGGCCGTGGCGCGGAACCGCCAACGCGAGGGACTGGGGCGGCACATGATGGTCCGCGCCTTACAACTGGCGCTGCAAGTCAGTGACAATGTAGGGATCATTGGATTCTTCGTGGACGCCAAAGACGATGAGGCAGGCCACTACTACCGACAATACGGCTTTATCCCGTTGCCGGACGATCCATTACAACTGTTTCTACCTCTTGCCACACTCCGGCAGGTTTTCAGGAGTCCTGAAACAGGTTCCGCCGAATGAGTCGCCACGCGATGGGCCGCCCTTCGGGTATCTTGGCAGATATCGTAAAAAAGCGATATTTCATAAGCCTTTTATCCATTCCAAAAATCGCGCCACGCCTGACCGACGCCGCTCTGCTGGCGTCTTGTCCGGCGTGGCGCGATCTGCTTGCTTGCTTTCACTGGCTGTACTTGCTTACCGGCTGGCCTGAACTCGGGCACAGCGGAAACCGAGGATGGCGTGGCGGTCGCCAGGGTCGCGGCCGTAGCGGGACGCCGCGCGCACGCGGCGCGCGCTGACGAGCCAGGACCCGCCGCGAATGACGCGGGCCGCGCCGGCAGCAGGGCCAACAGGGTCCACCACCGTAGCCGATGGATAAGCACCGTATCGGTCCTGACACCATTCCCAGACATTGCCATGCATCTGGTACAGCCCCCAGCCGTTGCAGGGTAATGCCTTTACATCCACCGTTTCTTTGCGATACTTTCCTTTCGGTCCACCGGAATATGGATAATTACCGTCGTAATTGACCTGCTCCGGGCTGATCTGGTCACCGAACCAGAACGGCGTCGTCGTTCCCGCCCGGCAGGCGTATTCCCATTCCGCCTCCGTCGGCAGCCGGAAGCCGCCATCCGGCGCCAGCGTGTTCAGTCGCTTGATAAAATACTGTACATCCTGCCAACTCACAGTTTCCACCGGCCGTTCTTCCCCCTTGAACCCGCTCGGGTTATCGCCCATCACCGCCTGCCACAGCGCCTGGGTGCAGGCGGTGTCCGCCAGCCAGAATCCCTCGGTCAGAATCACCCGGTGCTGGATTTCATCATTAGATCGTTCCGCCTCACTTGCCGGTGACCCCATCATGAATTCCCCCGGCATAATCCAGCGCAGACGTTGAACAACGCCCTGAATACGGGTAAGCGTTCACCCCCCTCCCCCTAACCCCCTCCCACAAGGGGAGGGGGGATACGCTAAGTAGCTGTTTTGCAATAACTCCCTCCCCCCTTGTGGGGGAGGGTTGGGGTGGGGGGTCTGAACGGTTACGAATACGGCAATCGGCATAGAGTCCGTACTCATCCCGACCGATAACCTCCGCCCACTCGGGTCGCTCGATGCCGTCGAGGGTCAGTTCCTGCCGGTCCGTGCGGATCCGCAATTGCCCGTTCCCAGTCAAGGGGATGGGCTGATCGAGGCGTTTGGTGGCCTCGTGCAGGGTATCCAGGGAATGAATCAAGGAATCCGTCTGTTGTGGAACCAGCATCTCCTCCACCGACCGCGCGCCGGCTTGCTTAGCCAGCTCATCGGGCAGGGAGGCGGCACGGGGTTGCTTCAACAGCAGGCGGGTCCGATTTCTGATTTTTCTTAGTGGAGATTCCGGAAAACCTGGCGGTTGGCGTCCGGGTTGCCCTTGGCCTGACGGAAAAGGTGGTGAGGTCGGAGGCTTGGCCCGGCCCCACGGTATCCCGGCGAGCAACGCTTTCCTGGCGTCCGCTTCCTCCAAACCGACCAGATCGATATAAACAATCGTCGGCAGCAAGCCTTGCAATTCACACTCCGCCACCCGCACCGGCAGCAGGGTTCCCTTGGCGCCGGTCGGGTCCTGGACGAATGCCGCCGCCCACTCCGGCTGGGTAAACTGGGCCGCCAGATAATTCGGCGACAATACCATCAGGGTACGATTCGCCTGAACAGCGGCTTCTTGCATCTTCATGACGAAATTGTCGCCAGGACGGAAATCCCAGGCCTGAATGACCACCGAGTAACCGGTCGCCTCCAATTGCCAGGCGATCCATTCCGCCCAGCCTTTGTCTTTGCCGTTGTAGCTGATAAAGAAGTCTTTCTTGTTTGCTGCCATCGCTTGCCTTTCCTCCGACTGAATTCATACGGCGCAATACGCTGCGCTATTGCGCCCTACCTCATTACCGCATTCATACGGCGCAATACCAGAACAATTCCCAGGTTTTCCAGCGGCCGGAACGAGGCGGCGACGAGCAGCAGCACGGCCGTCAACCAGCCACTCACCGACAGCATATTGAAAAACCCCAGGTTCATCCCTTCAGGCCGGAGCACCAGGGGCGCTAAAATGGCGGCATGCAACAGCACGGCGCACCAGCCGATGGCCAGCAGGCCGGCCTTGCTCCAGACCTTGCCGGAACCGGCCTGCGACAGCCGCACCCCCAGCAGGCTGCCTGTGACAACGTAAAGAATGGCGGCCAGACCGCCCACGACTATAGTGTACATGGATCACTTGTCCTCCCGTGTAGCGGGATAATCGCATATCTGCCGACGGGCTTGAAGTCTATCCAGCGATATGGCGTGAGCATCCCGGTAGCGATTGCCGTTATACTGAATCATCAGGGCGCCGAGTGGAATCCCACCGCGCCAATTTCGCTTGTCATACGGTAACCTTCATGTTCGATAATCTCAGTGAACGCCTGCTAAAAGTCGTCAAGAATCTGCGCGGTCAGGGCCGCCTGACCGAAACCAACATCCAAGACGCCCTGCGCGATGTGCGCATGGCCCTGCTCGAAGCCGACGTCGCCCTGGCCGTGGTCAAGACCTTTATCAATCAGGTCCGGGAGCGGGCTATCGGCCAGGAAGTCATGCTGAGCCTGAGTCCGGGCCAGGTCCTGATCAAAATCGTCCACGAGGAGTTGGTCAAGCTCATGGGCGAGGCCAATGAGGAACTGAATCTCAAGGCCCAACCGCCCGCCGTAGTGCTGATGGCCGGATTGCAGGGCTCCGGCAAGACCACCAGCGTGGCCAAACTGGCCCGCTGGCTGAAGGAGCGCCAGCGCCGCAAGGTGATGGTCGTCAGTTGCGACGTCTACCGCCCGGCGGCCATTCAGCAGTTGCAAACCCTGGCCGGCGAGGTGGGCGCGGAATTCTTCCCCAGCGACCCGGCGCAGGCGCCGCTGGCCATCGCCACCGCCGCCCTGGAGCAGGCGCGCCGCCAGTTCATGGATGTGCTGCTGATCGATACCGCCGGACGGCTGCATGTGGATGACGCCATGATGGCGGAAATCAAGGAACTGCAGGCCGCGCTCGAGCCGGTCGAGACCCTGTTCGTGGTGGACAGCATGACCGGTCAGGACGCCGCCAATACCGCCCATGCCTTCAATGAAGCCCTGCCGCTCACCGGCGTGATCCTGACCAAGACCGACGGCGACGCTCGCGGCGGTGCGGCCCTGTCGATCCGCGCCATTACCGGCAAGCCGATCAAGTTTCTGGGGGTGGGCGAGAAAACCGCAGCGCTGGAGCCGTTCCACCCGGAGCGCGTGGCCTCCCGGATTCTCGGCATGGGCGATGTGCTCAGCCTGGTGGAGGAACTGGAACAGAAGGTCGATCGGGAAAAGGCGCAGAAACTGGCGGAAAAAGTCGTCAAGGGCAAGGGTTTCGATCTGGAAGATTTCCGCGAACAACTGGAGCAGATGCTGAATATGGGTGGATTGAGCAGTCTGCTGGAGAAGCTGCCCGGCATGGGGGAACTCCCCCAGGCCATGAAGGATCAGGCCAACGACAAGCAGGTCAAGCGCCTGGTCGCCATTATCAACTCCATGACCCCGAAGGAGAGGAAGTTTCCGCATACCATCAACGGTTCCCGCAAGCGGCGCATCGCCACCGGCTCGGGGACCCAGGTGCAGGAAGTCAATCGCCTGCTGAAACAGTTCACCCAGGCCCAGAAGATGATGAAAAAAGGCGGCTTCGCCAAACTGATGCAGGGTCTGCAAGGGCGTCTCCCAGGCGGTCTGGGTGGTCTGGGTGGTCTGGGTGGCGGCCTGCCGCCCATGCAATAAACCACCGGCCGTAGCGTCCGTGTCAGCCTGACGCCACCCGGTGGATACAACATTATGGTGTTTCCCGCCGGACCCGATGTTCTAAGCCGCCGGCCCGCCGGCGCCGGCAGTTTGGCGCGGGGCTGGTGGGTTTTTCTTCTGTTCTTCCTGTGTCGCAGCCCGTATGCCGCCGACACCGTGCAGGTTCATATCGATGGGATCCAGGACCCCCTGTTAACCAATGTTCGTAACTACCTCAGCCTGGAGCAGCAAAAAGACCACCCCCGGCTGACGGCGGAACGGATTCGCCGGCTGCATCGGCGGGCGCCCGAAGAGATCGAGCAGGCCCTGCAACCCTTCGGCTATTACCGCCCCCGGATCGACGCCGAACTCGAACCGCCCCCTGCCGGCGGCGCCGCATGGCAGGCCTATTACCGGATCGACCAGGGACCACCGCTGCCGGTAAAAACGGTCACCGTTCACCTGGAGGGTCCGGGACGGGAGAGTCCCGACTTTCAGGCGCTGCTCGCCAATTTTCCGGTCAAACCCGGCAATACCCTCGATCATGTCAGTTACGAGCAGGGCAAGCAGGCGCTGCAGGATCTGGCCAGAGATCAGGGTTATCTGGAAGCGGCTTTTACCAAGAATCAAATAGTAATCGATGAACAGGCTTACCGGGCGGATATCGCGCTGGACTTCAACACCGGTCCCCGCTATCGCTTCGGCACGGTGACTTTCCGGCAGGATACCTTCGATGAGGAATTGCTCGACCGGTTTGTCACCTTTCATCCCGGCGATTTCTATACGCTCAAGGCCCTGTCCGATTTCAGATACGGTTTGACGGCCAGCGGTTATTTCGACGAAATCACGGTGGATACTCAACCCGACCGCCAGTCCAAAAAACTCAATGTCGTCGCCATTCTGACTCCGAAAAAATTGAATCAGTACCGTGCCCGCGTCGGCTACGGCACCGACAGCGGCTTCAGGACCGGCGTGGATTGGGAACGGCGCTATCTGAACAGCTATGGCCATCGCCTGGATGCCGGCCTGGTCGCCAAACAGGATCAGCGCCGGCTGGAAGCGACTGCCAATTACTTTATTCCCCTGGGCCGGATAGACGAGGATTATCTGACTCTGACCCTGAATTATGAAGGCAAGGATCTGACTATCAACGATTTCAATATTCCAATAGCCGAAGGGAAAGAGGCTGTGCATGGCAGCACCCGCTCCAACCAGGTGTCCTTTCAAATCGCCAAGCATCATCCCAGAAACATCTTCGACGGTATTCCCTTGAAGGAAACCATCGGCCTGGAATACTTTATCGAACGTTATAATTTATGGACTATTTTTCCGCAGGACACCCAGGCTCAGATCCGGCAGGACAACCCCGACGCCATCCCTGCCATCGATGCGAATTACCGCCTGCTGACACCCAGCATCAACTGGCTCTATGAACAGGTCGATAACCGCCTGTATATCACTCAGGGCCAGCAACTGCGGCTGGCTCTACGCGGCTCCAAGGATGGCTGGGGATCGAACGTCTGGTTCTGGCAGGAACGGTTGGACGGCACGGCGATTCACAGGCTGGGCCCGCAGGGACGGCTGATCCTGCGCGGCAATGTCGGCCATACCCGCAATGCCGTGGTCCAGGTGGGCAAACTGGAAGCCAATGAAGTGCCGGAGTCGATCATGTTCAAAACCGGTGGCGAGACCAGTGTCCGCGGCTATGCTTATGAAAGTTTGGATTATCGGGGCCTGGGAGCGCGGAACTTGCTGGTGGGCAGCGTCGAATATGAATACCGTATTTACGGGGACTGGGGGCTGGCTGCTTTTTACGATGCCGGTAATGTCGCCAATGGGTTTTCCAATCTCAGCCTGGCGCGGAGCGCCGGCGCGGGGTTGCGCTGGTATTCTCCCATCGGCCCGATCCGCCTCGATCTGGCTTCCGCCCTGAGCAAGGAAGACAATCCCTGGCGGATCCAATTCAATGTCGGCCCCGAATTCTGATGAAGCGCCGGCTGGTCGGATTGCTGTTTGCCACTGTGTTGCTGCTAGGAGTGCTGCTCGGCGGCGGCGGCTGGCTGATCGCCACGGCAACCGGTTCACGCTGGTTGCTCCTGCAGGCCCAACGTTGGGCGCCGGGAGAATTGCACATCCAGACGGTACAGGGCCGGCTGCTGGATGAACTGTGCCTGGGCGGTTTCTTTTACCGCTATGAGGATTTTTCCTTCCGGGCGGAGTCGCTGTGCATCGTCTGGCGGCTGGGATTCGATGGGGTGGCCCGCGTCAAGCAGTTGCGCGGCGCGGGCGTAGATATGCACGTGCCACCGTTCACCGATGAAGCCACTATTCTGCCCAGCCTCTATCTGCCGGTGCGGCGGCTGGAATTGGCGGATGTCCAGTTCCAGCCCATGCGGGTGCAATATGCCGATACGACGCCTTTTACGCTGGACTCCGTCACCCTACGGGGGATCGCCACCGATAAACTGGCGCTGGAGTTTTTGCGAGTTCATGCGCCCTGGCTGGAGCTGACCCTGGACGGCACGCTGGGTCTGATAGCACCGCATCCGCTGGCATTGAATCTGACGGAATCTGCTGTCATCGGTGATGGGATCAGGCTGGCCGCGCAGGGCAAACTGGGCGGCACGCCGGCCCATTTGGTGCTCAGCAGTACGCTGAGCCAGCCGGCGGCGATGCAGTTCGAGGGAGTGCTCAACGATATTCTGGATATCGGCAGCAAAGTAAACTGGACCACCCGCCTGCGCTGGGACGCCCTGCCCTGGCCGCTCGCGCCTTCACGGGACAAGGAGCCGCCGCTGTTCATCAGCCGGACGGGACAGGTGCAGGCCAGCGGGACCAAGCGGACCTATCGCCTGGAACTCACCACTCAGCTTGGCGGAACGGTGTTGCCGCCGGGTGACTGGCGCATCGCCGCGCACGGCGACTTCCAGGGTCTGACCCTCGATAAAGCGAGCGCCAAACTGTTGCAGGGCACTCTCGACGCCGGCGGCCAACTCGACTGGCGACAGACCGAGCCGGCGGCGCGGTTTCAGTTGAGCGCCGGGAAACTGGATTTGCAGCCCCTCTGGTCCGCCTGGCCGAAAGGACTACGGCTGGATGGCGACCTGAAGGGCGACTGGGATGGCCGGAAACTCACTATCGAGCAGCTCGACGCCAGGCTGCCCGGAACCCAAACCCGCCTGTCCCTGCAAGGCAAGGGCGATTTCAGCGCCGCGGAACCGGTGGTGCAAACCAAGCTGCAATGGCGGTCCCTGCAATGGCCGCTAGCGGGCAAGGAGACCGATTTCGCCAGTACCGAGGGTACGCTGGACTTGGCCGGTACACGGCGCGGCTACGATTTCAAACTGGATGCCGACTTGGCGGGCACCTATCTGCCCGAAGGCCGCTGGCAAGCCGACGGCCAGGGCAATGAGCAGGGTCTGCGCTTCAAGCACATCCAGGCCAGAGCCTGGCAGGGAACCATCACCGCGGACGGTTATTGCAACTGGTCGCCCGCGGTGGAATGGCAGGCAACGTTCAGCGGCGAGAAGTTAAATCCTGCGAAGCGCTGGCCGGATTGGCCGGGAGAGGTGGGCGGCTCGCTGCAAATCCGGCAGCAGTGGCCCAAGGAGGGTCCGACGACGCAGATCGATATCCGGGAACTCCAGGGCAGGTTGCGCGGCTATCCCTTGCGCTTGCAGGCCCGGCTGGGTCTTCAGGGATCGCGGTTGCGGCTGGACAACGTGGATCTGCGGTCGGGCTCGGCCCGACTGAGCGGCAATCTGGCGCTGGCCGATACCCTGAGCGCCGACTGGAACCTTGCCGCTCCCGATCTGGGAAATCTGCTGCCGCAGGCGCACGGCAGTTTAACCGGTAGCGGCAGCATCGGCGGTTCCTGGCAGACGCCGGCGGTCACGGCAAAGTTGAGCGGCAAGGGGCTGGTCTATAGTGATATCCGGCTGGCGCAGCTAGAGGCCGAAGCGCACTCGGAAGGCCGCGCCAACGGCGCGTTCAGCCTGAAGTTGAATGCCAGCGAACTGCGCCGGGGCGATACCTTATGGCTGCAAAGCCTGCAAGCCCAGGGCCAGGGTCGTCTGGCCGACCAGCGCTTGACGGTTTCCCTGACCCGGCCGGCGGCGACGCTGTCGCTGCAATTGCAAGGTGGCTTCGTTCCCGCCGAGACCTTCCGGGCCGGCGGCTGGCAGGGTTCCCTGCAACAATTCACCGCCATCTCAAAGGAGTGGGGGAACTGGACCCTGATCGCCCCCGCGGCGCTGAAGTTCTCAGCCCGGCAGGCCCAATTGCAGCGCGTCTGCTGGCAACGCCAGCCTGCCGCCCGCGCCGATGCGGGGAGCGCGCAAGGTTGTGCCCAACTGGACTGGCAGCCGGCCACCGGCCTGAAACTTCAAACCGAGCTACGGGATTGGCCATTAAGCCTGGCCGATAACTGGCTGCCCCAGGGTTGGACCCTCAGCGGTACGCTGAGGGGCAACGGCGCTGGCTCTATCCGTCCCGACGGCGCACTGCGCGGGGAGGCCGCCATCCAGATTACTCCCGGTCTGTTGACAACGCGGGTCGAAGGCGAGACGCACCAGTTGCGCCATCAGGGCGGCGACTTGCGTATCACCTTGGCCGACTCGGGACTGGCGGGCCGGGCGGATATCAAGCTGCTGGAACAAAGCACCCTGGCGGCCACGCTCGCTCTGCCTCATTTCAACCGCCTGCCGGTAAGCCCCACCCAGCCGGTACAGGGACAGCTGCGGCTGAACTCCACGGAACTGGGCCAGTTGGCCGCTCTGCTGCCGCTGCTGGAGGATCCTACGGGCAGGATCGCCATGGACCTCGATCTGGCCGGAACGCTGGCGGAACCCAAGCTGCGCGGTCAGTTGCGGCTGCAAAACGGCGCGCTGACGGTGCCCGATTGGGGCCTGCGTCTTCAGGACGTGAATATCACCGCCAGCGCCGACGGCAGCGATACGCTGCGGCTGCAAGCCGGGCTGCGTTCCGACGAGGGTCGGGCGCAACTGGCGGGAACCCTCGCTTTTCCCTCGCTGACCGACTGGCGGCTGAACGCCCGGCTCGACGGCGACCGCCTGGAAATTGTCGATAACCCGACCGCCCGGATTCTGGCTTCTCCCAATCTTATCCTGAACGTGGAGCCGGGTAATATCGATGTGAAAGGCAAACTGCTGATTCCATCAGCCCGGCTGACCCCGATCATCGGCAAACTCGGCGAAGGCGCCGCCAATGTGTCCGCGGATACGGTAATCATCAATCCGCGCAAGCCCAAGGAAAACAGCCCGAACGGGCGGAAATGGCATTCGACCGGTCAGGTCAGCCTGGTGCTGGGGGATCAGGTCGAATTGAAGGTCGCCGACTTCAAGAGTCGCCTGGAGGGTTCGGTGTCGATCAGCCAAAGCCCGCAAGAGGCGGTACCGGTCGGCAAGGGTGAATTGTATATCCTCGACGGCTCTTACAAGGCTTACGGGCAACATCTTGAAGTGAACAAAGGGTATGTCGTCTTTGCCAATCAACGCATCGACAATCCGACCCTGGATATTAAAGCCGTGCGCCGCATTTTCGGCGATGAGCCGGTCAGGGAGGCCGGTGTTTATATCAACGGCACGCTGCAATCACCCCGATTGTCTCTGTTTTCCGACCCGCCGGTGGAAGAAAAGAAGATTCTGTCGTATCTGACCCTCGGCACCGCCCTGGGGGAAGAAGAAACCGACAAAGCGCCGGTATTGAGCGCCCGCAGCAAAGTTAAACCATATAAGGTCGGCATGTATTTATGGCCCAATATTTATGCCAGTTACGGGGTCGATCCCAGTCGCCAGGGCAATAATAAAA
>CAIMUS010000269.1 GCA_903844665.1 uncultured Pseudomonadota bacterium
ATTTTATTCGCAAGCACTTTACGACTCAGCAGGTGCCTGCCGTTGCTTTGGGCATCTTGAAAGAGGGTCTTTCATGGGCGCAAGTATTGAGAATTCAAAGGCTGCCTATCTTCAGTATTTGATTAACAATCAATGAGTTGGGAGATAATCAGACTGAACCAGTACCCAAAGCAGCAGTTTCATCATTAGGAACTCCTCCGAAGGGTTACCGTGAAAATCCCCGTAGGTCGGGTTAGCTTGTAGATTGCAGCAGCATCAATGTGTGACTACTCATCCGGCTCGATTCCCATCGCCCTGAGCCGCGCTGCCAGGCGTTCGGCACGTTGCCATTCCTGTTCGGCATGCTGCCGTTCCTGCTCGGTACGTTGGCGTTCCTGCTCGGCACGTTGGTTTGCCAGTTCGGCACGTTGGTTTGCCTGCTCCAGTGGCGTCGGAATCCAATTGCCTGCCGCATCGTAACAGCGCAACCAGCGGCGTTTCACCCTGCGATAAACGCCCCGCCACAGACCTAACCCCAGGCCCGCCTCCGGTAACCATAGCCGTTGCCTGAGTGGAGTGACTTCCTGGTACCGTCCCCTCAGTCACTGGAAATAATGCAGGTCATCGGTATAGCGGTTAAAGACCACATAATACGGCGCCTTCAGAATCTGTTCGTACACCATCCATTTGGTCGGCTGCTCTCCGGCCTCGCGCACCGTTTTCCCCCGATCCTCCTGCTCCGTGCCGGGTGACAGCAGCTCCACCACCAGATAGGGTGGAGCAGCTTCCTGCCAGACGACATAGCTCAGGCGCAGGTCATGGCCTTCATAGAGGCGGGAAACCCCCAAGGCGGCAAACCAGTCAGAGCGCTTGTACCAGGTGGTATGCTGGAGACTGTAGTAGAGGAACAGATCGCTGCCGACAAAGACCTGAGCCGGTGGATAGGTAGCAGGTTGAAAGGTCTCCCGCAGCAACTGCGCCTGAAAAAGATGGAATTCGTCCGGCAAACCGGGCTCATTCAGCTCCTCGCTGGGCAGGTCGTACATCGTCGGCCACATTTCGCGCGGGGCGCGCGACAGGTCGGTCGGCAGAGCAGGATGGATGTTCCCGTCCGGCATTACGGTCGCCATGAGAGCACTCCTCGGATTTTGCAATAACTCCCTCCCCCCTTGTGGGGGAGGGTTGGGGTCACTGCCATTAACTTAAGGCAGCATCATTCAGTTCCCTCTCCCCCTGGCCAGGGGGAGAGGGCCAGGGAGAGTGGGTAAGTCGTTGAATTTCAAACACCCTTACCCCCAACCCCTCTCCCGCAAGCGGGCGAGAGGAATGAACGGTGATCTTAAGTTAATGGCAGTGAGGGTTGGGGTGGGGGGTCTGAACGGTTACTGTTAGAGAGCGCTGGTGGGCGCGGCGCGGCGCGCCTTTGCCCACCCTACCGGGTATTGCTCGAAAAAAATCCCGCCGGTTCCGAAGAACCGGCGGGATTGCTTTACAGCAAAGCAAAATCGAAATCGATACGGGCGTTAGAACTGCCCCTCCGCCAAAGCCAGCGTGGACCTGCCGCCGGCCTTGATCGCACTCATCAGGGCGGTGGCCTTGGGCAGAATCTGCTCGGCGTAGAAGCGGGCGGTGATCAGCTTGGCTTCGTGAAACTCGGGATCGTCGCCCGCCGCCAGCTTCTGCTGGGCGACCAGCGCGGCCCGCGCCATCTGCCAGCCGCCGCAGACATAGCCTACCAGCATCAGATAGTTCACCGACATGGCCATCACCGAGCTGGCGTCCTGGGCGATGGTGGCCAGCATCCACTGGGTGGCGCCGTTCAGCGCCTCGATGCCCTGCCCCAGAAAAGCCTCGATCACGGCCAGATCATCGCCGCCGGCCTTGCCCAACTGTTCCTCGACCTTGTGCATATCGGCGATCAGATCGAGCATCGCCTGGCCCTTGTCCATCACCAGCTTACGACCCGCCAGGTCGGCGGCCTGAATGCCGGTGGTGCCTTCGTAAATGGCGGCGATCCGCGCATCGCGGTAATGCTGGGCGGCGCCGGTTTCCTCGACGAAGCCCATGCCGCCGAAGATCTGCACACCGGTGGAGGTGACCTCGTTACCCAGTTCGCTGCACCAGCCCTTGGTGACCGGGATCAGCAGATCCAGCCGGGCCTGATGGGCCTTGCGGGTCGCCGGGTCGGGATGATGCCCGGCTATATCCATGTGCATGGCGATCACATAGTTCAGGGCCCGCATCGCCTCGATCTGCGACTTCATGGTCATCAGCATCCGGCGGATATCGGGATGATTGATGATCGTCACCCGGTCGCCGCCGCGGGCGCCCTTCATCGGATAACCCTGCACCCGCTCCTTGGCATAAGCCAGCGCCGCCTGATAGCCGCGCTCGGAAATCGCCAGGCCCTGCACGCCGACTTTCAACCGGGCTTCGTTCATCATGGTGAACATTTGCATCAGACCCTGGTTCGGCTTGCCGACCAGATAGCCGATGGCGTCCTCATAGGCCAGGGTGCAGGTGGCGCTGCCGTGAATCCCCAGCTTGTGTTCGATGCTGATGCAGGTCAAACCACTGTTGCGGGCGCCCAGGCTGCCGTCCGGGTTGACCAGAAACTTTGGCGCCAGGAACAGGGAGATACCCTTTACGCCTTCCGGCGCATCCGGCAGACGGGCCAACACCAAGTGAATGATGTTGTCCGTCATATCGTGATCGCCCCAGGTGATGAAAATCTTCTGGCCGTTGAGCAGATAACGATCTCCCGCCGGGGTGGCGCGGGTCTTCACATTGCTCAGGTCGGAACCGGCCGCGGGCTCGGTCAGGTCCATGGTGCCGGCCCATTCGCCGGCGACCATGCGGGGCAGATAAACGGTTTTCTGTTCCTCCGTGCCATGGTGCTTCAGGCACTCGGTCGCACCCGCGCAGAGCAAGGGCGCCAGCGCGAACGACATGTTGGAGGCGTTCCACATTTCATAGGTGGGCGTATTGATGATTTCCGGCAGACCCTGACCACCCAACTCGGCCGGAGCGCCCAGGCCGTTCCAGCCACCTTCGGCGAATTGCTTGTAAGCATCGGCGAAGCCGGGGGTGGAGATGACCTGGCCGTTTTCCAGGCGGGCGCCGTCCTGGTCACCGGTCCAGTTCAGCGGCGCCAGCACTTCGGCGGCGAACTTGCCGGCTTCTTCCAGGATGGCGTCGGCCACATCGGTGACACCCAGGTCTTGATAATCGGGCAGGGCGGCCACTTCCTCCAGGCCGGCCAGTTCCTTGATGACGAACTTCATATCGCGCAGCGGCGCAGCATAAACGGTCATGAGATGACCTCCTTAAAAAGGCGGGAATCGATGAAAAGGAAAGCGCCGCCATCAGGCGGCGCTGCTGAAGCTTACCGTTAAATAGCCTTGGTCAGTTCAGGCACGGCGGTGAACAGATCGGCCACCAGGCCATAGTCGGATACCTGGAAAATCGGCGCCTCCTCGTCTTTGTTGATGGCCACGATGACCTTGCTGTCCTTCATGCCGGCCAGATGTTGAATGGCGCCGGACAGGCCGATACCGATGTAGAGTTCAGGCGCGACCACCTTGCCGGTCTGACCGACCTGATAGTCGTTGGGCGCATAGCCGGCGTCGACCGCCGCCCGGGTGGCGCCGATCGCCGCACCCAGCTTGTCGGCCAGCGGCTCCAACTGTTTGTGGAATTCCTCGTAGCTGCCGAGCGCCCGGCCGCCGCTGACCACGATCCGCGCCGCGGTCAGTTCGGGCCGCTCGGACTTGGTCAGTTCCTGGCTAACATAGCTGGACAGCCCCGCCTCCGGAGTGGGATCCACCGCTTCGACAGCGGCCGAACCGCCCTCCGCCGGCGCGGCGTCGAAGGAGGTGCCGCGCACCGTGATGACCTTGATCGGATCGCTGGATTTCGCGGTGACCAGCACATTACCGGCGTAGATCGGTCGCACGAAGGTGTCCGCCGACTCGACGGCGATGATTTCGGAGATCTGGGCCACGTCCAGCAGGGCGGCGACCCGGGGCATGAAGTTCTTGCACATGGTGGTGGCCGGCGCCAGCACATGGCTGTAACCGGCGGCCAGCTTGGCCACCAGCGGGGCGATATTCTCCGCCAGTTCATGGTTGTACTGGGGGGCGTCGGCCACCAGCACCTTGCTCACGCCGGCCACCTTGGCGGCGGTCTGGGCGGCGCCGTCGCAGTCCTTGCCGGCCACCAGGATATGGATATCGCCACCGATCTTGCCGGCGGCGGTCACCGTGTTCAGCGTCGCCTTCTTAATGGAGGCGTTATCGTGTTCAGCAATAACCAATACGCTCATGATCAGATCACCTTCGCTTCGTTCTTCAGTTTCTCGACCAGTTCCGCCACGGTCTTCACCTTGATGCCGGCCTGGCGCTTGGGCGGATCGCGGAAGTTCGAGTACGCCAGCCGCGGATCGACATCCACGCCCAGGTCGGCCGGCTTGATCACTTCCAGCGGCTTCTTCTTGGCCTTCATGATGTTGGGCAGCTTGACGAAGCGCGGCTCATTCAGGCGCAAATCGACCGTCAGGACCGCCGGCAGCTTGATCTCATCGGTTTCGAGGCCGCCGTCGACCTCACGGATGACGATCGCCTTGCCATCGCCCACCTCCAGCTTGGAGAGGAAGGTGCCTTGGGCCCAGCCCAGCAGCGCCGCCAGCATCTGCCCGGTCTGGTTGCAGTCGTCATCGATGGCCTGCTTGCCCAGCAGCACGGCTTGCGGCTGCTCTTTGGCCACCAGCGCCTTCAGTACCTTGGCGACCGCCAGCGGTTGCAGTTGGGCGTCGGTCTCCACCAGAATGCCGCGGTCGGCGCCCATCGCCATGGCCGTGCGGATGGTTTCCTCACAGGCTTTCAATCCCATGGAAACAGCCACGATTTCGGTGGCTTTGCCGGCTTCTTTCAGGCGTACCGCCTCCTCGATAGCAACCTCATCGAAGGGATTCATGGACATCTTGGCGTTGGCGATGTCCGGACCGGTTCCATCCGATTTGGAGCGAACGTTGACGTTGTAGTCAACCACTCGCTTTACGGCGACTAACAGTTTCATTCTTCACCCTTTGTTCTCTGGAAGTTAACGGGCACCCGGCAGTGCGGGTGGTGCTTGCTAGACTCCTTGGCTTCTCAGCCCAATCCTGGCATAAAGAAAACAGCCTAATTATAGGGCAAGCCGGGGCGGATGGCATGCCGTTCTTTTTCCCATCGGCTGGCTAAGTCTGCACATAAGTTATAAAATTATTTCAATTTATTACTTTTACTTCCAAGCTGCGCCAGCCACTGGCAAGAGGTTTGTATTCCATGAAAAAAGGTATCCATCCCGACTACAGGGACGTGGTTTTCCAGGACATCTCTACAGGTGTTACCTTCCTCACCCGTTCCACGATGAAGCCCAAGGACACCACCGTCTTGAGCGATGGCAAGGAATATCCCCTGGTGAAGGTGGAAGTCTCCAGCCAATCCCACCCTTTCTACACCGGCAAGCAGAAGATCGTCGACACCGCCGGTCGCGTCGACCGCTTCCGCCGCAAGTACGGTTTGTCCTGAGCGGCGACGCCATCCCCAGCCGGCAAGGTCCAGGCGGACTTGCCGGCCATGCTTCCTTACCACCGACTCGACCTGCCCAGGTTCGGACGGCGCCTGTGACAAGTACAAGACAAGCACTGTGGCTTGGGTTATGATTTCGACTCGATCCTTAGGAGGGTCAGGGGAGTAGAACAAAACCGGGAAAGCACGCCATCGCCGGTCGGTAAGGATGCCTTAACTACCGTGTTCGAGCGGATTTTCCCTTGTCTTACTTACAAAATTCCCAATTTTGAGGAGGTCATCGTATGTCTGAAGCGACTGTCACCGTTACCGATAACAGAACCGGCAAAAACGTTGCCCTGTCTATCAAAGATTCCGTCTATGGCGAGGCGGTTGTCGATATCGCCGGCCTGCCCAAAGAGCTTGGGTTGTTCTCCTACGATCCCGGTTTTGTCGCCACCGCCAGTTGCACCAGCGCCATCACTTTCCTCGACGGTCCCAAAGGGGAGTTGATGTACCGGGGTTATCCCATCGAGCAACTGGCCGGGAAATGCAGCTATATCGAGATCTGCCACCTGCTGCTCAACGGTGAACTGCCCAACACCGAACAATTGCGCAAGTTCAAGCACACCATCACCTACCACACGATGCTGAACGAGAGCCTGCGCAATTTCTTCAACGGCTTCAATTACGATGCCCATCCGATGGCGATGATGTGCGGGGTGGTAGGCTCGCTGGCCGCTTTCTACCACGATAAACTGGATATCCACGACGCCGAGCATCGGATGATTACGGCCCACCGGCTGATCGCCAAGATGCCTACCATCGCCGCCGCCTGCTATAAGCACAACGTCGGCCAGCCGATCATCTATCCGCGCAACGATTTAAGCTATTGCGGCAACCTGGTGTACACGATGTTCGCGACCCCGTGCGAGGATTACGAGGTCGATCCGGTCGCCGAGGAAGCGCTCGATATCCTGTTCATCCTGCATGCCGACCACGAGCAGAACGCCTCCACCTCCACGGTGCGGCTGGCCGGCTCCACCGGCGCCAATCCCTATGCCTGCATCGCCGCCGGCGTCGCCTGCCTGTGGGGTCCGGCCCATGGCGGCGCCAATGAAGCGGTGCTGAAACAACTCGCCCAGATCGGCAGCGTCGCCAATATCGATCGATACGTCGCCAAGGCCAAGGACAGAAACGATCCTTTCCGCCTGATGGGTTTCGGCCACCGGGTCTACCGCAACTTCGATCCGCGCGCCAGGCTGGTCAAGGAAACCTGTCATAAGGTGCTGGCCAAATACGGCAACGACCCGCTGATGGAGCTGGCCATGCGGTTGGAGGACATCGCCCTCAAGGACGAATTCTTCATCGAGCGCAAGCTTTACCCGAATGTGGACTTCTACTCGGGGATCATCTACAAGGCGCTGGGCATTCCCGTCAACATGTTCACCGTGATGTTCGCCGTCGCCCGCACCGTCGGTTGGATCAGCCACTGGATGGAGATGATGACCGAACCCAATCAGAAGATCGGGCGCCCACGGCAGAGCTATAGCGGTCCTCAGAAGCGCGACGTGCCGCCGTTGGTGGAGCGCAAATAAGGGTAACCGTTCAGACCCCTCTCCCCGACCCTCCCCCACAAGGGGGGAGGGAGTTTTTGCAAAACAGCAGCTTAACCTATTCCCCCTCCCCTTGTGGGAGGGGGTTAGCTTAACCTATTCCCCCTCCCCTTGTGGGAGGGGGTTAGGGGGAGGGGTGTGAACGCTTACAAATAAGGTCGTGCGGTAGAGCGTTTCCGGCGCTCCTGGGCATGCCGGAAACGGCCGCCGTTGGCGGCCTTATTCCGGCCTACGGCTGCTTGGTTATTCCCCGGCCAGCAGGGCCTGTACTTCGGCCAGACCGGCCCGGCGCATCGGTCGTCCATCCACCGGGCTGCGGGGGGCCTCCCGTTCTGCGCCAGGACTGAACACTGTCAGATCGATGTCGACTCCGCCCGCTTCGAAGCCGAATACCGGGAGATTGGCGTATTCACCGTTGGCCAGCCGTAACCGCCGTTCCGAGGTTTCGAAGGGAATCGCATGGTCCAGCAGGAATAACGCAACCTCTTCGGAGGTATCGGCAAACAGATGCAGATCGACATCGGCATGGGGACCGGCCGTACCGTTCAATACGGCGCCTACCAAACGGGGCCGAAACCGGGCCAGAAACCGCATGGCCTCCAGCGCCGTCCGGCGCAACAGCCGCAACTGCAGCGGCTGCTCGTTCGCTTTGAACAGCCGTTGATATTCCACCAGCGCCTGCTCGATCTCCGCATTACCCGGCAGCAGGGCCCGCTTGGATACGCCCAGGCGACCTGCCGCTTTGCGTTTGGCTGTCAGAAAGTCCTTTACCCCCTCTTCGGCCATGAGCCGGGCACACTCCTGGGCCAGCAAGGTTCTTACCTTGCGTTCATCGTGTTGCCGAATAACCATTGAAAAACCCCGTCTTGACAATGATCGGTAGTTATCGACAATTTTAATCGCTTACAGTTGTCAGTGGCAGGCACAGGGATTATGCTAAAAACAAGGTAGAGACTTAAACTCAACCTAAACCATCATGCGCAGGGAGTGTCGCCGAACGATGCTCCGTTGCCTTTACTGAAGGAATACCCTTTGGCCCTGTTCAAGAAAAAGCAGCTTGTGCTGGGAATCGACATCAGTCCCTCCGGCGTGAAGCTGATAGAGCTCAGTCGCACTGGACAGCGCTATAAAGTGGAGGCGATAGCCTTCGAGCCCCTCCCCCAAGGCAGCATGGAAAACCGCAACCCTGTCGATCTCGATCAGGTGAGCGACGCCATCAAACGGGTGGTTAAAACCTCGGGCACGCGCCTGAAGCAGGCCGCTGTCGCCGTGCCCACGTCGAGCGTCATCATCCGGACCATTCCGATGCCGCTGGAATTCGGCGATGACGAGATCGAAGCCAACATTCAACTGGATGCCTCGCAGTACATTCCGTTCCCACTCGAGGAAATCTACCTGGATTTTCAGGTCGTCGCCGATTCCGCCAGACAGTCCGCAGGCGCCCAGGACGTCATGCTGGTGGCATCCCGCCAAGAAAATGTGGAATCGCGCCGGGAGGTGGTGCAGGAGGCGGGGCTGAAACCGCTGATCGTGGATGTGGAGGCTTATGCCCTGGAGAATACCTTCCGCCTGCTGCCGAAGCGACTGTTACCGAGCGAAAAGGAAGATGACACCGCCGTCGCCAAAGGCGACAAGCTGATCGCCCTGGTCGACATCGGCGCCACCATCACCACGGTCTATATCCTGCGAGATGATAAAGTGGTCTTTATTCGGGAGCAGAGTTTCGGCGGTGAACAACTGACCCTGGCGATAGCCGAAACCTACGGTGTGAACAGGGAAAGAGCCGAGTTGTACAAAAGGCGTCCCACCGACCTGCCTGAAGATTACGCCACCCGTATTCTGGAAGGTTTTTATCAGTCCGCCGCCGACCAGATCAACCAAGCTTTACAGTTCTATTACTCTTCCGATCATTATCATACCAGTCCCGTACTGAAACTGGACGGCATTATCCTGGCGGGTGGCGGGGCCATTACCACGGCGCTCGACAGGGCGCTCGGCGAGTACCTGCAGATTCCGGCGGCCATCTGCAATCCGTTTATCCGCATGGATCATGCGACCCGGATCAACCGTCAAACCCTGCTGCGCGATGCCCCTTTATTCGCCGTCGCCTGCGGCCTGGCGCTACGGAGCTTCGATTGAAATGACTCGCATCAACCTGCTCCCCTGGCGCGCGGCGCAGCGCAAACGACAACAGCGGGATTTCATCCTGTTGCTGGTGGCGGGAGCGTTGATAGCCGCCCTGGCGGTATTTCTGCTCCAATTGCAGATCCAACAGTTGATCGCCAACCAGGAAGCTCGCAATCAATATCTGCAAGGTGAAATCGCCCGTCTGAAGAAAGCGGAAACAGAAATCAAGGAATTGGAAAAAGCAAAGGCGCGCCTGCTGTCCCGTCTGGAAGTCATTCAGAATCTGCAGGTCAGCCGGCCTGAGATGGTAAAAGCGCTGGACGCCATCCCGCGGCTGCTGCCGGAGAATGTCTATCTGCTCACTCTCAAAAGCGACGGCTCGCAACTGACCCTGAAGGGAATAGCCAGTTCCAATAATGCGATCTCCGCCTTTATGCGCAATCTCGCCGAATCGGCCGAATTCGGTGAACCGGTTTTAACCGTAGTCGAAAACCGGGATATCAACGATACTCGCGCCAGCGTATTCGAGTTGAGCGTCAAGCTCGAAACCTCGACCAAGGACAATCCACCCGCCAATAAACCGGCGCCTCCGGTGAAGCGATGAAATTCTCCGATCTCAGTAATCTGGATTTCAATAATGCCGGTAATTGGCCGCCGCTGGCCAAAGCGATTACGGTAATCACGATCATGGCTGCGATGGCCGGTCTCGGTTATTGGTACAGCATCCGCCCCAGTCTGGATACGCTGGAGAGCGCCCGCGAGAGAGAACGGCCATTACGGCAGGAATTTATCGGCAAACAGGAGGTGATGGCCAATCTGGAAGCTTACCGGGTGCAACTCAATACCATGCAGGAGACTTTCAATACCATGCTGCGGCAATTGCCCACCCGTACCGAGATGCCTGATTTACTTGAAGATATTTCCAATACCGGCAAGAAAAACGGGCTCGGTTTCGAGCTGTTCAAGCCCGAGAATGAACAGCTGCGGGAGTTTTACGCCGCCAAACCGATTTCCATTAAAGCGCGCGCCAGTTATCATCAACTGGGCGAGTTCATCAGCAACATTGCCGTGCTTCCCCGGATTGTCACACTTCAATCCATCTCTCTGACTGAACCGCCGGAGTCGGCCGGTCGCAAAACCCAGGCCGGCAAAGCGGAAGAAAAAAGCAAATCTCTGCTCATCGAGGCGACCTTGCAAACCTACCGTTATCTGGACGAGGATGAAATCGCCGCCATCGAGCAAGGCAAAGATAAAAAAGCGAGGCCCGCCAAGTGATGAGGGAACCACTCTTTGCATCCGGCTTGGCGCCGGGCCGATGGCGCCGGGCGCCGGTCCTGGCCGTCCTGCTCTGCTGGCTGTCGGGATGCGGGCAGCCGGAGTTGCAGGACCTGCAAAGCTTCGTCGCCAAAACCAAGCAAGCCACTCCGGAGAAAACGCTCGAACCGCCGCCCAAGGTGAAGACTTATCAACCGTTTATCTATACCGCCAGCACCCAGGGGATCAAAGATCCTTTCGTGCCATCTTCATTTACGAAACAACTGGCCGTGGTCGTAGAGCAGCCGGAGATTATCGAGACAGGGATTCGTCCCGATCCGAACCGGGTTCGGGAGGAATTGGAAAAATACAGTATGGCGTCACTTAAAATGTTGGGCACCCTGCGGCTGGAGGATGGCAATTTATGGGCTCTGATCAAGGCTCCCGACGGGGTCGTCCATCGGGTACAAAAAGGCAATTATCTGGGCAGCGATCATGGCAGAATTACGACGATCACGGAGCAGCGGGTTCAACTGACCGAAATCGTTACCGAAGGCAATCACTGGATAGAGCGGGATGCCTTTTTATCGCTTGCTGAATAATCAGGGGGATTTTATGAGGATTACCGTCAGTAGCAGACCACAGCGCCCGTCGCCGTGGCCGATTCTCTTATTGTCGGCAGTTTGCTGGTCGTGGCTGCTGTTGTTTGCCCCCGTCGCCGGTGCGGAAGCGGTGCTCGAAGCTCTGGACGTCAACTCCCTGCCCGGCGGCCAGGTACAGATTCGGTTTCGGCTGTCGCAGCCGCTGGCGGCGCCGCCGGCCAGTTTTACGATCAACGATCCGGCCCGGATCGTGGTCGATTTTCCGGATACCCGCAATGGCTTGAGCAACCGGCAGCAGGCCATCGGCAGCGGGGTGGCGGAAAAAGTGAATGTATTGCAGGGCGGCGGCCGGACCCGGGCCTCGATCAACCTGGCCAAGCTGGTGCCTTATAAGGTACAGGCCGCCGGGAATACGGTGCTGTTGACCTTGGAGGCCGGCATTGTCAAAGTGGCGCCCGTGGCGTCCAGTCCGGTGATGATGGCGCCACTGTCCGGGGCGCATGGTTCCGTCAGCAACCTGGATTTCCGCCGCAGTCCCGACGGCGGCGCCGTGATCAGCTTCAAGCTGTCCAGTCCCACGCTGCCGGTGGATATACGGCAGGAGGGCAACCAGATTATGGTCGATTTTCAGGGCGCCCTGCTGCCGCCCGGCCAGCAGCGCCGGCTGGACGTGACCGATTTCGCCACGCCGGTGACGCAACTGGAGGCCACCAATCGCGGCAACAGCGCCCATATCGTCATTCAACCCACGCCGCCCTTCGAATACCTGGCCTATCAGGCCGATAATATCTATACCGTCGAAGTGAAGCGCCCGCAGAAGAAAGAAGGGGACAAGGAAACCGATTTGCAGAAGAAAATCTATAAGGGCGAGTTGTTATCCCTGAATTTTCAGAATATCGATGTGCGGGCCGTGTTGCAGATCATCGCCGATTTTACCGGCCAGAACGTGGTGGTGAGCGATACGGTACAGGGCAACCTGACGCTGCGCTTACAGAATGTTCCCTGGGATCAGGCGCTGGATATTATCCTGCGCACCAAGGGCTTGACCCTGCGGCAGAGCGGCAATGTGATGTACATTGCGCCGACGGAGGAAGTCGCGGCGCGGGAAAAACTGGAGTTGGAGGCGCGCAAGACGGTCACCGAGCTGGAGCCTTTGCGGACTGAACTGATTCAGGTCAATTACGCCAAGGCGTCCGAAATGGCCAGCCTGCTGAAGTCCGGTGGTGGCGGTGGTGGTGGCGCCGCCGCCGGACAGGGCGGCGCGACGGGCGGCGCGACGGGCGGCACGTCGGGCGCCACCCTGCTGTCCTCGCGCGGGCAGGTCACCGTGGATCCTCGCACCAACAGCCTGCTGGTGCAGGATATTCCGGACAAGCTGACCGAAGTCCGCAATCTGGTGACGCAATTGGATCGCCCCGTCCGGCAGGTGATGATCGATTCCCGCGTGGTGATCGCCAACGACGATTTCAGCAAGGAGTTGGGGATCCGCTGGGGCGCCACCTTTGCCCGCCAGAATGGCAATAATGGCATCGTGGGAGGCACCGGTTCATTGGAAGGAACCAGTACCATGGTCAACAGCGCCATCACCAATCTGAATAACACGGGGCAGGTCAATCCCATCGCGCTGCCCTCGCTGGCCGATCGCATCGGCGTCAACCTGCCAGTTGCCGATCCCTTTGGGCGGTATGCGCTGGCCATTCTGGGCAAGAACTATCTGGTGTCTATGGAGCTTTCCGCCATGCAGGCGGAAGGGCGGGGCGAGATTCTGTCGAATCCGCGCGTGGTCACCACCGACCGGGCGGTAGCCACTATTCTTCAGGGACGGCAAATCCCTTATGTATCTCAGAACCAGAATGGGGCTGCCACGACCGAGTTCAAAGACGCCGTACTGGAGTTGACAGTCACACCCCAAATTACCCCGGATGACAGAATCATCATGGATCTGGATGTCAAGAAAGATGATGTGGGACAGAACGTGGGCGCATCCACCGGCGCTGCTATCCCGTCCATTGATAAAAAGGAAGTCAAGACTCAGGTGCTGGTGAACAATGGCGATACGGTGGTGCTGGGGGGGGTTTTCGAGCAGACCACCAACAAGTCCGTCGATAAGGTGCCTTTTCTGGGAGATATACCGGTGGTAGGTTGGCTGTTCAAAAAAAATATCGATGCGGATGTCAAGCGTGAGCTGTTGATTTTCGTGACGCCGCAGATTCTTAAAGAAGGGGCTGTCGCCCGCTAGTTCCATGCGGCGGGCGCTACCGCAACAAATCATTGAAGGGGTTAATGTCGTGCATTCATTTGTCAGACGTTTTTGCCAAATCTTTGGGCTGGGTATTCTGGTGCTGCTGTTTGCCGGTTGCGGTGGCGGTGGCGGCGGTTTCAGCGGCGGTGGTCAGCAGACCACCACTACGACATCAACCCCACTGAGCATTACCACGACTTCCTTGGATGATGGCACCGTCAACCAGACTTATCTCCAGTTGCTGGAAGCCGATGGTGGTAGCTCCAGTACGGTGGTGAAATGGGTCAGCCAGGGTCTGTTGCCGCCCGGCTTGGCGCTGGATTCAAGTTTAGGCAAGATCAGTGGTACGCCGACCACCCCCGGCACTTATCCCTTCCTCGTGCAGGCGCAGGATACTCAGAACAGCACCCTTGATTCGGCTGTCACGCAAATGAGTATTACGGTTGATTCGGCCGCTCTCCCTCCGGCCTTGAGTATTACTACTGACGCATTACCAGATGGTAATGTTGGGGTTAACTATCTGCAATTATTACAGGCTACGGGCGGTGGAACGAATGCTGTTTACAAATGGAGTATCACGAATGGGGAGTTGCCGCCTGGTTTACAACTTGGTACAGATTCCACGACCAACCAGGGTTTAATCAGTGGGACTCCAACAACTACTGGCAGTTCTTCTTTTATTCTCCAGGTGCAGGATTTAAAGAATACTCAAGCAACACCGGCAAGTAAGCAGTTTAGTATTACTGTCAGCCTGGGCGCAGGTTCCGGCCAGCCTGCACCAGCTGCGTTGGGTCTGGGCACCAGTCAGATTTCGGTGAAGTCTGACAATTCCGACAGCGCGATGATCACGGCCACGGCGCTGGACAAAAACAATGCGAGCATCCAGGGCACTAACGTTTCCTTCTCTGCCAGCGGTGGGCAGCTTAGTGCCGCCAGCGTCGCGACGGATGCCAATGGCAAGGCGGTCGTCCAATTCAGCGCAGGCAATGTGAACACTGCCAATCAGGTGGTTACGATTACCGCCACTGCGGGTACGCTACCCTCCCGATCTATCCCCATCCAGATCGTGGGCAACACCCTGCAACTGACGGCCGCCAATACATCCCTGCCTGCTGATGGCTCCCAGGATACTGACATTCAAGTTACCCTCCAGAATGCAGGCTCTGCCCCCATCTTTGACTCGTCAGTGTGTTTCCAAACACTGAGTACGGCTGGCGGCAATTTGAGCCTGAGCGATCCTGCTACTGGCAATGTGTTGAGCACGCCCTGTCCGGTGTCCGGTGTCACCGGCGTATTGGCTGGCAATACCGATGTAAGCGGGCAACTGCATATCCGGGCGCGGGGCAGCAGTGCCGGGCAGGTTACGCTGATAGCCAGCTCAGCAGGGACACTGGCCAGCCAGGACTTTTCAATTGTCGACACGGGACAGTTATTTCAAATCACCGCTCCTGCGCATAATGCACCTCCCCAGCTTATCAATACCGGTGGCTTTACATTCATCGTAAAGGCACCAGGGGCACAAACTGTGTTCTTGTCCACTTCACTAGGCACTTGGCAGAATAACCAAGCCACTATCGAAGTTCCCGTCTCAGGCGATCAGGCTACAGCTACACTGACGTCCAACCTTGCCGGTGTGGCCAACGTATTGGCGCAGGATAAAAATACACCGACGCGCACTGATAATGTGCAGGTCCAATTCACAGCGGATATTAGCAATGCAGCCCAGTTGCTGTTGGATGCATCGCCACGGGTGGTGCCGGTCAGCACTGGCGGCGTGCAGAACAGTTCTACGCTCATAGCTACGTTGCTGACAGCACAAGATCAGCCTGTTGCCAACGCCGTGGTCAGTTTCACGTTCCTGAATTCGACGGGTGGCGGTGAGGTCATCAGTCCGCCTACTGCAGTGACCGGTGCGACGGGGGAAGCAAGCACCACCTTCACCTCCGGCAGCCGGGCCAGCAGCGCCAATGGCATTAGCATACAGGCGCAGGTGGTGAAACCGGATGGCACGATACTGAAAGCCGTGTTTAATATGGTCATCACTGGCAAAGCCGGTTCCGTCACGATCGGTACCTCGACGACAGTGGCATCGATTAATCAGGACACCGCTTACAGCCTGCCCATGTCGGTGCTGGTCGCGGATGTTAACGGCAATCCCATCAGCAACACTGTGGTTAATCTGAGCGCCTGGCCTCTGTTTTACAACACGGGTTTCCGGGCTGGATCTTTCAACTCGAACGATTCAAAGCCGAGCCGTCCCATTGTTACCGCTGTTTTCCCTAACGAGGACGTCAATGAAAACCTCATCTGTGATGGTTGCAATCCGCCAGGTAGTGGAGAAGATTTCAATGCCGATGGTGTATTGACCCCGCCAAACACTGTGGCCGGTAATCTGCCCAGTTCAGTCACGACCGACCAGAACGGCCTGGCTACCTTTAATCTGGTCTACCTGAAAGAATATGCTGATTGGGTGGAGGACCGTATTCGCGCCAGTACCCTGATCAGCGGCACAGAGATTGTCTCTCAATTTGTGTTCACCCTGCCAGGTTCGGTGACTGACGAAACAGCCAGTTCTCCTGTGCTGCCGAATTCGCCGTTTAACGTGGTCTGCCCGTACGCCTTAAGTATTTCTTCAACGCCGGTGAATGTGCCTTTGGGACAGTCCGGGTCAGTAACGCTGACTTTGACCTTAGAACCCCCTGCTTCGCAACCATCGGTAGCTGACCAGCCGATCACCTTCCTGGCGAATAACACCAACATCGGCGCGAGTGAAGGTGCTACCGACCAGGGTGGCAATTTCACTTCCCAAATAACCGCATCAAGCAATGCTAAGGTAGGAGATACCGCCGTAGTCACCTATTTTGCCAGTTGTGCGGAGGCGGCAGTTAACGTGACGGTGGTGACTCCAACTACTCCAACTCCATAAGCTACGGCGGTTGAGTGCAGGATCGTGCTCACCCGCCCAGATTAAGACGCCGTCACAGAGGATGACTGACTCTGCTGATCTTCTCTGCCATGACTGTGTATTTCTGGCATAACTGCCCGCCATGAAAACGGCGGGCAATATCTTCCTGATCGGCCCCATGGGGTCCGGCAAATCCACCATCGGCAAAGCCCTGGCGAAGTTTCTGCGGCTGGAATTCATCGACAGCGATAAGGTGATCGAGGCGCGCAGCGGGGCAAGCATTCCCCTGATCTTCGAAATGGAAGGGGAGGCCGGTTTCCGCACCCGTGAGAAAGCGGCGATCGCCGATCTGACCCAACGCCGCAATATCGTGCTGGCCACCGGCGGCGGCGCCGTGCTGGACCCGGCGAACCGTCGCTGTCTGCGCGCCTACGGAACGGTGATTTACTTGCAGACCTCGGTGAAAGAACAACTGGCCCGTACCAGCGAGGACGCCCACCGGCCCTTGCTGCAAACCGCCGACCCACGGGGGCGGCTGGAGGCGTTGCTGGCCGTGCGCGATCCCTTATACCGGGAAATCGCCGACTTTATCATTCCGACCGACGGCCGCCGGGCAAAACAGGTCGTGCGACAGATTTTAAGCTGTCTTAAATCGCGAGAGGAGTGACGTTGTGGAGGTACGCGGTGCGTACCCTACGGACTCATCGAACTCCCCTGCATAGCGTCTGTCCGTGTCGAAATCATTTTTCCCAATCGAGTCATCGTCATGCTCAACGTCACTCCTGTTCGCGCGTTCCAGGACAACTACATCTGGTTGATCCGCAGCCCGGATAACCGCTTCGCCGCCATCGTCGACCCCGGCGACGCCCGCCCCGTGCTGCAAGCCCTGCAAGCCGACAATCTCACGCCGGTGGCCATCCTGATCACCCATCATCATGGGGACCATACCGGCGGTATCGGCGGCCTGCTGGAACAGTATCCCGACCTGGCCGTCTATGGACCGGCGGGCGAGCGCATTCCCTCCAGGACCAGAGCCTTGAAGGAAGGCGATACGGTCGAACTGCCCGAACTCGGCGCCCGCTTTACCGTGCTGGATGTGCCCGGCCATACCGCCGGCCATATCGCCTATTACGGCGAAGGCGCCCTGTTCTGTGGCGATACCGTGTTCGCCAACGGTTGTGGCCGCTTATTCGAGGGCACCGCCGTACAGATGCATGCCTCCCTGAGCAAGATCGCCGCCCTGCCGGGCGATACCCTGGTGTACTGCGCCCATGAATACACCCTGGACAATATCGCCTTCGCCAAATGGGTGGAGCCGGACAATCCGGATTTGCTGCAACGGGAACAGGATTCCAAAGCATTGCGGGAACGCGGTCTGCCGACGGTGCCCTCCCGGCTGGAACTGGAACGACGCACCAATCCGTTCCTGCGCTTCGATGAATCCACCGTCATCCGCGCGGCGCAGAAATTCGCCGGGCGACCGCTGGGGGCGGGGGCGGAAACCTTCGGGATGGTGCGCTACTGGAAAGACAGCAAGTTCGATTGAGCGGGAAATCGCGGCGGAGCGCCGCTCCTACAGGATGGGTGGCCTCTACCCGAACTCATGTACCTCGGCTTTCGAAAGGATTGAGGTAGCTGACCCCTGCATTGACGATATCCTTGACATTCCGGGTAACCAATGTGAGGCCGTGAACCCTGGCGGTAGCTGCCAGGAGGCTGTCAATAGTCGATAAAGGGGTAAGGGCGTTCATCCGACCCCACTCTTCGGCAACTTCATAGTTGACAGCCAGTATTCGGCCGTCGAAACTTTTCATGATCCGCTTGAGCCAGGTTTCGAGCGCGGCGGCGGCGGCGGGATCACGCCGCCGGATCCGCTCGACGCCACAACGCAGTTCACCGATGACAAGCACGCTGAGATAAATTTCGATATCCGCTACCGCGGCGAACCACTGAGCGACATTCGGGTCGCAACGTTGACCCTTGCGCAGTTCGGAGATCACATTCGTGTCGATGAGATAGCTCAAATTTCCACCTCGCGACCTTGATCGACCACCCGCTCGAAATCCTGGTCTTCGCCCACGGCGGGAATGGCCAGCAGGAGTTCCTTCAAGGTCCCGGCCGGCTCCGTCTCCTGGAGCGCCTGAAGCAGGATTTCCCGATGTTCGGCTTCCATCGAACGACCATGATGGACGGCGCGCAGCTTTAACCGCCGCACCAATTCATCATCGAGATTCCTAACGATCAGTTGCGCCATGTTCAACCCTCGCATTGCGATAAAATGCTATCGATGATAGCTCTGCCATGACAGCCTGGCAACCAACCGCGGGAGAACCCTTCGAATGCTGACCGCCTGTCGCCCGACCGGCGCATTTTTGTGTTCTTTGTGTTCTTAGCGGTGAATCAGTAAGCTAAGTCACTGCACGGTTACCCGCCCCAATTCGGATTGCGACACGATGAATGTGATAACGATAGATTCCGCCCACTCGTCCCACCTGCTGCGGCTGGCCACCTATGCCTCGGTGGCCACCGCGCTGGTGCTGATCGCCGGCAAAATCGCCGCCTGGCTGATGACCGGTTCCGTCAGCGTCATGGCCTCACTGGTGGACTCCATGCTGGACGCGGCGGCGTCCATAGTCAACCTGCTGGCGGTGCGTTACTCCCTGATGCCCCCGGATCGGGACCACCGCTTCGGTCACGGCAAGGCCGAACCGCTGGCCGGCCTCGGTCAGGCGGCCTTTATCGCCGGTTCCGCCGTATTCCTGACCCTGCAAGCCATAGAGCGCCTGCTGCATCCCCAACCCTTGCGGGATTTGGCGGTCGGCATCGGCGTCATGGTCTTCGCCATCGCCGCCACCCTGGTGCTGGTGATGTTTCAGCGCCATGTGATCGCGCGCACCAACTCCACCGCCATCCGCGCCGACGCCCTGCACTATTTCACCGATCTGATCACCAATACGAGCACCATCGTCGCCCTGGTGCTCGCCTATCTGGGCTGGCCGGGGATGGATGCGGTGTTCGCTCTGGGGATCGCGGCCTATATCCTCTACAGCGCCTTCCAGATCGGCGTGGAAGCGGTGCAATTATTGATGGATCACGAATTGCCGGAAGACGATAAACGACAGATCGTCGAGATTGCCAGCCGCCATCCGGCGGTCCGGGGGGTGCATGACCTGCGCACCCGCCGCTCCGGCCAGACCTATTTCATTCAATGTCATCTGGAATTCGACGGCGCCATGTCGCTGCAAGCCGCCCATGCGGCCTCCGATGAGGTGTTTTTCGATTTGCAGAAAGCCTTTCCCAACGCCGATGTGATCATCCACGAAGATCCCGCCGGCGTCGAAGATCCCGCCCATACCCAGAAGCTCTAAAGATAATGCCAGGAATTCGCCATGTCCCTGCCCCAGTACGTCAAGATGGTGGAAGTCGGTCCCCGCGACGGCTTGCAGAACGAACCCAAGCCGGTACCCACCGAAGTCAAAATCGAGTTGATCGACCGCCTGTCCGCAACCGGCCTGCCGGTGGTGGAAGCGACCAGTTTCGTCTCTCCCAAATGGGTGCCGCAAATGGCCGACAACACGGCGGTATTGACCGGCATCCGGCGCCGGCCGGGAACCTGTTACTCCGTGCTGACCCCGAATCTGAAAGGCTTCGAGAGCGCCCTCGCCGCCGGCGCCGGGGAAGTGGCGGTATTCGGCGCCGCTTCGGAGAGCTTCTCGCAACGCAATATCAATTGCTCCATCGCCGAGAGTCTGGAGCGCTTCGCTCCGATCATGGCGGCGGCGCGGCGGCATGGCGTGCGGGTGCGTGGCTATGTCTCCTGTGTGCTGGGCTGTCCCTACGAAGGCGGGATCGCGCCCGCGGCGGTGGCCGGGGTGGCCGGGCGGCTGTACGACATGGGTTGCTACGAAATCTCGCTGGGCGACACCATCGGCGTCGGCACGCCGGGCAAGGCGCAGGCGATGGTCGAAGCGGTCGCCGCCAGGGTTCCCATCGACAAGCTGGCGGCCCATTTCCATGATACCTACGGCCAGGCGCTGGCCAATCTCTACGCCGTGCTGCAACTGGGCGTGGCGGTGATCGACAGTTCGGTGGCCGGTCTGGGCGGCTGCCCCTATGCCAAGGGCGCCTCCGGCAACGTCGCCAGCGAGGATGTGCTGTATCTGCTCGACGGCCTGGGGATAGAAACCGGAGTGGATTTGCCCGGGCTTATCGCCGCCGGGCGCTATATCTCGGATTTTCTGGAGCGCCCTTCCGGTTCCAAGGTAGCCGGGGCATTGGCGGGGAAATGTTGATGCAGTTTGCAATATGCACTTTACTATGCACTTTACTATGCACTTTACTATGCACTTTACTATTCATTTGCAATAATCGACTTACCACCTATCAGTTTGCTTCCAACCCTGGAATCACCGACTGTAGGGCGCATTAGCGGAGCGGAGCAGAGCGTAATGCGCCGTATGAGGGGCAGCAGCATAGCGGCGCAATACGCTACGCTATTGCGCCCTACCAACTGATAGGTGTTAAGCAATAATCGAATCTCAAATTGTTGAAGAGCGACAACCATGTCCCAGGTATTTCTGTACGACACCACCCTGCGCGATGGCGCCCAGCGCGAGGATCTTTCCTTATCGTTGGACGATAAGCTGACCATCGCCCGGAAACTGGATAAATTCGGAGTGCATTACATCGAAGGCGGCTGGCCCGGCTCGAATCCTAAGGATGCCGAATTCTTCGTGCGCGTCCGCGAATTGAACCTCAAGCAGGCCCGGATCTCGGCGTTCGGCAGCACCCGCCGCAAGGACAGCCGCTGTGAAGCAGACCCCAATCTGCGCGCGCTGGTGGATGCCGCCACCCCCGCCGTGACGCTGGTGGGGAAGAGCTGGGACTTCCATGTGCACCATATCCTAAACGCCACTCTGGAAGAAAATCTGGCCATGATTCAGGAGAGCGTGGCCTACATGAAAAGCCTGGGCAAGGAAGTCATTTACGACGCCGAGCATTTTTTCGACGGTTACAAGGCCAATCCCGCTTACGCCATCGCCACCTTGCAGGCCGCCGCCTCGGGTGGGGCGGACTGGCTGGTGCTGTGCGAGACCAACGGCGGCGCCCTGCCCTGGGAGGTGTGGGAGATCGTCAGCGCGGTGCGCGCCAAAGTCAACGCTCCCCTGGGGGTCCACGTGCATAACGACAGCGGTTGCGCGGTGGCCAACTCGCTGGCCGCCGTCCGCGCCGGCTGCACCCAGGTGCAGGGGACTATCAATGGTTATGGCGAGCGGGTCGGCAATGCCGATCTGATCACCATCCTCCCCAACCTGCAACTCAAGATGGGGCTGAAAGTCATCGACGATGAGCAATTGCGCGGCCTGACCAAGCTGTCCCGGCTGGTGGCGGAAATCGCCAATCTCAAGCACGACAACCATCAGCCCTACACCGGGCTTAGCGCTTTCGCCCATAAAGGCGGCATCCATGTGGCCGCCGTGCTCAAGAACGTGACCAGCTATCAGCACATCGACCCGGCGCTGGTGGGCAATGAAACCCGGGCGCTGGTGTCGGAACTGTCCGGCCGCGGCAATCTGATCTATCAGGCGCGCGCCCATGGGCTGGCTATCACCCCGCAGGAAGCCGACCGGGTATTACAGCGAATCAAGGAACTGGAGCACGAAGGCTTTACCTTCGAGGCCGCCGAAGCCTCGGTGGATCTGATGATGCAGCGGGCCAGGCGGAATTATCGGGCGCCCTTCGACCTGATCGATTTTATGGCCTTGGTAGAGCATCGCCAGGGCCGCGGCCTGGTGGCGGAGGCTATGGTCAAGGTGCGTATCGATGAGGAGGTCAGACTGACCGCCGCCGAAGGCGACGGTCCGGTGGATGCCCTGGCCCAGGCGCTGCGTAAGGCGCTGGTCGATGTCTACCCGCAACTGCAATCGGTGCGCCTGACCGATTACAAGGTCCGCATCCTGAACAGCGATAAGGGGACCGGCGCCACGACGCGGGTACTGATCAACTTCCACGACGGCGATCGTTCCTGGACTACGGTGGGCGCCAGCAGCAATATCATCGACGCCAGTTGGCGAGCCTTGTCGGACAGCATGGAGTATGCCCTGCTGCCGGCGCAGGAACAGGAAGAAGCGCCGCTGGCGGCGGCTTCTTAAGAGGGAACCAGCCGGCGGGAACGCCGGCGTTCCCGGATTCGGAGGAGGCGCTGATGAGCGGCACTTATCTGGTGTGTGATCTGTGCGGAAACTTCGGTCCGCCCGCCGGTTTTTTCTTCAAGGACGGCGTGAGGATGTGCTATGAGTGCTACTTCGGCGAGCGAATTCCTGAAGGCAACGTCGCGGAACCCGCCCCCGAGGAGAACCAGGATGAACCGGGACCAGTGAAAAGCATTTCTACAAACAACTGATTGCCAAGGCGGATGCCAGATTTGCTATGCGGGTAATTCCAGAATCCGAAGCGTGGCTGCACACGCCGGAGATGTGCGAGCGGCTCGCTCAGGCGACGCAATGGATGAAACAACATCCACCTGCGGAAACCGATATCGATGAGTTCCTGGCCCGCATCGAAGAACAACGCCGTATCAAGGATGCACAATGAGCGGTCGTATTCTCCATCGACCTCAATCTGCCCGCCTTGCAGGACGACCTGTTCAATCTGGAGGCCGGTGAATACCGTCAGCTAACGACTCCGCTCACCGGCGCGCAGCGTCCGGTGCAGCGGATAGTTAGGCTATAGCGTCTGCCATTTGATCCTGTATTTGTTTTACAACAGAAACAGGATCGCTTGAATTACGAATAGGACGCCCAACAACAACATAATCCGCGCCATTACGAATGGCCTGATAAGCTGATGCAATTCTTTTCTGGTCGTCCTCTTGAATAACATCGTTTGTTCCAGGACGAATTCCGGGAGTCACGATTAGGAATCGATCGCCCAATCCTTCCCGTAAGCGCGGGACTTCCAGCCCTGATGAAATAATACCATCACATCCAATGCTTAATGCTTTCTTGGCTCGATGATAAACCAAATCTGCAATAGTCCCAGTAAATCCCATTTCCAGCATATCCGACTCATCAAAGCTGGTAAGCACGGTAACAGCAAGAATTTTAGCTCCATTACGTTCCTGCACCGCTGCTCGCAATATAAGATCATTACCGTGGACAGTAATAAAGGTTGCCCCTCTGTTCTTTAGCTCTCGTACTGCGAGAGCTACAGTCTCAGGAATATCAAAGAACTTTAGATCAACCATGACCTTATGCCCACGTTTCAAGATCGTATCGATGGCGGGGAACCATTCTGCTAAGAACAGTTGCAACCCCACCTTGTAAAAGCGAACATGATCGCCGAGGAGGTCTAACCACCGCTCGGCTTCGCTCAGCGAATCCACGTCAAGCGCAAAGATGAGGCGCTCGTTCAAAGGGATATTTTTCGACATTTCAACAACCTGCTTGGTTAGTGGCGTCACTATGATGATTTTTTGTGTCGTCGCAGCCTACGAAAAAATAGCGCGATGCGCATCAAACAAAATAGGATAATCTAACCATACCGAAAAACTCAATATATAAAAGGCCGAACGCCCCTAACGATCTAAGCTCAGCCGCCGCGCGTAGCGCGGTCGGCTGGAGCGCTTTGTTAGGCTGCTCGTCCCGGTAACGGGAGTTGAAACCTTCCAGCAACTACCCCGCCAACCGTTAGGTCTTCGTCGAGTTCCTCCCATCTAAGTGCGTACCCATCCAACTCAACCTGAACCCCTTTAAGCTGGTCTTCAGATGCTTGACTCAGTATCCGAAAACGGTCAGCAGGAAAACCGACGATCCGTCCGTCCGTCAACTCAAGATAGATCATCCGTTCTTCCGCCCAGGCTCTAATCGCTACAGGCTCTATCTCAATGGCTGTGGTATTCATGATATTTGTCGATAAGGATCTGTCTATGCGCAAACACAAGCCGTTCGATCTCTCGTAAATCGTGAGGCGGCACGCCGCGGTTACCAGCCAAGGCTACAGGCGCAAGCCAGAACTTACACTCACCGTCCGGACAGCGCACATGGATGTGTGGAGGTTCAGCACCTTCGTCCGAGTAAAAGTGAAAGCGGAAACTTCCAATTTTTAGAACTGTTGGCATCTATACCATAATAACGATGTGTCCCAACTTCGTGCAAGGAGAGCATCGCGAATGCCTAACGATCTAAGCTCAGCCGCGCGCGTAGCGCGTCGGCTGCATGCTTTTGTTAGGGCTATCGTAATAAATCGAGGCTGGCCCATTTTTCGGCCCTCAAGCAGCCTCTCGCCCTGACTTATGGAGCGCATCGCTATTTACCAGTTTTTGTCTCAAGGACTCGGTCCCTAGCTCCAATCCATTCGGCCAACATAATGCGCCCATCTCGATAAAACAACGGGCGAAATAAATTGGATCACGTAGAGGTTCCAGCAGACTTCCCGTACGTTGCAAAGACGGCTTGAAATCCAGTTCGCCCCAGGAATGATCGGAGAAAACCAGCTTCAAACGAAAACCGAATTGAGGAGTGGCTTGGATGAGCTTAATCATTGTCGGCTCCGGATATGTGTTCAAGCGGTTCAAATTGTTGGGCGAGCATCCAGTTATACCGAAGTTCGTCTTTATGTTCCAGACACCATTCCCGCACGATATAGGCTGCTCGGCGTGGTAAATGCCCTTTGATTATCGTGCCTGTGTCGATTTCGATGAAGGCTTCATGGCCTTGGTATTCGGCATGAACATGGGGCGGAGGATGATCATCATGATACATGCGAATGGTAATACCAAAAAAGTAAGAAATGATCGGCATATCCAGAGTTTACAGATGCTTACGAATCAAAAAGCCAGAACGGACTCGCTTAAGGCGTATTGCGGCGAATGGGCCAAACATACACATGCGGCGCAATACACCTGACAGCTATTGCGCCTAAACCTGTGTAGGATGTACCGACGAAGGAGGCGCATCAATCGAGTCACGCGAATGATGCGCTTCGTTCCTCAGCGCATCCTACGCGGGCTCAGCGCATCCTACGCGGGCTTTTTCAACTTGTCACCCGCCGGATGCTTCCGCCACACAAGGTCACCGCCAGGAGACGCCCGAAGGCAAGACAGCTTAAGCAAAGACGGGGTGGCATTGAGCAGTCCAGTCGGTCGGTTGAAAGGAGAAAAATCCCACCCGCCCTAACGCCAAGTTCACCGGGAGCGTAAGCGATCCGGTGGAACGTATAGTTGGGCAAATATCGTTATTTGACAATCGGACGCAAAAAATAGTTGGTAGTGTAAATTTTCCAGTGATGGGAACGTTTAGGTACTACCTGTAGTGTTGTCTTTTTCCTTGCTATACAAGATAGCGTATCAACTTATCTCCATCACTGAAAAATTTACACTAAGCTCTATTTTGCTAGCAGAGTTTTTGTACCCACCCTCACGCTACCACAATGCGGAATGCAGTCGCTTTAACCATGTGGACGCACATGATTCTTCTCGCGGCGCAATTCGACAATGCCATAACGCGCCATGGATCTTATCCAGGATCCCGGCCAGCCGCCGGCACAATTACCGTGAGTCAGCCACCGTAGGGGACTGGTGAAAACCCTCTATCACGACGATCACCATCGAAACTGTTGCATCAGGTCCGTCGGCCGCTCTCACTGCTGCGCAACCCCACGATTGGGCGTACCCGCCGGCAGCCAGATTTCCGTTCCCGCCGGCACCGGCACCCGGTCGGCGTCAGCCGCATCCGTCCAGGCGTTGTTGAGCGCAATCAACTGCGATCGATCCACGCCGTAATAACGCGCTATCTCCGATACCGGCATCGTCTGCTGTAAGACCACCCGCTCTCCACTGAGCGGCGGCTCGTAATGCAGGCCCTCCGGAAAGAAGCGCTGAGGTTGGCTGGCTATGTCGCGGGCCGCCAGAAACTCGGTATAAAAATTACGGGAAGCAAAGCCGAACTGGGGGCTATCGTAGTTATTGACGATGCGGACAATGTCGGCGCCGTGATAGTCCTTGGCGCGCTGCATGCCGCCGATGCCATGATTGTAGGAGGTCACCGTCAGCGGCCAACTGCCCAACAGGCCATGGGCATAACGCAGATAACGGGCCGCGCCCTGCGCCGATGCGACCGGGTCGAGGCGCTCATCCATGGCCGCATTCACCGTCATGAAGCGCTGCGCCGCCGCGCGGGTGAACTGCCAGACGCCGACTGCGCCGGCGGAAGAACGCGCCTGATTGCGGAACGAGGATTCCACATGCGGCAGATAGGCGAGATCTTCGGGCAGGCCGGCACGGCGGAAGATTTCCCGGAACCGGGCATCGTAGCGCCCGCTGATTTCCAAACCACGCTTGAAGCGCTCCCGCTGGCCCCGCTGTGCCCGCAGCCGCTCGCTGGCGCCATAAACGGCGTTGGTGCCGCCGCTCCTGGCGATGTAGGCGATCAGGGCCTTGTCATTATCGTCCAGGGTCAGACCGGTGGCCAGCTTGCTCTGCACCATTTGCAGCCGGTATTTCCAGGCATCCCGCCGACCGCGTATCAGTTCCTGTTGCTCGGGCGTATAGCTTTCATAAGCGCCGCCGGGCAAATCGACGACCTCATACACGATGTTCATATATCTGTCGTCGTGCAAGGCCACCTGGGAAAGGTTCCAAACGCCGTAGACGTTGCGCCAGAAAGCGACCTGCGATTCCAGTTCCGGCGGCCTGGGAAACACCCCGCTGCTGCCATAGTAAGGCAGGTTCCCGGCGGTGGGCCACTGTTCCTGAATCGTTGCGGTAGCCGGCGGGCGGCCGCTGGAACAGGCGGCCAGCAACGCCAGGGCCAGAGCACTGATAAAGCCTTGTAGTAACCTATGGATCATGCGAACAATTCTCCCCTGATGAGCGCCCAAGCCGGGCAGATTAAACCTTTAAGTTTCCTGCAAAATCGAACGTCCATTTACCAGTTCCCCCGGGCCGGCCCAACAGGCTGAGGGCTTGATACAGTTCACGGTTGTCCTGATCCCGTGGTGCGGCCTGAGCGGTAAAACGGTAACGGCCATCGGGGTCCAAGGTCAGGTTGCCGTTGAGTTGCAACGGCCCGCCCTGGTCCTGAATCGAGGCAATCAGGGCGCTGGCCTGGATTTGCAATTGTATCTCGAAGTTACCCAGGGATAGAGGAGTGCCGAAGCTGGTGCTGAGATTATGCAGGTGGATCAGACCGCCGGCCTCCGTAGGCCGATAGTCGCGATTCAGGCTTAATCCCACATTGTCCAGTTCCAGCATGCCATTCAGCGGCGGAGGCGGGCGTCCCGCCAGAGCGATGGCTCTGGGCAGCGGGAGCTGTCCATTCAGCGCGACGATCCGGAACTGCCGGTCGAGGCCCAGGCCGGCGATCCCTCGAAGATTCAGCTCGGGCGCGGTCAACTGCAAATCGTATTCGATCCGTCCCAGCAACAGGGGCAGCACCCGCAGTCGCCAGGCGATGGTTTCCAGCCGCGCCGTAGCCGACAGTTGCACGCTTCGGGCCGTGCCCTGAACCGCGCTGCCCTGCACGCTTTGAGCGCTGAAACCAGGCAGGCGCTGCGCCAACTGCTCTATGAGCAGACCCGCCGGACACAACAGCACCAGGAAGACGGTATATGCCAACAGGCCCAGCAGGATATAGGCCAGCAGGCGTCTCATGAGGTCCTGCCTTGCAGCACCAGCCGGGCATCGACCCGGCCGGCTTCCGCTTGGCGATCGAGGGTGACACTGGCGCTGGTGACGCCGTGTTCCTGCTCCAACGACCCCAGCCAGCGAATCAGTCGATCGAAGTCGACCTGTTCGAATTGCACCCGCAGCTTGTCCTCGCCTTGCGGTTCGATCCGCTTCATCACCGTACCCAGTCCCGCCGTTCGGGCGGTCTGGTCGACCAGGGTCAACAGGGATTGGGGATTACTCTGACGGGCCGTCGCCGCGGCGGGTGAGGCGCTCGACCGTTTGACCTCCGCGGCGGCCTGCCGCATCCAGGCGAGATCCTGGCGTTGAGTGGCCACCGTCTGGCGCAGAGTGAGCAGGTTGGCGTGAAACGGGCGCCAGGCCAGGGCATAGAGCAGAAACAGCAAGGTCAGGGCGCCGCCACCGCCTGTTATCCAGCGCTCGCGCTCACTTAGATTGCTCCACCAGTTTTTCATGAGGCCGCCTTTTTAACCGTGATCTGGCTTTCCACCTTATCTTCCTTTTTGGTCGTGCGGATCTGTGTTTCCAGCCCTGCCTGTTCGGTGAAACGCTGCTTGAGCTGGTCGAATATTTCGAGGCTGCCGCCTTCCAGGTCGAAATCCAGTTGGTTTTCCTTGTAGCGCAGACTACGCAGGGTCACACCCGGCAGGGCCTGAATCGGTTGGCCGCCGCGATACAGCAGATCGAGAAAGGCGGTGCCAGCGGTAGCGTCGCCGCTGCGCAATTCCCGCAGCCGGCTTTCCAGTTGGACGCGGGGATTGACGATCTTGCGGGCATCGGGTACGGCTTCTTTGTAGACCTGTTCCATTGCCGCGCCAAGGCTCGCCTGTTCCTGTTTAAGCTGCCGATATTCGCCGATTTGCAGCGCCAGTTGCAGCAGCAGCCATACTCCGACCAGGGCCGCCGCGGCCCGCCAGGGACGCAGCCACTTACCCAGTTGCGTCTGCCGGCTGTATTGGCCCTGCAACAGATTGATGACAGTGGCGGGCTGGTAACCGGCGGCGAATACGCGCAGCGGTTCCGGCTGACTTTCCTCCTGGCGGAGTTCGATATCCAGCCCCGTCAGTTCCGGCGTGAGTTCTCCCCAGACCCGCAGGTAGTGGGGCTTCTGTTCCCCGGCTTCCGCCAGCGCCAGATTCAATACTGTCTCCAGTTCGCTCTGGTCGGTGACGAAGCCATCCCAGTAACCGCTGCGCACGATCGCCCGGTTATCGTCCAGCAGCAGGCTCCAGGAATCTTCGGCGTAAGGCAACAGCAGCGGCTCGGGAATGATGGCATTAAGGCTGAGGCCGGCCTGGGTACAGGTTTCCAGCCAGGCCTGCAGCGTCTTATGGTCCACCACGGCGACCGGGATGGAATCGTCCGCGAATTCGCCCACGGCGAAGTGCAGTTCTTCCACATCCGCGGCCAGGTTATCTTCCAGGGCAAAGGGAAGCGCTTTGAGTCGGGCCGAGCGTTGCCGGCCGGGGACTTGAGCCACGCTCAGGGTAATCGCTTCGCTGGGAGCCGCCAGCAGCAGGCGATCGCCGCCGACCTGGGCGGCCAACTCCGCCGGCGCGCCTTGCTGCAGGCCGACGTCGGGCTCGAACCATTCCACTTGCTCAGGGCTAAGAAACCGAAATAACAGGATCTGGGGCATACTGTCTGTCGATCGTTTAAGAATTCCGGCTAATAATCGTTACCGAAACTACGGAATAATACCTTAATATCGCCATCTTCTGAACGCTCCACCACGCTGTGCAGGACGGCCCGCCCCTCCCCGACGCTGGCTTCGACCTCGATCAGGAAATGCTGCGTGTCGACCGCCAGATTCAGCATGGGACCGGTCCGACCGGCCAGCTTCGTGGCTTCGATAAATTCGTTGATATCTTTATAGCTTTCTTTCGCTTCCTCCGCCGATTTTTTAAATTGCTCTATATTCAGGTTCTCGTTCAAGGCGGCCAGCACCACCGGCGAGGCGGTGTTTACATTCAAGGCCGTGCCGGGAGGCAGGACGCAGACATAAGGCGCCAGTTTGTTATACGTCGCCGCGTCGATTCCCTTGATCAGACGCAGTTCGGTAACGCTCGTCAGCGGCTGGTTGGCGGCCACATAAGGCGGATCGAGACCCTCGTAATCGCTGTCCTCGGCGCCATTGGCGCGTTTTTCCTTATCCGCGTCGATCCAGTCGGCGATGGCGTCGGCGAGGGCGGGATCCAGTTCCAGTAGTTCCAGCAGCCGCTGCAACACCTGGAATTGTTTTTTGTTGATGGTCTTGCGTTCGGTGGAGGCTTTGTCGGTGCCCTCCTTCTCATCATTCGCTTTATCTTCCTCCTTGTCGGCATTGTTTTCCTCCTTATCGGCGCTGTTTTCCTTTTGGTCGGCGTCGTTCTCCTCCTGGTCGGCGTTGCCTTCTTCCGCGGTATCTTGCTGTTTCTGTCCCAGGGAGGATTTCTGGTTCAGAGCGGATGCCTGCCCTTTACGCTTGGTTCCCGGCAGGTTGGGCTTGTTCGAGTTCGCTTTGGCATCCGCCCCTGGTTGCTTTTTGGTTCTGAGTAAATTGTTCAGGTTGAAGCGGCCCTGTAAATCCTCGATCCGGCCGCTGATGGAGCCCCCCTCCACCGGCAGGGAAGGCGGGATCGTCGCCCAATCCTCTTGCAGGGTGTCGACCCTTTCGTTTTGTTCGAGGTCGTTGCGCAGATCGCGCTTGAGCAGAGAGATAGCCCACTGCTCCGCGCCCAGCGTGTACAGGCGGGCCTGTTGCTGGTTCAACAGCAGCGTGCTGCGGTGGAGGGTATATCCTTGCAGCGTCATCAGGCTGGCGGCGGCGACGCTGGCCATAAAAACGATCAGCAGCACTGTAATCAGGGCGACTCCGCGCTGACGTCGCCGGCAGGCCGCCGGGTTGACAGGGATTGGCTGGAGGGCGGCAACGCGAAAGAACCGCATATCAATACCCCGCCAAGGAAAACAGCCGGGTGATTTCCCCCCAGTCATTCAGCACCACAGTCACTTCCACCGCCCGCGGCAATTTAGGTTTCTGCTCCGCTTCCGGAGCCTCTTCCTTGGGCGGCCATTCCTTATCCCACTTATCCTGATCATTTAAAAACCGCATCCGAACATCCTGCACGCCATCCAGCAGCAGGCTGGCCTGGGGTTTACTGGCGCCGCCGCGGTCCAGGCTATCCCAGGACAGTCTGAACAATTGTCCCTGTTCGAAGCGGTAGGCCAGACGTTGCAGGCCGGACCGCGGTTGTCCCAAGGGATTATCCCAGCCGGCCCGGGTGAAAATCAGCAGGTCACCCAGCAGCCTGCCGGTTTGCAGAGGCGGTTGGGTTTCGCCGTACTCGTCGCGAATTCCCCTTGGCACGGCTTGCGCTATATCCCGTTCGAGCAGAAAAAAGGCCATTTGCAGTTCGGCCAGCCGCTGTGTCTCCGTTTTCACCGCCGCCTCGGTAAAGAGGATGCTGTGCAGACTGCTGTAGGCGGCGGCGGCCATGATGGCAAATACCGCCAGGGCAACCAGCAGTTCCAAAAGAGTGAAACCCCTCTGGCGGGAAGGCTGAAATCGAGGGGATGGGAGTACGCAGGTCATGACCGGGTTATTGTTTTGCGGCTGGATGGGTCTGTCCTGACTTGTTGCGCTCCGTGGCCTTGGCGCCGGCGGCAGTCTTCGCGCCCTCCCCCGGCTTGCCCTGATCCACCGCCGTATCGGCATCGGTACCCGAGCGTCCCTTGAAGGCGATCAGTTCAACCAGCGGCGCGGCGTCTTTCTGGTCACGGACAGCCACTTCCACGCGGCGCAGTTCGGGATCGCTGGTTTTACCGATGCGTACCTCCCAATACCATTCCCGATTTCCGAAGGTGACCGTATCGGCATGGCTGCCAGGATCGGGCCATTCGCGCAACAGCAGCGTCTCGTTGACCTTGTTCAGCGCCACCCAACTGGCCAGCGTCCGGTCGCGCAGCATCGCCACGTTGCGCGCGCTGGCGCCGCCGGCCTGGATCATGGCGCCGAGCGTCAGGGCCAATATCGCCAGGGCGACCATGACTTCCAGCAGGGTAAAGCCACGCTGTTTGGGTTTCACCGCATGGCTTCCATGGCTAAATGGCCGGTGACGTCGCCGTCCACCCGGTAACTTTTCTTATTGCTGCCGTAAGGCGCCATTTCATCGGCCTCGTCGAAGATTACCGTAAAGGGTGTCATTTCACCGCTGGAAAGCAGCAACACCTGAGGCAGGTCTACAGTCGCTTTCTTGAAATCCACCAGGCGCCCTTCCACCCACAGTTGCAGCCGCAATCCCGCCGGCAACTGATAGGCCCGTTCCGACGTGAAGCCGTTCCCACCGCCCTGCCCACCCTTGCCACCCTGATAGGTCATCAGCTCATAGCCGGTTTCGGTGAAGTACACCCCACGCTGGTCACCCCGCAGCAGCGCATCCTGCTGGGTCATCTCCAGCACGGCGATCAGGCGGCGGGATTCCCCGGCCAGGCGCTCGGCGGGGCCTTTGCCAGGCAGGGACAGCACGGCGAAGCTGGCGATGATGCCGATCAGCACCATCGTGACCATGATTTCCAGCAGCGTGAAGCCGGCCTGGCGCCGCTTACTGCTCATCCAGATTCCAGCTCCCGATATCGGCGTCCACGCCGCTGCCGCCCTGTTGGTTGTCGGCGCCGAGGGAATAGATATCGACGGCGCCGTGCTGACCGGGACTCAGATATTGATAGGGCTGGCCCCAGGGGTCTTTCGGCACACGATCGATATAACCGCCCTCCTTCCAATGGGGCGGCTCCGGAATGCTGGTGGGTTTTTGCACCAAGGCTTCCAACCCCTGATCCGTTGTGGGATAGCGAAAATTATCCAATTTATACAAATCCAGGGTGCTGTGCAGCACCCGGATATCCTGTTTGGCTTTGATGACTCGGGCCTGATCCGGGCGGTCCATGATACGGGGCACCACAATAGCAGCGAGAATGCCCAATATGACCACCACCACCATGATTTCGATCAGGGTAAAACCCGTGGCGCGTTTGGGAAAGGTTCTCATCGTCGTTCACTTCAAAGTTAAGCCCAAGGCTTGTGATTAATCGAGCACGGGTCATAACGCAACCGCTCAACTGCAGCTTACGGGGGCGGTCGGCGACTACCCGACGAGACCGCGGACAGGGTCCGCTCCCACCAACACGGAGTTATGACCCCATTTCAATTAATCATAACAGACTGCCGCAAGCTTACTAAGAGACTCCGCACCGTAACGATGCGGATGGCAGCCTGGCGAACTGTAGGTTATAGACCCGCTTCCGCTACCCGATATCATCTGCGCCTCGTCCTAAAAATGATTTATATTACAACAAGTTGAGGCTTATAGGCAGGGTATCCACTTAAGTCGGGACACTTTGCAGGCTGAGCCCGTAGGGGCGGTTCGCGAACCGCCCCTACGGGGATTCCCTGGGAGCGCCGGCATTTTGCCGGCTGTCGACTGGCGTCGATGCCCTGAGGCCAGCGAAGATGCCGGCGCTCCCAGGGTCGGATTGTCCCGCCTTAAGTTGGTGGCCTATAGGCAATTCGGGTGCATACAGTCATGTCAGCCATGCTTACATGCGTGCTTACAGTCAACCCTATGCACCTGTTGACCAGCCTGACCCAGCCGGCTACCATCAGCCAAACCATGCAGCCTATCGGGCGGCGCTACATGCAAAATCTTAATTTTACCTACGACCATCTTCCGGGGGCTGTAAAGAAAATTAATGTCAAACGATGAGCGTATACTTCCCGATCATCCCTTGGAGTTCATCAGGAAATGGGTACGGGAGAGAAAGATCAGATGGGCTTACCATGTAAACATGCGTCTGAAAGACAGGTTCATTCCCAGGGAATTTATTATTGATTCTGTTGATAGCTATGAAATTATTGAGGAATATCCCAGAGATAAATACCTTCCCAGTTATCTCATCTATTCGCACTATCAGAATCGTGTATTCCATATTTTATTTGCCACCGATGTCAAAGAAGATAATGTTCGAATCATTACTGCTTATTATCCGAATCCTGATGAGTGGCAAGAGGATTTAAAAACGAGGAGGTCATCCCTATGAGATGTCACATCTGCGGTTCAAGCATGACGCCCATCGTCACCGATCTTCCATTTAAGATCCATAAATCGACTATCGCTATCTTGAAAAATTTGCCTGTACTTCAATGTGAAGGCTGTACTGAGTATCTACTGGATGACCCGGTGATGCAGCAGGTGGATGAAATTCTCAAAAAAGTAAATTCTGCTGCGGAATTGGAAGTGATCAGGTACGCGGCTTAATGACTACAAACGAAAATGGGGCCAAAAGGGCGATGATCTGCCATTATACCAGGACGTGAAGCTCTGGCTGGACAGCGAAGTAGTCCACACGCGGCGGACGGGGTCAGGTCTTGCAATCAAACATGCGTGATTGCAAGACCTGACCCCTCTTCTTGTGTGTCAACTTTTTAGGTTCAAATCAGTTAGTTAGAGTCAGAGTGTCGGCTCAACGCCAGAATTCAGCCGCACGGCGCGGCTTTATCGCGCCGGGTCAGCTGGAATAATTAGTTAGGTCGGTATGTTAGGCGGAAATGTTGGGCAACAGTGAAGTCGTTGCACGCCCCCGGCTTTTACACAAAGCGCATAAAATCTTCTACAGAAATATTCAAATCTTTGTTTGATAATTTTGATCAACAGTCCTCTGGGGACATCTTGACTTCCATGATCTGGAATAGTGGTTTTCCGTCCGTCAGCATGGGCATATCGAATATGCGAACCTTTTTGGCGTGTCTTGTGAAATCCCATTTTTTCGACGACTCTACAAAGCTGTGTAAAAGCGCGTAGCGCGTAGGGCGGAACCAGGGATGGGTTCCGCCGAAACTGGGTTTGGGCCGGATGATTCATTTATGTGTACGGAATCACGGAAGGGTGCCGCCGGAACCGGGATTGTGCCGAATGTTTTGGCGGATCACATCCCTGTATCCGCCCTACTGGTCTGTTTCAATGATTTTGACAGGTGTTCCTTGGTGATTTATGGTAGCAAAAGGAGGAATACCTATGGCCCATAAATACCTTGTTGACCTTACCGAAACTGAGCAGACCTACCTGCTCTAAGTCATTGTTTTTGTTGCTGCCAGGACTTATTGAGAAGTTACAAAAAAACGACATCAAGCCGTGGTGGCAGCGTAAAGAGTGGTGTATTCCCAGTGTCAGCCCGCGTAGCCCGGATGGAGCAGAACGTAGATTGGGGTGACGAAGGGACCCCAACGGTAACCCCATCTTCGAAATGTTGGGGTTCGTTCCTCACCCCAACCTACGCGCTTTTCCGCGATTTTGGGGGGGGGGGTACCGGAGGCTGCGGTGAATTCCATATCCATGATGCGCTGCTGCCCGCGCTGGGCGCCAGCGTATACAATTCGCTCATGAACACCCTCACCCCCAACCCCTCTCCCGTAAACGGGCGAGGGGAGTAAACGGTTCCTGGAGATTACCGAATGAAATTTCAATCCTTGATTCGTTTTGACTGGGCCATGAAAACCTTGTTGCGGGACAAGGCCAATTTCGACGTGCTGGAAGGTTTTCTGACTGCGCTGCTCAACGAGCCGATTAAAATCGAGGAGTTGTTGGAAAGCGAAAGTAACCCGGAGGATGGCAGCGATAAATTCAACCGGGTGGATTTGCTGGTGCGGGATAGTGCGGGCCGGCGGGTCATCGTCGAGATTCAGAATCAGCGGGAGGCGGATTATCTGGAGCGCCTGCTGTATGGCAGCGCGCGGGTGGTGGTGGACAGCCTGAAACTGGGGACGGACTACCGGGATGTGGTGAAGGTCATCTCGGTGAGCATTCTCTATTTCAATTTGGGCAGCGGCGATGATTATGTGTATTACGGCACCACCGAATTCCGGGGCTTGCATACCGGCCATCCGCTGGTGGTGAGGAGAAAGGTGGAAAGTCCCGATCGGGTGATCGGTTATCGCCCCAAGAATATCTTTCCCGAATACTATCTGATCAATGTCGAGCGGTTTCAGGATGTGATCGCCGCGCCGCTGGATGAGTGGATTTATCTGTTCAAGCACAGTGAGACGCCGCCTGATTACCAGGCGCCAGGAATGGCGGAGGCGGAACAAAAATTGACGGTGATGCGGATGACACCGGAGGAGCGCCGCCGTTATGAGCGCTATATCACCAATCTGGTGATTGAAAAGGACGTGATTGAAACGACATGGGAAGATGGTCTTGCTCAAGGACGTTCACAAGGACGTTTGGAGGAGCGGCGCGAGATCGCGTTGCGCTTGCAGGCTACCGGTTGGACCGTGGAACAGATCGGTGAGTTTTTCGGCCAGCCCATTGACGATGTGCGTCAGTGGTTGAACGAGATACCTTCATCCTGATTGCCGGCGAGGACGCCGGCGCTCCCAGGAACGGGCAACGATACCTCACAGTTTTAATTGCCCCCCTCGTCCTTTGTGTGGTAGCGATAGAAAGCGAGGTGTTAGAATGGAGTATGTCTCTCTTACACAGCAGTACGTTCGCCAGTCATGAAATCGGCTGATTACCCCCCAACTGGTATTGCCCGGCTGAAGCGCTGGTGGCTTCATAGGCTGATCGTGCTGCTGTTGGTGCCGGCACTGTCCCTGCAAGCGCTGGCGTCTGCCGCACCAATGGTGTTGTTTCCGTGTGGTCATCAAACCATGGCTGGTACGGCCGATTTTGACTGCCACGCCCATCCCGAGAACTCAGCCAGCGCCGCCGGGGGATACCGCCAGGCGGCTCCTCACCAGCATTCCCCAGCTCACCAGAATGATCATGGGCTGGCCGATGATTGCAGTTGCGTCTGGTGCGTTGCCTGTCCAATCCCAATGATAGGCCCATTGCTGCTCGTCGCCGGGAGCGCCCCCTGCTACACAATGGTTGCTCCACATTTCTTTTACCATTTCTCCGATCAACCCCAACCCCCTCCCCGCAGTTAATTCCCCCTTTGTTGTCAATCTATGCCGGCTTGGCGCCTTGGCGCGCCTTGGCTGGCGTCATTCCGTTGTCTTCATATTCAGGGGAATAGGCTATGCACTTAGGAAGAAATCGATGGCTGGCCGGCATCCAGTTGGTATTGCTGGTCTTACCCGCTTTTGTCCAGGCCGCCGGTTCCGCCAAGGAGGCCGAACCGCCACTGGGCGCCACGGTGCAGGGATTGCTGGCCTGGGCGGAGCAGCACAATCCCGAGCTGACCGCCATGCAATACGAAACCGAGGCCGCCGAAGCGCGGGTACAACCCGCCGGCGCCCTGCCCGATCCGACGTTCCGGGTGGAATGGCAGGACCTCTCTCGGAATAACTCCAGCCTGGTGCCAGGAGAGGCGGAATCGATCAAGTACACGGTCGCACAGACGCTGCCGTTTTGGGGCAAGCGTGAACTCAAGCAGGAAGTCGCCACGGCGGAGGTGGAGCAGACGCAAGCCCGCCGCCGCGCCACAGCGGCCGAGCTGCGCGCCAATATCAAGACCGCGTTTGCCCAGTATTACCAGGCCTGGCGGGCGGCGACCCTGACGAACGAGATGCAACTGCTGTTGCGGGAAATGGAGAACCTGGCGCGGACCCGCTACGCCAACGGCCTGGCCCCGCAGCAGGATACGCTTAAGGCCCAGACGGAACAGACGGCGTTGCGAACCAGCCGGATCACCTGGGAAGCGGAGCAGCGCCAAGCCCGCGCCCGCCTCAACGCCTTACTAGGCCGCCCGACCACGGCGCCGCTGGCGGAGCCGCGCGCCCTGCCGGATCTACCCCGCCCCGCCGAACTGGCCGGCCTGGAACAGCGGGTCTGGCAAAGCAATCCGACGCTGCTGGCCCAGTCGGCCCAGATCACGGCCGCCGAACAGACCCGGCGCCTGACCGAGAAAAATCGCTATCCCGACCTGAACGTGGGCGTGTCTCCGATCCAGCGTAAGGGCGAATTCGACCGGTGGGAATTGATGCTGGAAGTCAACATTCCCCTGCAGCAGGAAACCCGCCGCTCCCAGGAACGTGAGGCCGCGGCTATGCTGGCGGCGGCCCAGATCCGGCAGGAAGCCAACGCCAATCAGGTGTTGGGCTCTCTCCAGGAAGCGCTGGCTGGCCTGGACTCCGCCAACCGGCAAATCCAGTTGTTGAAGACCAGCCTGCTGCCCCAGGCCGAACTCAGCCTGCAATCGGCGCTGGTCAACTATCAGACCGGCAGAATCGACTTCACCACCGCCCTGGATGCCCAACGGCAGATTCGCCAGACGCGGCTGGATTATCTTAAAGCCCAGGTGGAACAGCAGATCCGTCTGGCCGAAATCGAACGGCTGGTGGGAGCACCCTTATGAAACGCTTAACCTTGATTGCAATTCTGGCGTTAGTGGTTCTCGGCGGCTTCGGCTGGAATGCCCCGGTCACGGCTCAGCAACCTTCCAAGGGCAAAATTCTCTACTACCGCAACGCGATGGGTCTGCCCGATACCTCCCCCGTGCCCAAAAAAGATCAGATGGGAATGGACTATATCCCGGTCTACGAAGGCGAGGAACCCCAGGGCAACCAAGTCAGCATCAGTCCGGAGAAGGTGCAGAAACTGGGCGTAAGGACCGAAGCCGCCAGCAGACGCACCCTCACCCGGCCGGTCCGGTTGGTGGGCACGGTGCAGGTGGATGAGCGCCGACTGTATACGGTGGCGCCTCGCTTCGAGGGCTGGATCCGGCAGCTTTATGTCAACGCCACCGGCCATACGGTGAAACGTGGCGAACCGCTGATGGATGTCTACAGCCCGGAACTGGTATCCGCCCAGCAGGAATACCTTATCGCGCTGGGAGGTCAGCGCGCCCTGCGGGAAAGCGACGCCCAGATTCAGGCCGGCATGGAGCAACTGGCCGAAGCCGCGCTGCAACGGCTGCGCAACTGGGAGGTTCCCGAAGATGAATTGCAGCGCCTGCGGCAGGAAGGGCAGGCCCGGCAACTGTTGACCCTGCGCGCCCCCGTGACCGGCGTGGTGCTGGAGAAAGCTGCGGTGCAGGGGATGCGATTCATGCCGGGCGAGGCCCTCTACCGAATCGCCGATCTGGCGTCGCTGTGGGTATTGGCCGATGTCTTCGAGCAGGACCTCGGCCTGGTCCATTCGGGCCAGAAGGTCAACGTCACCGTCAACGCCTATCCGGGCAAGGTGTTCAGCGGCAAGGTGGATTTTATCTATCCGGTGATGAACCCGCAGACCCGGACCGCCCGGGTCCATATCGACCTGCCCAATCCCAACGGTTTGCTGAAGCCGTCCATGTACGCCAGCGTGGAACTGGCCGCCGGCCAGGGCGGCGCTCCGATGGTGACCATTCCCACCTCGGCGGTGATCGACAGCGGCGCCCGCCAACTGGTGCTCATCGACAAGGGCGAGGGCCGTTACGAGCCGCGGCCGGTCAAACTGGGCGTGCAAGGCGATGACTATGTCCAGGTGCTGGAAGGCGTCAAGGCCGGCGAGCCGGTGGTGGTCAGCGCCAATTTTCTGATCGACGCCGAGAGCAATCTCAAGGCGGCGTTGGGCAGCTTCGGCGTTCCTGCCGCCGAGCCGGCGCCCGCACCGCCGGGTGGCCATGCCGGCCATGGCGCCGGATCGCCGACCATGATGCCCAAGGGACAGTGAAATGCTAAGCCGACTGATCGAAGCCTCCGCCCGCAATATCTTCCTGGTGCTGCTGGCTACGGTAGTTATCATCGCCGGCGGCATCTACGCCGTCTACCATACCCCCCTGGACGCCCTGCCCGATCTGTCGGATGTCCAGGTGATCATCTATACCGACTATCCGGGCCAGTCTCCCCAGGTGGTCGAGGATCAGGTGACCTATCCGCTGAGCACGGCCATGCTAAGCGTCCCCAAGTCCAAGGTGGTCAGAGGCTTTTCCTTCTTCGGCGCCTCGTTCGTTTACGTGATTTTCGAGGACGGCACCGACCTCTACTGGGCACGCTCGCGGGTATTGGAATACCTTAACTTCGCCGCCGGCCGGCTGCCGCGCGGGGTGACTCCATCGCTGGGACCGGACGCCACCGGCGTCGGCTGGGTCTATCAATATGTGGTGCTGGGGGCGCAGCGCACCCTGGCGGAACTGCGCACCTTGCAGGACTGGTTCATCCGCTATCAGCTCGCCAAAGCCCAGGGTATCGCCGAAGTGGCCAGCGTCGGCGGCTTCGTCCAGCAGTATCAGGTGATCGTTGACCCCCGCAAGTTGCAATCTTACGGCATTCCCCTGTCCCGACTCGGCGAGGTGATCAGCGCCAGCAACCGTGACGTCGGTGGGCGGGTGGTGGAACTGGCCGAGACCGAGTATATGGTGCGCGGCAAGGGCTATCTGCGCGGTACGGCCGATCTGGAGCAACTGGTGCTCAAGGCCGAAGGCGGGGTGCCGATCCTGCTGCGGGACGTGGCGCGGGTGGAACTGGGACCGGACGAGCGGCGGGGCCTGACCGAACTCAACGGCGAGGGTGAGGTGGTCAGCGGCATCGCCATCGCCCGCTACGGCCAGAACGCGCTGGACGCCATCCATAACATCAAGGACAAGCTGGCCGAAATCGCCAGCGGTCTGCCGGAGGGAGTATCGATCCAGGCGGTCTACGACCGTTCCGATCTGATTTACCGCGCCATCCGTAACCTGTCCCGTACCCTGCTCGAAGAGAGCCTGGTGGTCGCCCTGGTGTGCGTGCTGTTCCTGTTCCACGTGCGCAGCGCTTTGGTGGCGATCCTGATGCTGCCGGTGGGCGTCTTGATCGCCTTTATGGTGATGTACAGCCTGGGGATCAACTCCAACATCATGAGCCTGGGGGGTATCGCCATCGCCATCGGCGCCATGGTGGACGCCGCCATCGTCATGATCGAGAACGCCCACAAGCGCCTGGAACGGGCGGAACCCGGCCAGTCCCGGCTGGATATCCTGATAGCGGCAGCCCAGGAAGTCGGACCGGCGCTGTTTTTCAGCCTGTTGATCATCACCGTCTCCTTTCTGCCGGTATTCAGCCTGGAGGCCCAGGAAGGGCGGCTGTTCAAGCCACTGGCCTATACCAAGACCTTCGCCATGGCAGGCGCCGCGCTATTATCGGTGACCCTCGTGCCGGCGCTGATGGTGCTGTTCATCCGGGGCCGCATTTTGCCGGAGCATAAGAACCCGCTGAATCGCTTTCTCATCTGGATCTATCGTCCCATCATCGCCGCCGTCCTGCGCTGGAAGAAGCTGACCCTTCTGGCCGCGCTGGCGGTATTGGCGCTCTCCGTGATTCCGGCCAGCCGGCTGGGCAGCGAGTTCATGCCGACGCTAAACGAAGGCACGCTGTTCTATATGCCCGCCACCCTGCCGGGTCTGTCGATCACCAAGGCCGCCGAGCTATTGCAGCTTCAGGACCGGATCATCAAAAGCTTCCCCGAAGTGGAATCGGTCTACGGCAAGGCCGGACGGGCCGCCACCGCCACCGATCCGGCGCCGCTGGAGATGTTCGAGACCGTGATCGATCTGAAACCGGAAGAACAATGGCGGTCCGGCATGACCATCGACAAACTCATTGCCGAGATGGATCAGGCATTGCAATTGCCCGGCATCAGCAATGCCTGGACCATGCCGATCAAGGCGCGCATCGATATGCTGTCCACCGGTATCCGCACTCCCATCGGCATCAAGGTATTCGGCAAGGAGCTGGAGGAAATGGAGCGGCTGGCCAGGGACATCGAGGCGGTGGTGAAGACCGTGCCCGGCACCACCAGCGCTTACGCCGAGCGAATCACCGGTGGCTACTATCTGAACATCGAACCCGATCGCGCCGCCCTGGCCCGCTATGGCCTGACGGTGGGGGAGTTGCAGGAAGTCATCGGCACCGCTTTGGGCGGCGAGCTGGTCACCACCACGGTGGAAGGTCGCGAGCGCTTCGGCGTCAGCGTGCGCTATCCCCGCGACCTGCGTTCCGATCCTCAGGCCATCGCCACTCAGGTGCTGGTGCCAATCCCTACCGGGACGATATTTCCCCAGGGACCGCTGGCCAGGATGGGTTTCGGCCAGGAGCCGAATCGTTCGGATTCCGCCGGCGGTACGATGATTCCCCTGGGACAGTTGGCCAAAATCAGCCTGAGCCAGGGTCCGCCCGGCATCCGCACCGAAAATGCCCTGTTGTCGGCTTATATCTTCGTCGATATCCGCGACCGCGATATCGGCGGCTATGTCGCCGCCGCCCAACAAGCGGTACGGGAGCGGGTCCAGTTCAAGCCTGGCTATTTCATCACCTGGAGCGGCCAGTTCGAGTATATGGAGCGGGCCAAGGAGCGGCTCAAGCTGGTGGCGCCGCTGACCCTGCTGATTATCTTCGTGCTGCTCTATCTCAACTTCAAGCGTCTGACCGAGACCCTGATCGTGATGCTGTCGTTGCCGTTCGCGCTGGTGGGCGGTGTCTGGCTGATGGATCTGCTGGGCTATAACCTGAGCGTGGCGGTGGCCGTGGGCTTTATCGCGCTCGCCGGGGTGGCGGCGGAAACCGGGGTGATCATGCTGATCTACCTGGATCATGCGCTGGAGGCCATCAAAGCGCGCCGGCGGGCGGCCAACGAACCGCTGACGCGGGCGGATATCCATGCCGCCGTGATGGAAGGCGCGGTGGAGCGGGTCCGGCCCAAGATGATGACGGTGGTGGCCATCATGGCGGGACTGTTGCCGATCATGTGGAGCCATGGCGCCGGTTCCGAAGTCATGCGCCGCATCGCCGCGCCGATGGTGGGCGGGATGATCTCCTCGACCGTATTGACCCTGGTGGTGATTCCGGCGATTTATGCCTTGGTTAAAGGGTGGGGATTGCGGCGGCAGTCGTAGTTTTCGGAATTTACAGCCGTACCTGTCGGGTGGCTTGTCAACCATAACCGGAAGGTGTATAAACTTTTTTTACAGAGGGTGTCTTTACCAAGCTTAACCACAGTCAAAACAACCACTTTTGACAACTTGGCCGGAATAGACGCCACATCTGGGGTAATTTGTGGCACCCGTTAGGGTGTCTATTTCAAGTTAGGCTTTTATTGGGAGAAAGTGTTTTGTCAGAATTACTTAAAAAATCAATTGAGACACTGAGTGCTGTCGTAAATGTCTCTACAGGGCTTGCCCATCCACTTGATGAATCACGAGCTAAAGAGCTTTTCAAAGCTCTGCATGCTGAAGGCGAACCGCTTACATACGACGCAATCAAAAAACTAGCCTTGGATAACCACTGGCCTGAACGACACGCTGACTCACTCGCAGATCTGGCCCAGCGTATCGGTGCTGGTGGGTGTGTTGTTATCAAGCATCCTCGTGAGTGGGGAGAGCCAACTGTGGCTAGGCTCAAGGAAGAAATTAATGGTGGCAAAAAAGACTAACAATGGTTAAAGCCAGCCAGCGTAGCCCGGATGGAGCGGAGCTTGCGAAGCGCAATCCGGGTTCCGCCCCAAACCCTGGATTCCGGCCTTCGGCCTGCATCCGGGCTACCACTGGTGGTATTAAGCCATTCGCATAACAGATCTGTGCTGAGTTGCCTTACCGAATAGAGTATTCACCTGATGCTGAAGAACATCTACTGTTTTTAACCGCACGCCAGCGCGCAGTAGTGTTGGATACGGTGGATGAGCAATTGACGCATCAACCGACAGTGGAAACGAGAAACCGCAAGCCTATGCGTCCCAATCCTCTGGCGCCTTGGGAACTTCGGATTGGTAAGCTACGGGTTTACTACGACGTCGAGGAAGAACCTGAATGGGCAGTGTATGTCCGTGCGGTCGGCGTCAAGGAACGCAACCGCGTGCGTATCGCAGGTGAGGTATTTGAGCTATGAAAGTGCTAGAGAAGGCAGATGCGACGGCTCCTTTGGCCGAGTACACTACTGACCTTGATAAGGAACCGGTCATCATTACGAGCAGCGGGAAACCAATTGCGGCCCTGGTGCCGCTGGATAACATGGACTTAGAGACGGTGTCGCTGAGCACTAATCCTAAATTTCTTGAACTGATCGAGCGTTCACGCTCCCGTCATCGTGCACAGGGAGGCATTTCCAGCGATGAGATGCGGCGTAGGTTGGGATTACCGTGAAAATCCCCGTAGGTCGGGTTAGGTGCGCCCTTCCGCCAAGCCTGGAGATAGCAGAAACTTGGCGGGCGTACCGTAACCCGACATGGGGGCCGATTTTCATCGCCGGGGGTGCTTCTTTCTGAAAAGCATGACCAGTTAGGCAAGCCGGCGTAGCCCGGATGGAGCGAAGCGGAATCCGGAATCCGGGATCAACAACAAAAGCTTGCATATCTGGCGAGAATGTAAAAGTGTGTAGAATGCTCTTGGAGGTAAATCAATGAACGCTATTTCTATTCCAGCTCATTTCGATGGTGAGCGTATTCTGTTGGACAAGCCTGTTGAACTAGAGCTAAATACAAAGCTGATTGTGACCGTTTTGCCGAAACAGGATGCCGAGCGTGAA
>CAIMUS010000270.1 GCA_903844665.1 uncultured Pseudomonadota bacterium
ATTTTATTCGCAAGCACTTTACGACTCAGCAGGTGCCTGCCGTTGCTTTGGGCATCTTGAAAGAGGGTCTTTCATGGGCGCAAGTATTGAGAATTCAAAGGCTGCCTATCTTCAGTATTTGATTAACAATCAATGAGTTGGAGGATAATCAGACTGAACCAGTACCGGTTAATGGCTCTTATCCCTTAACGTCTGAACGGATCGATGGATCCACCGGAATAACAGGCTAACTCAGCGCTTAGCCTGGTCAGCAAGGATCAATTCAAAGACGCTGAGCGAGTGCGACTCGACCGTAAAATGGCCGCCGGCCGGCACGATTCTGGCGCCGGCCGGCTGCTCCGGATTGGCGGTGTCCAGCCAGCCCAGCCAATGCAGGGCGCGGGGCGCCGCCGGCATCACGAAAGGCACGGCTTGTTCATAGGCATTGAACAGCAGCAGCAGAGTGACATCGTGCTCCGCCTGTCCCTGCGGACTCAGAAACTGCCCGGCGTCTCCTGACAGCAATAAGCCGAAACAGCGGGACTCGGGATTGGTCCATTGCTCCGGGGTCAAAGGCCGACCGCCGGCGCCGATCCACTCCACATCCCGCAACCCGGTGCGCAGGGAGCGATTGAGACCATGCAGAAAACGTGGCCGGCGCAACAGCGGATGGGTTCGCCGTAACTGGATCAGACGGCGCACGAACTCCAGAAACCGGCGCTCTTCCGTCGTAATGCCCGGCCAGTCGAGCCAACTGATCGAATTATCCTGACAATAGGCATTGTTATTGCCATCCTGGCTGCGCCCCAGTTCATCGCCGGCCAGCAGCATCGGCGTGCCCTGGGCCAGCAACACGGTGGCCAGCAGATTCCGTCGCTGGCGCCGACGCAACTCCAGAATGCGGGGATCGTCGGTGTGACCCTCGACACCGTAATTATCGCTGTAATTGACCGGATGGCCGTCGCGGTTGCCCTCGCCGTTAAGATGATTGTGGCGTTCCTGGTAGCTGACCAGATCGACCAGGGTAAAGCCGTCGTGGCTGGCGACATAGTTGATGCTGGCCCAGGGCTGGCGGCCGTCTTGTTCGAAAATATCGCTGGAACCGAGCAGATTGGTGGCCAACTGCGGCGCCATCCCGGCATCGCCACGCCAGAACCGCCGCACGGTGTCGCGGAAGCGATCGTTCCATTCGGCGGAGCCGGGGGGAAAACGGCCCAACTGATAACCACCCGGCCCAATATCCCAGGGTTCGGCGATATGTTTGATCTGGGACAGCACCGGATCCTGCCGGGCGGCGTCGAAGAAGCCGCTGCCGCGATCGTAACCGTGCTCCTCCCGGCCCAGCGTCGCCGCCAAGTCGAAGCGAAAACCATCCACGCCCATCTCCATGACCCAATAGCGCAGGCTGTCCATCACCATCTGCAAGACCCGCGGATGGTTGATGTTGAGCGTATTGCCGCATCCCGTATCGTTGATGTAGTAGCGCCGCTCCGGCAGGAGCCGGTAATAAGACAGGTTATCGATGCCGCGAAAGCTTAAGGTGGGACCGAGTTGACTGCCTTCCGCCGTGTGGTTGTAAACCACGTCGAGAATGACTTCGATGCCGGCCTCGTGCAACCGCTGCACCATCGTTTTGAACTCGGTCAGGCCGCCGCCTTTGCTGATATAGCGCGGCGCCGGCGCGAAAAAAGCAAAGCTGTTATAACCCCAGTAATTGATCAGTCCCTTATCCAACAGAAAAGGCTCGTCGGTGAAGGCATGCACCGGCATCAGTTCCACCGAGGTAATGCCCAACGCCTTGAGATAACCGATAATGGCGTCATGACCCATGGCGGCGAACTTGCCGCGCTGGGCCTCGGGAATGCCCTCATGGAGGATGGTGAAGCCGCGCACATGGGCTTCGTACAGGATCGTCTGCGGCCAGGGAATCTGGGGGTGGCGTTTCTCCGGCCAGGCGAAGCTGGGATTGACCACCACGCATTTCGGCATCTCGCGGGCGTCGTCGCGGCGATCGAAGGACAGATCGACGTCCGGATCGCCGACCCGATAACCGCAATGAATCTCGCTGACGTGGAGTTGGCCGTGCAACTGCCTGGTGTATGGGTCCAGCAGCAGTTTATGGTGATTGAAGCGATGGCCTTGCAGCGGCTCGTAAGGACCATAGACCCGATAGCCGTACAGCGTACCCGGCATGATATCGTGCACATAGCCATGCCAGACCTGATCGCTGTATTCAGGCAGCACGATGCGATCGGTCTCCTGCTGGCCGGAGGCGTCGAACAGGCACAGTTCCACTTTTTCGGCATGGGCGGAAAACAGGGTGAAATTCACCCCCTGCCCGTCCCAGGTCGCCCCCAGCGGAAATGGCCGCCCCGGCCAGACTACCCACTTACGCGAATTCATCGACGTCAATCGTTACTCAATTCGAAAACCACTGTCGCCAGGGGAGGCACGGCGATGACCATGGAATAGGGCTGCCCCAGCCAGGGCTTGGCCTGGGTATAAGCGCCGCCGATATTGCCCACATTGCTGCCGCAGTAGATTTCCGCGTCGGTATTCAGCCGTTCGGCATAAAAGCCCGGTCTGGGCACTCCCAGCCGGTACTCCTGCCGCACCAGGGGGGCAAAGTTACAGACCACCACGACCGGCGGGTCATCGACATCACCCTGGCGCAGATAGGCGTAGATCGAACTTTCTGCATCGTCCGGCTGGATCCAGCCAAAACCCCGCGGGTCGCAGTCGAATTTATGCAAGGCCGGCAGCGTGCGATAGAGCCGGTTGAGATCGCGCACCAGGCGCTGGACACCCACATGCCAATCGATATCCAGCAGCTCCCATTCCAGGCCGGCGTCGCAGTTCCATTCCCGTCCCTGGCCGAACTCTCCGCCCATGAACAGCAGCTTCTTGCCGGGATGGGTCCACATGAAGCCGTAATAGGCACGCAGATTGGCGAATTGCCTCCAGGCGTCGCCCGGCATCCGGCCCAGCAGCGAGCGCTTGCCGTGCACGACTTCGTCATGGCTCAGCGGCAGCACGAAATTTTCACTGAAGGCATACAACAGACCGAAGGTCATTTCGCTGTGATGATAGCGCCGGTAGACCGGGTCGCGACTCATATACTTCAGGGTATCGTGCATCCAGCCCATATTCCATTTGTACCCGAAACCCAGCCCCCCCAGATAGACCGGTCGGGAGACGCCCGGCCAGGCGGTGGATTCCTCGGCGATGGTGGTGGCGCCGGGGTGCTGGCCGAAGACCAGCTCGTTCAGGCGCCGCAACAGTTCGATAGCCTCCAGATTTTCGCGCCCACCGTATTTGTTGGGAATCCACTCCCCCTCGGGACGGCTGTAGTCCAGATACAGCATCGACGCCACGGCATCCACCCGCAGCCCGTCGATGTGATAGCGCTCCAGCCAGAACAGGGCGTTGCTGAGCAGAAAATTGACGATCTCGTTGCGGCCGAAGTTATAGATCAGAGTCTGCCAGTCCCGATGAAAGCCCTGGCGCGGGTCCTGATGCTCGTACAGGGCGGTTCCATCGAAGTGGGCCAGGCCATGCTCGTCGGTGGGGAAATGCGCCGGCACCCAATCGATCAGCACTCCGATTTCCGCCCGATGGCAGGCTTCCACGAAGCGCTTGAATTCCTCCGGTGAACCGAAGCGGCTGGTCGGGGCGAACAGCCCCAGCGTCTGATAGCCCCAGGAGGCATCCAGCGGATGCTCGCTGATCGGCAACAGTTGGATATGGGTAAAACCCAGGTCCTTGACATAAGGGATCAACTGTTCCGCCAGCTCGCCATAGCTGAGAAAGCGGTTATCTTCTCCCCGCCGCCAGGAGCCCAGATGGACCTCATAAATGGAGACAGGCGCTTCCAGGGCGTTGCGATCGAGGCGGCCGGCCATCCACTCGGCGTCATCCCAGGTATAACGATCCACCCGGCACACGATAGAGGCGGTTTTGGGGCGCATTTCCGTGCCGAAGCTGAAGGGATCCATCTTCAAGGGCAGGCGGATACCCTTGGCATCCTTGATTTCGTATTTATAGCGGACTCCCTCGCCGATGCCGGGAATAAAGATTTCCCAAATGCCGGCCCCGCGGCGCAGGCGCATGGGATGACAGCGGCCATCCCAGCGGTTGAAGTCACCCACCACCGCCACCCGGCTGGCGTTGGGCGCCCAGACGGCGAAGGCCACGCCGTCCACCCCACCCAGTTCCATGGGGTGGGCGCCCAGTTTATCGTAAGCCCGCAGGTGCCTGCCTTCACCCAGCAGATAGAGATCCATCTCTCCCAATATCGGCATGAAGCCGTAAGGATCGTGGATTTCCCAGGTTCCGCCGCCCCGCCTGATCCGCAGGCGATAAGGGAAACGCTGTTTGACCCCCAACCCGCCGGCGAACAGACCATCCGGGTGGATCTTCCCCAGGTCGGCAATCGTCTCGCCGGTGGCGGCGACGACCACCGCCACAGCATCGGCATCGGGCTGAAAGGTTCGTACCACCAGGGTACCGTTGGGACCATCTTCATGCATCCCGAATAGGGCGAAGGCATCGCCGTAGTCCGCTTCGATAATCGCTTTAATGATAGTCTTGGGAGGTGCTATGCTCATTGGCTCTACCATATTTTGCATCGTGTCGTTCTATTCTACTTCCCCCGGCCGCAACCCCAACTGCGCTCAGGTGTTGCGTATCTTCCGGCTTCCTGGGGGTCTTGTCCAGCGACCGCCGGTTCACCGCTATCGCGTCCGGTCTCCGCCGGGATAATTCATCGGACGCCAAGCAATGTTGATAAAAAAACAACGGCGTGATTATTAAAAAACAACAGAGATACTATCGCAAGCAAGTCGCCATTCGAAAACTCTTGACATTACCGGTCGATATTGGTATAGGATCATCAATCGGTGTGATATATTTTAACAACGGATCGCGGCTGAAAACCGCACCCTTTTCTCAGCCGTTACCAGTTGAGTAGGGGCGGTTCGCGAACCGCCCCTACCGCCGCCAGGGATGGACCTTCGGGTGTGAAAACCATGGGATAACTGAACGAGGAGACCTTTACCTGTTAGGTAAACAGCGTTGGGGAGTAATCCCCAAACCTGACCCCGACCAGGTGGCGAAAGCCAAACGTCGGGGACTACCATTTTCAGCCGCTGGCCGCCCTGTCTACGCCAATGGCTTAAACCAGCGGGGTCTTCCCCCTCCCTAGAGTCATTCACGGCCTAGAGATGACAGATTCTTCCAAGGAACACGACCGCCGGCAGATTGCCCGGCATTATACCGCCCGTCTCAAGGCAATGCTGCTGGGCGGGGCCGCCGCGACGGCCACCGGCGGCGAACCATTAGCGATCCCGGCGGTTCCGCCGCCACCCTCGGGTGGGAGCGGGCCACCGTCGGCGCCGGGACGGCTCGAACCGGCGTCGGTATCGACCTCCTCCCCGCCCTCCCATCCCGCCGTCAGTTCCGCTCCACCCGCCAGCGCAGCCGAATCCAAGCCGCCACCGTCACTACCCGGCGCCAGGTTCAACCCGCTGCAGACCGTGGAGGCACACTTGCAGCAGCCCCACGGCCGCTTCGCCGGACTGCTGTCCCAGATCCAGCGACTGCACCAGCTCGACCAGTTGCTGCGCGCTTTCCTTCCACCGCATTTGCAGAACCATGCGACCCTGGCCAGACTGGATGCCGACGCCTGGGTGGTGCAGACCGATTCGCCCGTCTGGCAGACCCGGCTGCGCTATCTTCTGCCTGCCTTGCGGCAACCATTGAGCGAAAAGCTGGGCTTTGCCGTACCGCCGCCGCAAATCCGTATTATCCCGCCGGATGCCTCGCCCAAGGCTCCGCCCGTTCGCCGGATGACCATGACGGATGAAACGGCTCAGGTGCTGGAGGAAGCCGCCCAGCAGTTTTCCGATCCCCGCTTGGGCGCGGCGGTACGGCGGCTGGCCGAGCATGGCCGGCAACGCAACCGTCAGCCCTGATTTCTCCAAACCCCACTGCTTGGTATTTCGGCAGGCACTATTCGTAGGAGCGAGCTTGCTCGCGAATGGGACTTACGGCGACAGCCCGGACGGATTCGCGAGCAAGCTCGCTCCTACCGGATCATACTTTCAATTGCACCTTCTTGCCCGCCCGGTGCATGGCCATAGCGCAGATGGTGTATTATCCTGGTTGTTTTCCCACGCTCAACCCGGAGTGCTTTCCATGGAACTCACACCGCTTACCGCCATCTCCCCGGTCGATGGCCGTTATGCCGACAAGACCCTGCCATTACGCCCGATCTTCAGCGAATATGGCTTGATCCGGCAGCGGGTACGGGTGGAGGTTCGCTGGTTGCAGGCGCTGGCCAGACACCCGGCCATCGCCGAGGCGCCGCCGTTCAGCGAGTCCGCCGACGGGGTCCTCGACAATCTCGTCAACGATTTCAGCCTGGCGGACGCCCAGCGGATCAAAGAGATCGAGCGCGTCACCAATCACGATGTCAAGGCGCTGGAATATTTTCTCAAGGAAAAGCTCGCCGGCAACCCGGAACTGGAGGCCATCCGGGAATTCATCCATTTCGCCTGCACCTCCGAGGATATCAACAACCTGGCCTATGCCCTGATGCTGCAGGAAGCCCGGCAGCAGGTGTTGCTGCCGCTGCTGGATCGAGCGCTTGCCGCCTTGCGCCATCTGGCCCATGATTACGCCGGGCAACCGCTGCTGTCCCATACCCATGGGCAACCCGCCACGCCGACCACGCTAGGCAAGGAAATGGCCAATGTCGCCTACCGCCTGCAACGCCAGCGGGAACAACTGGCCGGCGTCCCCCTGCTGGGCAAAATCAATGGCGCGGTGGGCAATTATAACGCCCATCTGGCGGCCTATCCGGACGTGGACTGGGAACGCTTCGCCAGCGACTTCGTGACCCAGGATCTGGGCCTGAGTTGGAACCCTTACACGACGCAGATCGAGCCGCACGATTACATGGCCGAACTGTTCGACGCGCTGGCCCGGGCGAATACCATCCTGCTCGACTTCTGCCGCGATATCTGGGGCTATGTCTCCATCGGTTATTTCAAGCAGAAGACAGTGGCCGGCGAGGTAGGCTCCTCGACCATGCCGCATAAGGTCAATCCCATCGATTTCGAAAACGCCGAGGGCAATCTCGGCGTGGCCAATGCCCTGCTGACCCATCTGGCCGGCAAGCTGCCGCTGTCCCGCTGGCAACGGGATTTGACCGACTCCACCGTGTTGCGCACCGTCGGCGCCGGCCTTGCCCATAGCCTGATTGCCTGGCAATCCTGCCTGAAGGGTATCGGCAAGCTGGAGGTGGACAGCGAGCGATTGCTGGCCGATCTTAACGCCAACTGGGAAGTGCTGGCCGAGGCCATTCAAACCGTGATGCGGCGCTACGGCAATGAAGCCCCTTATGAGCAGCTTAAGGCGCTCACCCGCGGTCAACGGGTGGAGGCGGCGACTTTGCGTGCTTTTATCGCCGAATTGCCCTTGCCCGATGAGGCCAGACAGCGGCTGCTGGCGCTGACGCCGGAGCGCTATCTGGGCAATGCGGCGGAGCAGGCCCGCCGGCTGTGACCGGATACTAAGAGCCTGTATAAAAACTAACACCATGATAATAATAGCTAATTTCCCCAGAGATACGTCCCCTCCCCCTTGTGGGGGAGGTGTATGGACCGGAGACATAGGTAACACCTGTTCGGAGACATAGGTAACACCTGTTCGGAGACATCGGTAACAGATGTTCGGAGACATAGGTAACACCTGTTCGGAGACATCGGTAACAGATGTTCGGAGACATCGGTAACACCTGTTCGGAGACATCGGTAACACTTGTTCGGAGACATCGGTAACATTCTTTGTAAGCTAACCAGCATTTTCCTAGAGGAGAATGTTG
>CAIMUS010000271.1 GCA_903844665.1 uncultured Pseudomonadota bacterium
ATTACAGTTGACCACGAAGATCAGATTGTCCAGATTCTCGCGGGAAGCCAGGGAAATGGCGCCGAGCGACTCGGGTTCATCCATTTCGCCGTCGCCCGTGAAGGCCCAGACCTTGCGTCCTTCGGTCTTCACCAAGCCCCGGTTTTCCAGGTATCTCATAAAGCGGGCCTGATAGATGGCCTGGATCGGCCCCAGACCCATCGACACCGTGGGGAACTGCCAGAAATCCGGCATCAGCCAGGGATGGGGATAGGAGGACAGCCCCTTGCCGTCCACCTCGCGGCGAAAGTTGTCGAGTTGTTCTTCGCTGATCCGGCCTTCCAGAAAGGCGCGGGCATAGATGCCGGGCGCCGAGTGGCCCTGGAAGAAGACCAAGTCGCCGCTGTGGTCTTCCGAGGGGGCGCGCCAGAAGTGATTGAAGCCCATATCGTACAGGGTGGCGATGGAGGCGAAGCTGGAGAGATGGCCGCCCAGTTCGGTGGAGCTTTTATTGCCGCGCACCACCATCGCCATGGCGTTCCAGCGGATGATGGAGCGGATGCGCCATTCGATCGCCGGGTCACCGGGGGCGCGTTCCTCCAGTTCCGGGGGGATGGTATTCAGATACGGCGTATTGGCGCTGTAGGGCATGTGTGCGCCGCCGGTATAGGCTTTATCGAGCATATTTTCGAGCAGGAAATGGGCGCGTTCCGCGCCTTCCCGTTCGAGTACGGCTTCGAGGGCATCCAGCCATTCCTGGGTTTCCTGAGGATCCAGATCGTTATAGGTATCACTCGCCATGATAGACCTCGGTACTGTGTAACCTGATGTTCGGTGGTTAAGGAACGCCATCCGCGGCGGTCGGCCGGCGGCGGGCAGGATAGTGTGCCGGGCGCTTGCTGTTGTCACCGGCAAGATGAACTACAACTTTAGCTGCTTTATCGAGCTTTGCCTGATGGCGATCCTGTCGCTTTGATTGACGAAAAAAAGGGGCAAGCGTTCACCGGCGGCGGACGTATTCGAATTTTTAATTTTCGGCATAAGTCTTAATGGAGATGGTCGCCTGACCGGGATGAAGATTTCTTTAGCTGGCCCGGCGTGGAGGCGGCAGCGCAAAAACCGAGTTGAATGGTGAACTTTTCAGCACTCATTTTATCTATACCAACAGGCGTTTTTTACAGCGCTTGCCCGCTTTCCTCCCTGAGCGGGCTGACCCGGTATCCCAAACCGGGTATGACTTGGCCCCGGTCTCCCCCTAACCGGGGTTTTTTTTTGCGCGCGGACAAGGTCGCCGAGACCTTTCGTCGAACTCCCGGCGCCAAAGGGCGAAAAAAAGACCGGGTATAATCAGTATCGGCGCTAAGATAACAAAGTTGTTCTGCGCTCTGGTGCAGCGGGACGGAGGCAAGCCAATCCTGACAACGGGCGGCTGAAGCTGTGAACACTCGATAGCATTGTTGCAAGACTGGACACATGGCCGTAACGGCCAGAGGAGCGATGATGAATAAGACCTTACCACCCCTGTCACCCCCAGGCGAAGATTTTCTGGCGGCGTTGCAACCGAGCGGGCTGCTGCTCGGGCGTTGTCTGCTGGGGTTGATCTTTATCCTCTCCGGTAGCGGCAAGATTGCGGGCTTTACCGCCACCGCCGGTTACATGGCCGGCAAGGGGCTTCCCTTGCCGGAGGTCCTGTTGATTCCCACGATCCTGATCGAACTGGGAGGTGGTCTGTTGTTGGTGCTGGGCTATCAGGCCCGGTGGGCGGCGTTGGCTCTGTTCCTGTTTCTGATCCCGGTCACCCTGCTGTTCCATGACTTCTGGGCTGCGGCGCCGGATCAGGTGCGCAACCAGATGATCCATTTCGAGAAGAACCTGGCGATCATGGGTGGCATGCTCTATGTCGTGTTCATGGGCGCCGGCCGCTATAGTCTGGATGCATACCGGCATTCAAGGCTTTAGGGATGCGCTTGCCGGCGGGGAAGGTGGAGAAGGGGGGGAATGAGCGGGTATGGAAGAGGATAGCGTGATGTCTGCTGTTATTGCTGAATCTGTTTCGCTGTATGAGCAACTGCTGGCGCTGCCGGAAAAGGTGGTCGGCGAAATCATCGCTGGACAGCTTTACACTCAACCGAGACCGACCGGGCCACACATAATGGCTGCCTCGGTCTTGGCAGGAGAAATTTATAGGCCGTACCATAAGGGCCGCGGCGGTCCTGGCGGCTGGTGGATCTTAGTGGAACCGGAAATTCACTTTGTTCGGGATACGGAAGTCCTCGTGCCGGATATCGCCGGCTGGCGACGGGAACGGTTGCCGAAAATACCGGCTGACCATCGCTTCGAGGTGGCGCCCGATTGTGTATGCGAAGTGCTTTCGCACTCGACCGCCAAGAAAGACCGTATTGACAAGATGCCGGTCTATGCCCGCTATGGCGTCGCCTGTCTCTTGCTG
>CAIMUS010000272.1 GCA_903844665.1 uncultured Pseudomonadota bacterium
CCGGATGCAACTGTCGCCAGTGAGGCCACTGATACTCCAGCCTGGCTGTCAGCCGCTGCCGTACCGCTTCCAGCAGGGTCGCCTGGGCGCCGTGGCGCCAGAGGAAGCGACCGCCGGCCCGCAGGTGCTCCAGCAGGCGGCGGCGTTCCTGCGTCCAGGTCACCAGCAGCGGCCCCAGCCGATAACTGTAGGTCCGGACCGCCGCTGCCAGCGTGAGCAGCAATCCGATGAGCGGCATCCAGGCATAGGTCCACAGCCATTGCGCCAACGAGGGCACGCGGGGCCGGTATTGCAACCAGACGGCAGGCCGATCTCCCAGCAAGGTCCATAACAGTTCGGCGTGATCGTATTCGGCCAGACGGTCGTTGTCGAACAGATCCAGCTCGCTGAGCACCGTCACCCGTCCCTGTCCCCAGGGATACTGTAACAGGCGGTTGCCCTGTGGGTCAGCCACTTTCCAGGCCGCTTCAGGTCCGTTCTCCTGGAGTCGGCGTGAACACCCTCCAGGTACGGGCCATCGATGTCGTGGGTAATGGGGTGACGCAGACGGTCGCCGTCACTCGCCAAGCGCTAACCGAGACCACTTTGCGCGTCAATTCGGGCAATGGGCAGTCGGGTCCCATCCGCAGTGTTCTTGCTGCTCCTTTGGTCGCGCAGTTGCTGAACGAAGCGGGCGCCCCTATCCCTAACACCCCCGTTATTTTTCGGGTGCTAAGTCAGGATGGGACGCTGAGCGTCGGTGATAGCAGTGGCGCCGGGGTGAGTTCGATCGCCGTGAACACTGATGCCAATGGTCTGGCGGCCGTCAAACTCACTCTGGGTTCACGCGCCGGGGCCGGCAACAATATCGTCGATGCCTCAACCACAGGCATCGCCACCACGGCCGTATTCACCGCCTCGGCGACGCCAGCCGCCGCCGGCCTGATCGTCGTGGACACCGGCAACAACCAATTCGGCGTCATCGGCCAGCCTTTGCCGACGCCCCTGGTCGCCATCGTGACCGATATGGGATATAACCGGCTGGCCGCCGTGCCCGTCACGTTCACGGTCAAAAGCGGCGGCGGGACTTTTGCCGGGAAGACGGCGTACGTTGCCACCTCGGACAGCGATGGTCGGGTGCTGGCCACGCTCACGTTGGGGCCGGATCAAGGCGTCAATAACAATGTCATTGAGGCGACTTTCCCGAACAACTCCGGTTTTCCGGCGGCATTCACCGCCTCGGGGCTCGCGCCTGGGCCGGCCGATCTCACCCGCATCAGCGGGGTAGTGCTGGATAACAGCAACAATCCGATCGAGGGCGTGACGATGCGGTTGTTCCAGATCCATCAGGGCAATACCGGCAACGTGCCCCAGGAACTCGTCCCGCCGGTGCGAACGGATGCCCAGGGGCAGTTCGTCATTCAGCCGGCGCCGGTCGGCGTGTTCAAGTTAATGGCGGATGGCGGCACCGCGCAGCGCCCCGGCGATTGGCCGACCCTGGAATACGACATGGTCACCGTCTCCGGCCAAAACAACACCCTGGGCCTGCCCATCTACCTGCCGGAATTGAACATCAACAATCGGTTGTGCGTCAGCCCCACGACGGGCGGCACGCTGACGGTCCCGCAGGCTCCTGGTTTTGCGCTCACCATCGCCCCCGGCTCGGCCACCTTCCCGGGCGGTTCGCGCTCCGGTTGTGTGTCGGTCAGCCCGGTCAACCTGGACAAGGTGCCCATGGCGCCGGGGTTCGGCCAGCAACCCCGCTTTATCGTGACCATCCAGCCGGTGGGCACGAAATTCGACCCGCCGGCAGCGATGACGATTCCGAACGTTGATGGACTGCCTCCCAAGGCCGTCACGGAAATGTATTCCTACGATCACGACCTGGCGTCATTTGTGGCGATTGGCACGGGGACGGTGAGTGATGACGGTTCCGTGATCCGATCCGATCCTGGAGTCGGAGTTTTGAAAGCCGGCTGGCATTGTGGGGGGAATCCGAATTCGAGCGGGAGCGCGGGGACGTGTCCGACGTGCCAGAAGTGCCAAGGAAGTAATTGCGTGGCGGATGACACCCAGGTTCCAGCACAGAACTCTCCGGTCGATTGCAAGAAGGAAGTGTGCAGCGGTGGCTCGAAAGTCAGCCAAGCCAACGATGCTGAACAACCTTCGCAGAAGTCTCCCACGGATTGCAAGAAGGAGGTCTGTAGCGGAGGTTCGGTGACCAGTCAGCCCGACAATACAGAGAAGCCAACCGAAATCTGCAAAGAGTGCAAAAACGGGAAGGCCGAGAATCGGCCAAACGGAAGCACTCCTTCCGACCCAGATAAATGTTGTTTTGATGGCCAAGAGTTACCGAAATATAACAATCCATACGATGTACTGATTGCAAAATGCCCAAACAGAGAGCAGGTGCCAGACTCAATACGCTTGCATGATGTTGACGGATGTAGTGGTGGATTGACCAGCAATATTCAGGATCCGATGAGGGGAAATTATGGAGCCTCATGGTTGGGTCAAGCGTCAACGGAGTTTGGGCGTCCTCAAGGTTTAATCCCTTCGGCAGGTGCAGCACTTAATCTGTCATGCAACCAGCATGACATCTGTTATCAGACATGCAGGCAAGATAAAGATGTGTGTGATAATGCCATGCGAGATCGTATGAGAACGGTCTGTGCTGCCGCCTACCCGCCGACCTGCCCGGCGCATCTTACGGCTGAACAATGCAATGGTGATAATGGTTATTTTGAACAGAGAAATAAATGTTCATTAGATTTCTTTTCATATGCAAATGAGTATTGGACCGGAGTACAGGTTGGTGGAGGAAGTGCCTATAGAGAGCGCCAATCACAATATTGTCAATGTTGCTCATAAAATTTATAGAGGGATAATCCATGCGCAATTTTCTGTTCCTACCCTTGTTTTTTGTGGGAGTGCTGATACCGGAAATGGGTTACAGCCAAACTCTCGACGGAAATCCATCTATTCCTGGCAAGATTTGGGAAACTACGATCCAGGACCCTAATCTCGACTATGAGTTGAAGGGCTCTGCAATTGCCCATGACGGTGCGCCAATCTGTTTGGTCTTAGGCTCTCGTCCAAAAGGAAAGAGTATAGGCCATCAGGACTTCAAGCTTCAGATCATAGATTCTGCAGGAAGGCTACAAACCAGCATTGACTTGAGTTCCTACATCCAACCGGAAAACTCTCCAGAATCACGAATGAGCATAGATGGAATCTCAGTAACCCCCACAGGGATTGTATTTTTGGCGTTGACACAAATAAACGGGCAAGTTCGGTTTGTCGGACTGGATATCGCTACCAGTAAATCTGTAGTCAACAGCATGCTGGTGCTCGGCTATCCGGATTTAAGTATTTACAAAATGTTACTCACAAATTCAGGCACGCTCTTGTTACTTGGAAGTGCTAATAAAAAAGGTTTTATTGCTGAAGTCGACCAATCTGGAAAAGTCCTATGGCATAAGACCCTCGACGAGCAGATCAATGTGCTACTTGATGCTATTCAGGTAGCGAATGGGTTCGCCGTTGTTGGTGGTAAGAGCGACAAGAACGCTTTGGCAGAAATTTGGGCAGCGGAAATAAGTTTAAAGGGAGATATGGTTCAAAATCATACCTTCCCTGGACGTAGTCGCTTCGCGAGCCTCGTAAAGTCTTCCGGTGGGCACTATGTGATTATTTATGATCGACTAGATGATCGGCCAGAATCGGAGATAGTTCAGGTGGTGATTCAGGGGCTCAATCCAGTTTTGCAACCTACCTGGGAGCGAACGCTCGTGTCCGGTGTACCGATCACATCTCCGTTTCGCATCGCGAGTGCTGAATCTGAAGGGTACATTGTGGCAGGTGTGAAGGAACATGGAAGTCTTTGGGTGTCACGTCTACAGGAAGATGGTGCTTCTGTCTGGACTTACTCAACAAAAGCGATACCACCCGATTACCCAAGGTTTCATAGCGTCGATATCTTAAGATCTGATAAGGATTTTGTACTCGTATCAGGACTTTCCACGGTGAGTGGCCGGGAGCAGCAACAGGTAGTCAACGTGACGAAATTTTCCATCAGATAGGGGCAGCGCACGTAGGATGGATAGAGCACAACCCCACCCATCATGGCTTGGGATGTGAAATAGGCTTTGGAGGATTAGCGATGCATATTACCCAAAAGTATTGGCGACTCGGCTTTCTTCTGCTACTGGTGTTACTGACCTTTACTGGCGCCGCCTCGGCTCAACTTAATGAAAACTGCATCGTCAGCGTTCTCAACCGCAACGTGCAGGTCAAAGCCGACGGCGCCTGGGTATTGCCCAATATCCCGGCCAATTTCGGCGCCGTTCGCGCGCGGGCGACCTGTGTCCAGAATGGCGTCACGACCTCCGGCGAATCGGCTGAATTCACCATTCCCGCCAATGACTCGGTCACAGTTCCGCCCATCGTTCTGGGTCCAACGACGCCCATCCCGACCGCGCTGACCATCACCGCCTCGACCTCGAGCCTGACCACGCCGGGAGCCACCGTTCAACTGCGTGTGACCGCCACCTACGCGAGCGGCCCCGCGGTCGATGTCACGGCGGGCAGAACCGGTACAGCCTACCGAACCAGCAATCCCGCTATCGCTACGGTATCCCCAGAGGGCCTGGTGACGGCGGTCGGCAGTGGAGCGGCTGTCATTCAAGCCATCAAAGAAGGCACCCAGGGAATCATCCTGATCCAAGTGGCTTTCGGAACCAGCTCGGCCGGCGATGGTATTCCCGACGATTGGAAGCTGAGTCATGGCTTCGATCCACGCGATCCTACCGTGGCGCTGCTCGATCTGGACCATGACGGGCTGACCACGTTGGAGGAGTATCGTAACGGCACGGACCCGAGAAATGCCGATACGGATGGTGACACGATCTCGGACGGTAACGAAATCCACTGCACCTTAGGTTTTTGCACCAACCCCTTGCTGGCCGACACCGATGGAGATGGTATCCGTGACCGCACTGAAATCCAGACCGGCAGCGATCCCACCAACCCGAATAGCTATAACCTGGCGCGCGCACTGACCCGCCTGGAGGTGAACCCGGCGACTTTCACCTTAACCGTCAATTCCATCATCGGTATCGCGAGCGTGCAACTTGCCGTCATCGGCCACTTGATCGATGACTCCACTATCGATTTGACCAGCACTCAGCGGGGCACGAACTATGCCAGCAGCAATTTGGCAATCTGTAATTTTGGATCGCCTGATGGGCGTGTTTTCGCCAGCGCGGTAGGCGCTTGCTCCATCACGATCACCAACCATGGATTCACCACCGTGTCCAATGGCACGGTGCAAACCTTCGACCCCGCGGCGCTGTCTTTCGTAACGATTCCCGGCTTTGCCAATGATGTCGCGGTCGCTGGCGATTACGGCTATGTCGCGGCGGGTGGAGCGGGCCTCCAGATCGTGAGCCTGAGCGCCGACCGGAGAACACCCAGCATTGCCACAGCGCTGAATTTATCCGGCAACGCCAATGCGATCACGCTGGCAGGTAATCGTGCCTATATCGCCGCCGGGAATGCCGGTCTGCATGTTGTCGATATCACCAATCCACTGGCTCCAAGCTTGTTGGGATCGTTCAATACCGGTGGCAATGCCTTGGGCGTCAAAGTGATTGGGACGACGGCCTTCATCGCCAACGGTTCCAACCTGCGGGTCGTGAATGTCTCGAACCCGGCGGCGATGATCACCGTCAGCACCCTGTCATTGAGTGGCACGGTGTGGAATCTGGAGGTGGACCCGAACCGTAACCTGGCGGCGGTCGCGGCCGGGTCGGCGGGTGTCTACCTGGTGGATATCAGCAATGTCACGGCTCCTATCATCAGGGGACGACTCTCAACCGGTGACGCCCGCGGCGTGGCGATGCGCGGCAACTATGCCTACGTGGCCGATTACGCCAATAGTATGCGCTCGCTCGATATCACCAATCCCAACGCGCCGACCCTTTTGTCGAGTACGCCCTCAACTTTGGGAGGCATTCTACAAAACGTGGTATTGTCGGGAAACTTTGCGCTGGGCGCCGATGTGTACTTCGTCAATGGAGTCCCCATCGTCGATATCAGCGATCCAACTGCGCTTCGACCGCGAACCATCTTGAATTTCCCGGCGCGCGACGACAATGGCATGGGTATCGCCGTGGATAGCAGCTACGTCTACCTGGCGACCGAACACTCATATCTTGATCGTGGGGGGGCTTCCGGCAACAGCCGCTTATACATCGGACAGTTCCAGCCACGGGTGGATCTGGCGGGCATTCCGCCAACGGCATCCATCACTTCCCCCGCGGCTGGGGCTGAGGTGTATGAAGGGTCACAACTGACCCTTGCCGTGAACGCGACTGACGATGTGGCGGTTGCCGCTGTGCAGTTTCTCGTCAACGGGCAGGTCGCCTTCACGACAACTTCCGGACCCTATCAATACATCTTTACGGTTCCGGTTGGAGTCAACTCCCTCACGCTGGGCGCCAAAGCGATCGATTTGGGAGGCAATATCGGGACTGCGGCGGATGTCTCCGTTGCCGTCATTCCGGACCCGCTGACGCTCGTTACCGGACGGCTGGTGGACACCAATAATAACCCGCTCTTGGGCGCTACGGTGACGGTGCCGGGGGGGCGGACGGGGGTAACAGGGGCGGATGGCCGCTTTGCTATCGCGGGTGTGCCGACGGTGCTCGGCAATATTTTTGTCAATGCCACCTACACCGCTGCAGACGGCAGCCTGTTAACGGGGACGTCTGCCTCCATTCCACCGGTGCGAGGGGGTGTTACCGAGGTGGGAACGACTACCCTCATCGCGGCGCAATTTGAAACCAATTATGGAACCTACTTGAGCAATTGTGACGACTGCTACTACTCACGCGCGCTCCCATTCACTTTTCCCTTCTTTGGGGTGAATTACACAACGACCTACGTGGGCACCAATGGGTATGTAACGTTCACTGGAGGAGATAGCACCTACGTCGAAAGCGTGCCAGCTTTCACATCCCTACCGCGGATCTCGGCGTTCTTTGATGATTTGTATGGCGCGCGCTCCGGCGGAGCAGTCTATGTAAACGACCAATTACCTGGACGGTTTATTGTCACCCATGATCGCGTGGGTCATTACAGCGCTGGCGGAATGAACACGATCCAGATTCAATTGTTCCAGGACGGAAGGATTATTTTTTCCTACAACGGCATTACATCAATAAATACGGGCAGCATTACGGGAATAACACCCGGCCCCAATGCGCCCTTTCAGCAGGTTGATTTCAGTACGAACCGTAACTTCGACGTTCCGGCGGGAACTGCAATCTATGAATATTTCACCGCAGCGAGCCTGTTCGATCTGGATCACGGGTTTGTCATCTTTACCCCCAATGGCAACGGCGGTTATAACGTGCGCACGATCTTGCCCACTACCCCTGCCGCTACCTCACTGATTTCTGGAGGGGCTAGGAGCCAGTGAATGATGCCATGAGCGAGACCAGTGGGCAATCCGTTCAAGTCGGTGTTGTAACTACCATCCCGAGAGGAGACAAGTCATGTTATGCGGACTCAGAATGTTAGGAATAATCATTGCTTCTTCTGCAACGATTTCGCCTTTTGCAGTAAAGGCCGCTGACACTGGCGCATTAGACTTGGCCAATGCGGAAGTCATCGTCACCTCTTCCTCGAATACCACCTATGTGGGAATGGCAAACACCGACAACCAAGGTCGATTCGTCCTGAACGGGGTTCCAGCCGGTGGAATTAATGTGGTCATCCGTCGCAATGGTCAAGTGATTGCCCAGGGGGCTGGCGTCACGGCGGGGGGTAATCTAAGCGAGGCACAGGTACTGAATATCACGGTTGCCCCTTTACCCAATGCTTTGAAGTCAAGTCCGACTCAGTGATATTTCCAGTTAGGATCTTGGATAGAAACCGGTTGGAGTTGACGCCATGAAGCGCGCCCTGGTCATCCTTATAGTCCTGCTTTATCCGATTTTATTGACCTTGGTGCAGGCTCAAGAGACAGAGCCTCCCGCCAAGAAGATAGGACGTGAGGTCGCTATCGAGCGACACCTCCAGGACGATGAGGAATTCCGGATCAGCTTGCCGGAGTTGATTGCCTATGGAAAAAAACTCTTCAATGCTAATTGGACTGAACAGGATGGGGGTGGACGGCCCTTGACCAAAGGAAACGGTAAGGGCCTTTCAGACCCGCAAGATCCGCTGGTCAAAGGACGCAGCTTTAATCGAATTTCCGGGCCGGATGCCAACTCTTGTGCGGGTTGTCACAATGCACCCTATGGTATTGCCGGCGGCGGGGGTGACTTTGTCGGTAGCGTGTTTGTGCTGGGACAGCGATTCGATTTCGTGACCTTCGATCCGAAGGATACGATTCCAACCAAGGGCGCCGTAGACGAACGTTCTCAGCCAGTATCTTTGAACAATATTGCTAATCTTCGCGCCACGACCGGGATGTTCGGAGCCGGCTACCTTGAAATGCTGGCGCGGGAGATTACCGAAGACCTGCAGCGGATACGTAACAGCATGCGCCACGGCGAAAGCCGTATTCTGGAATCGAAAGGAATTAACTTTGGACGCCTGACTCGTCGCGCCGATGGCATGTGGGATGTCAGTCAGGTGGTGGGACTGCCCCGTGCCAGTATTTTGACGGCCACACCCCAAGACCCGCCCAGTCTGGTTATCAGACCGTGGCATCAGGCCAGTAACTTGGTCTCCTTACGCGAGTTTACCAATACCGCTTTAAATCAACACCACGGCATCCAGCCAACGGAAAGATTTGGGGTTGCTACGGATCCAGACGGCGATGGAGTGACGAATGAGATGACCCGGGCCGATGTAACCGCGCTTTCGGTATATCAGGCGGTTCTTCAGGTGCCGGGTCGGGTCATTCCCAATGATCCAGAGGTTGAGGCGGCCATTCTCAACGGAGAAAAAATTTTCACTCGAATAGGTTGCTCGTCTTGCCATATCCCAGCCTTGCCACTCAGTAGAAGAAACTGGATTTACACGGAACCGAATCCCTACAATCCTCCGACGAATCTCAGGGTGGGAGAAACCCAGACTTTGAAAGTCGATTTGAACGATCCCGCGTTGCCTCAGCCGAGGCTCAAACCTACCGATCCCAATGCAGAGTGGTTGATGGCGCCTGTCTTTACCGACTTCAAATTGCATGACATTACCGACCCCAATGATGACTACGGCGTAGAACCCTTGGACATGAATCAAAATGTCTGGTCGAAAAAATTCGTGGCGGGAAACCGGAAATTCCTTACCAAGCGTCTGTGGGGCTGTGCCAATGAACCGCCTTATTTTCATCACGGTCTGTTCACCACGCTTCGCCAGGCCGTATTAGCCCATTCTGGCGAGGCCCTTCAGGCACGCCAACGCTTTCAAGGCCTGTCGGAATATGAACAGGATTCGCTTATCGAATTCTTGAAGTCGCTCCAAGTGCTCCCACCCGATACGAAAGATGTCGAAGTCGATGAGAAATATCATGCGAAAAAATGGTCAGTGACGCGCTCCGAGTAGAAACGAAACCAGGGGGTGAACTGCAAATCTCGGCCTTGCCGATTTCGGTGCGCAGGGCTTGCAGGGTGTTCCAGGCATCTTCCAGAGGAAGAGGATCCGTTGCGGCAATAGTCATGCTGTTATTCCAGCCTCATAAACACTTATCGATCTGCTGCAACCTCTGCACCACGAGCAAAAATTCATGCGGATTCAGCGCATCCGCCATCTGCCAGGCCCCGGCCACCTGTTCCCTGGACAGTCCGCTCAGTTCAGTCAGGCGCTGTATCTGTTCCGCCGGATGCAACTGTCGCCAGTGAGGCCACTGATACTCCAGCCTGGCTGTCAGCCGCTGCCGTACCGCTTCCAGCAGGGTCGCCTGGGCGCCGTGGCGCCAGAGGAAGCGACCGCCGGCCCGCAGGTGCTCCAGCAGGCGGC
>CAIMUS010000273.1 GCA_903844665.1 uncultured Pseudomonadota bacterium
CCAACCTCTACACCATCGTGCCGCTGCGTGCCGCCAATGCGCGCACCCTGATCGAACAGTCCATCGGCCGCGGCCTGCGTCTGCCATACAGCAAGCGTACCGGCGTGGCGGCGGTGGATCGCCTGAACATCGTCGCGCACGGATTCGGCCCAGAACCGCGCCAATACTGACGTTTCTGGCAGAAAAAAAAACCAACAGAAAACGGTTGGGGTTGATGTATTGGTGGTGGATTGAATTTATTGTGGAGATGGTTTACAATTTGCAAAAATAAAATTGTTTTTGGAAACCACAGTAACCAGCCCACTCGGGTATGAGAGAACGGCCATGTTCAGCATTCGACTCCATCGAGCTCGTAAGGCGGCTGGGCTATCCCTGCGCGATCTAGGCGAACGCGTCAGGGTATCTCACACGGCCATCAAAAAGTACGAAGACGGCATTGCCATGCCATCAAGCGACATCCTGATCAGACTGTCGCGGGCGCTTAACTTGCGCACCGAATATTTCTTCCGTCCGGAGCCAGTCGCTCTTGAGGGTATCGAGTACCGCAAGTGCAGCTCCTTGCCGAAAAAGCGCCTGGATGCGATTACCCATGAAGTGATTGATCAGATCGAACGCCGCATCGAGCTGGAGAACCTCTTCCCGCAGCCGCCCGTCAATGCCTTCACCACGGTCGCGGGTCTGGACTCCTCCATCACTGCGATGGATCAGATCGAGGAGGTCGCAGAGCGTGTCCGCGAGGCATGGGAGTTGGGTTTTGATCCGATCCCTGATTTAATCGATGTCTTGGAGACCCATGGCATTCGGGTTTTTATGATCGATGCCGATGCCGACAACAAATTCGATGGCCTCGCCGCCCGAGTAGCCGGCATGCCCATTGTAGTCGTCGGGCGTCACTGGCCAGGAGATCGTCAGCGTTTCACGCTGGCGCACGAACTCGGACATCTCATGCTCGAAGGACGGCTCTCTGATGATCAGAACGAGGAAATGGCGTGCGATCGTTTCGCAGGAGCCTTTTTGTTTCCTCGCGCCTCGGTTCTGCAAGAGATGGGTGAGCATCGGAATGCAATCGAGCTAAAGGAACTCGGACTGCTCAAGGAGGAATTTGGGCTATCGATGTCCGGCATTCTTTATCGTGCCCGTGATCTCGGGATCATCTCGCCGGTCTATCGCGACGAGCAGGCCAAACTGTTTCGAATCAAGGGCTGGCGCTTCAAGGAGCCTGGGCGAGACTACCCCACTGAGAAGGCACATATCTTCGAGCAACTGGTATTCCACGCACTGGCCGAGGAATACATCGGCGAGTCGAAAGCCGCCGAGCTGATGAACATGTCGCTCATCCAGTTCCGTCGGGTTCGCGCGATGGAAAGCACGGAGGAACCGCCCCGTGCCGCTGTTAATCAGTGATGCCAACATCCTGATGGATATTGAAGTGGGCGACCTCGCAGCACCGATGTTCAGCCTCGGCTACCAATTCGTGGTGCCGGATGTTTTGTATTTCGAGGAATTGGAGGAGCAGCACGCTCATCTGCTGGACATGGGGTTAAAGACAATGACCCTGTCAGCAAAGGGCGTGGCGCGTGTCGAATCCCTGAGTCAGGCCTACGCCAAGCCAGGACGCAACGATCTGTTTGCACTTGCGCTGGCAGAGGACAAGCATTGTCCGCTGTTGACTGGTGATGCCGCATTACGACAGGCAGCCGAAATGGAGCGGGTCGAAGTGAAGGGTACGGTCTGGCTGATTGCGGAAATGGTGCGCGAGCAGCGCATCACCGTAACGGTAGCCAGGGCGGCTCTGCACAAAATGAGGGTGAACGGGAGGCGTTTGCCGTGGGAAGTCGCAGAAAAGAGGCTTGATGAATTTGAATAACGGGTACATCCAGTGGCTTAGGTGATTTCCTGAAAAGATTATACCTGTGGATCCAGTATTTATTCCCCCTGCCAAGGGGGCACGGGGCACCCGAAGGGCGGAGGTGCAAGTCCGCAAGATCGAACCACCCCGGCGCTGCGCGCCACCCCTCCTTATCCAAGGAGGGGAATTCATGCCCACCTATGCCCGACTTTCCGGTATAGCCTTTGCCAGAAATCACCTAATGACACAGCACCTTCTGACGCCCCATCAGAGCCAGTACTACGCATGGCTACTGACCCGACGCGCGGCGGGCGACACCGTGGAATCGCTTGCGTCGACCCTGGTCGATTCGCAGATTGACCTCAACCCCCATCAAGTCGAGGCAGCGCTCTTTGCCTGCAAGAACCCTCTCGCGCGCGGCGTCATCCTGGCCGACGAGGTTGGGCTCGGCAAAACCATCGAGGCCGGTCTTGTCATCTCCCAGCGTTGGGCCGAACGCCGTCGCCGCATCCTGATCATTGTGCCCGCCAACTTGCGCAAGCAATGGCACCAGGAACTGCAGGACAAATTCAGTCTGCAGAGCCTGATTCTTGAGACCAAGAGCTACAACGCCATCCGCAAGCAAGAACGCCAGAATCCTTTCCTGATGTCGGCGGGCCCGGTGATTTGCTCCTACCAGTTTGCGAAAGCCAAAGCCGACGACATCGAGGACATCGATTGGGATTTGGTCGTTCTCGACGAAGCACACCGCCTGCGGAACGTCTACAAGACCAGCAACGTCATTGCCAGGACGCTCAAGGAAGCGCTGGCGCGTGTCCATTCCAAGGTTCTGCTGACAGCAACCCCCCTGCAGAACTCGTTGCTGGAGCTGTACGGTCTGGTCAGCATGATCGACGACCGTGTTTTCGGCGACATCGATAGCTTCCGCTCGCAGTTCGCCGCGCAGGGCAAGGGTCAAGCATTCAATAGCCTGCGTGACCGACTGGCCCCGGTCTGCAAGCGAACCTTGCGCCGCCAAGTACAGCAGTACGCGCCATACACCACCCGGAAGGCCATCGTCCAGGAGTTCACGCCTTCCAGTGAGGAACAAGAACTATCCAGCCTCGTTGCTGACTACCTTCGCCGTCCGAACCTCAAGGCATTGCCCCAGGGCCAGCGCCAACAAGACCGCCGACACTCGCGCCGCCCTGATCGAGCACTTCAAGGAACATGGCGCAGTCATGATCGCCACCGAGGCGGGAGCCGAAGGCATCAACCTTCAGTTCTGCTCCTTGGTCATCAACTATGACCTCCCCTGGAACCCACAGCGCATTGAGCAGCGGATCGGGCGCTGCCATCGATATGGGCAGAAATTCGATGTCGTCGTGGTGAACTTCGTCGACCGCAGCAATGAGGCGGATGCTCGCGTCTACGAACTGCTCGCGCAGAAGTTCCAGCTCTTCGAAGGCGTTTTCGGGGCCAGCGACGAGGTACTTGGCGCCATCGGGAACGGTGTCGACTTCGAACGGCGCATCGCCGGGATCTACCAGAACTGCCGTGACCCGGAAGCCATCAAGGCCAGCTTTGAGCAGTTGCAGCTCGACCTGTCAGGCGAGATCAACGATGCAATGGTCAAGACACGCCAGATTCTTCTGGAGAATTTTGACGAAGAGGTACAGGATAAGCTGCGAGTCCGTGCCGAGGACAGCCGCGCTGCGCGTAGCCGTTACGAGCGCATGCTGATGGATCTCACCAGGATGGAATTGAACGATTGCGCCACGTTCGATGACGATGGATTTGTGCTCCATCGCGCGCCCGGAGCCGATCTCGATGGCGTCAACCTGGGTCGGTACGAATTACCTCGGCGCAGTGGTGACGCCCACCTTTATCGGTTCGGCCACCCGCTCGCAGCGTGGGTCACGCATCAGGCGAAGTCTCGCCAACTGAAAAGCGCCCGGCTCGTGTTCGATTACGCCGCTTATGGCGCCCAGATCAGCACACTCAAGGCCTACCGTGGTAAGACCGGCTGGCTGACCCTGAAGTTGGTGTCCGTTGTAGCCCTGGGGAACCAGGAGCAGCACTTGGTTGTTGCCGCCAGCACCGCGGAAGGCGACGCACTGGCTGAAAACGATCCGGAAAAGCTGCTACGCCTGCCCGCGCAAGTTCAACCGGCGGGGCTGTTCGATGCCGGTAACATGGCCCTCACGGAAGACGCGGAGGCACGCAAGCTCGCCCTTCTGCGTGAGATCAATCAGCGCAATCTCGGGTACTTCGAGCAGGAGGTCGAGAAGCTCGATGCGTGGGCCGACGATCTGAAATTGGGCTTGGAGCAAGAGATCAAGGCCATCGATGTCGAGATCAAGGAAGTGCGCCGTACAGCAGCGACTTCACCGACGCTGGAAGAAAAGCTGGCTCATCAGAAGCATCAGCGCGAGATCGAAGGCAAACGCAGCAAGTTGCGCCGGGAACTGTTCGCCCGGCAAGACGAAGTCGAGGCACAGTGCAATGACCTTATTGGTCAATTGGAGATTCAGTTGCAACAACAGGTTGAGGAAAAAACACTGTTTACCATTGAATGGGAGCTGATATGAGCGAGACAGATACGCCATTAATACCAACTCGTTTCAAGTTCAAAGGCTAAGGTGGGCCATGCCCAGCCTACCCGGCTGAACGGTTACCGAATTGCATGGCCGCCAGTCTGGTGATATCGTGATAGCCCACATGGTTCCAGAGGGTAGCGTCATGGCTCAATTTATCGTTCGAAACCTGGAAGACGATGTTAAAGCACGCCTAAAGCGTCGCGCCGCGCGTCATGAACACAGCATGGAAGAGGAGGTACGCCAGATCTTGCGCAACGCTGTGCAGGAAGACGATCGCCCGCCTCCTAAACTCGGCTCCCGCATCGCCGCCCGCTTTGCCGGGATCGGCCTGACGGAGGATCTGCCCGAACTCCGCGGCCAGACGGTTCGCCCCGTGGACTTCGAGCCGTGATCATCCTCGACACTAACGTCCTGTCCGCGCTGATGCAGGCCACGCCTGACGTGCGGGTCGTCGCCTGGCTCGACCGGCAAGCCCCGGAATCCATCTGGACTACCAGCATAACCCTGTTTGAGAGCCGGCTGGGACTTGCCCTATTGCCGGAAGGTCGCCGTCGGCAAGCGTTGGAGGCGTCATTCGAGCAACTCCTCAACGAAGATCTACAAAACCGCGTATTCGTTTTCGATACGGCTGCCGCGCTGGAAGCTGCTGTGTTAGCGGCGACGCAGCGACGCGCCGGCCGTCCGGTCGATCTGCGCGATACCCAAATCGCCGGCATCGCCGTCGCGCGCCGAGCCAGCATCGCCACGCGCAACCTGCGACATTTTCAAGACCTTGCCGTGCCCGTGATTAACCCGTGGGATTGATTCCGTCCGTCATTCTTGTTCCTACCGGGCACACTGGCTCAACTTGGCAAATAGAATTTGGCGACTCCACCCTCTAAAGAAACCGAGTTGAACAGATGTCTGACCGAAAACAAAAACTGGAACTCACCTGGATCGGCAAGGAAAAGCGGCCAAAGCTGGAGCCTCGTATTCTGCTGGAAGACCCCGAGAAGTCGTATCACGCCAAGCACCGGGTTTCGGACAACGATATCTTCGACAACCGATTGATCTTCGGTGACAACCTGTTGGCGTTGAAGGCGCTGGAGCAGGAGTTTTCGGGCAAGGTTAAGTGCGTGTTCATCGACCCGCCGTACAACACTGGCAGTACTTTTACTCATTACGACGACGGCCTGGAGCATTCGATCTGGCTAGGGCTGATGCGGGACCGGCTGGAGATCATCCGGCGGCTAATGTCCGAGGATGGCTCGTTGTGGATCACGATTGATGACAACGAGGCGCACTATCTCAAAGTTCTATGCGATGAAGTTTTTGGGCGAGTCAATTTTGTTGCGAATGTACTTTGGCAAAAGCGATTCGCTCCTAACAGTACTGCACAATATATTTCTGACTCACATGACCATGTGCTGCTTTATGCAAGAGAAAAGTCACTTTGGAAAAGAAAGCTGCTCCCTCGTGATGACAAGCACAATCAAAACTACAAAAACCCAGACAATGACCCCCGAGGCCCTTGGACATCTGGTGATATGTCGGCTAGGAATTCTTACTCAGCAGGAATTTACCCCATAACAACGCCATCAGGCCGTGTAATTTCTGGGCCACCTAAAGGGATGTATTGGCGGGTGTCTTTCGAGAAGTTCCGCGAGTTAGATAGAGATGGCCGGATTTGGTGGGGGAAGTCTGGCGACAATGTTCCACGTATCAAGCGATTCTTGTCGGAGGTAATGGAAGGCATTGTTCCTCAATCAATTTGGCCACATGACGAAGTGGGCCACACACAAGAAGCAAAGAAAGAAGTTATAGCTGTAGTACCTGAGACCGAAGAAGTATTTCAGACACCCAAGCCGGAACGGCTAATCAAACGCGTCCTAGAACTCGCCACTAACCCCAACGACCTCGTCCTCGACTCCTTCGCAGGCTCTGGCACCACCGGCGCCGTAGCCCACAAAATGGGCCGCCGCTGGATCATGGTGGAACTGCGCGAGCACTGTCACAGCCACATCATTCCGCGTTTGAAAAAGGTCATCGACGGCGAGGACAAGGGCGGCGTTACCAAGAGCATTGGCTGGCAAGGCGGTGGCGGTTTCCGCTACTACAAGCTGGCCCCCAGCCTGATCGTCAAC
>CAIMUS010000274.1 GCA_903844665.1 uncultured Pseudomonadota bacterium
CAAGCAGGCCATTTCCGACTGTTTGGCGCAGACCCATACCACCTACAAGAAAGAACTGGATTCCTTACTGACACTCAAGTTTCAGACCTTCAAAGAATCACAAGTTATGGCGGCGTAAAGTATAGTGTCTGACCGAAAACTTCTTTCGGGAGCGCCAACTTTGTAGGTTGGGCACAGGACGTGCCCAACAAACTGGAGCATTGTCTGGCCATGCTGGATAGGCTGTTGGGTACGTCCTGTACCCAACCTACGGGTTTTCGGCCAGACACTAGATAACCTGTGGGGAGCGGCGCCCTCGCCGCGATCCTGCTACTGGGTTGATCGCGGCGAGGGCGCCGCTCCCACAGCGCAAGGACCGGTTTGATTCCCAAAAACTTCAGGTCTCAAAATAGACGCGGTTTAACGCAAAAAAAAGGACGGCGTAAAAGCCGTCCCAGGAAAAGGCGTCGCGCGGAGGGGGCGGGACGCCTGGTCGATTGAGAACCGTACTGCTACCGCCATAGTTTCGCCTCGGGTGGAATGGCGCGACTAGCGCTGGAGCAGGATGTAACATAATTCCATAAACATATAAACTGTTGCCAGACCTAATAAACCTACCAGGCTATAGGTTACCTCTTCAACGTGTCTGCCGTTCATCTCCAATACCTCTCGATCTGGTTGACTCGCCCCCGGCAAAGCCGGGTTCTCAGTAAAGTTCTTTAACTCTCGTATGGGCTTTTCCCATTCCGCTGGAAGATAGTCTAAAGAACGGCGCCTGATATAACCAATATTATTTATTGAAAAGAATGATACTTGCCGAGTATCATTGCTCGTGTAAGCGAGTCCATCATGATATGATTGATATTAATCTCCCCGAGTCATGATATTTACTTAGTATCGTTCTACCGATGTTAGAGTTACGTCAATTTCGGCAATTCATCGCGGTGGCCGAAGAGTTGAACTTCCACCGCGCGGCGGAACGACTGCACATGTCGCAACCGCCTCTCACCCAGGCCCTCCAGCGCATGGAGGAGGATCTTGGCGTCAAACTGTTCGAGCGCAGCAACCGCAGCGTCCGCCTCACCCAGGCGGGGACGCTTTTCCTCGATGAAGCCCGGCGGACGATTGCGCAGGCGGAGCGCGCCGTCACCACCGCCCGGCAGGCGGCTCAGGGCTTTATCGGTTTCCTGCGGATCGTCTTCGTCAGCAGCGCCATGAATGTCTACTTGCCGCCGGTACTGCGGGCTTTTCACCAGCGGCACCCCGATGTAGTGCTGAAACTGCACGAGCGGACCAGCGGCCAGCAGGCTAAGGAAATCCAGACGGAATGGGCGGATGTGGGGTTTCTCATGCCGCCGCTATTGGAGGCCAGCGATCTGCAACTGGAGACCGTGTTCCGGGAAAGCCTGGTTGCCGTCCTGCCACGGCAACATCGCCTGGCGACAAACCCAAAGGTACGATTGCAGGACCTTGCCGGCGAACCCTTCGTCCTGCTCCCCGCCTTGCAAGGTCCCGGTCTGTATGCCCATATCCTGATTGCCTGCGCCAGAGTGGGATTTACCCCCCGGATCGTGCAGGAGGCGCATCATATGCGGTCGCTCATCGGTCTGGTCGCCGCCGGGATCGGCGTCACCATCATGCCAGCCTCGTTGCAGGACCCCCGCCAGACAGAAGTGGTTTACCGCGAATTTCACGATGCCGATTCTGCGCCGCAGTACGATCTTGCCGTAGTCTGGCGCGCCGCCGATACTTCGCCCGTTCTGCAGGCATTCCTTACGGTGGTGCGGGCGACGGCCCGCGGCGATCGGCCGGAGTGAATCCCGCGGAGCCATGAACCCGCGGCGGACAATCACCGCCGGGGTAGTGCTCTAAAATTGTTGCTGCACTTCTTTAACAGGTTGATTTAACTTTACTTAATGTGCTGTAACAACATTTTTATGACACTACCCTTTACTCTACTCGGCTCACCAGCCGATACGGGTTCGAACCTGCGCCTCCTCCAGCACGGCCACGAACACATCCTCCAGCTCCGGCGCCACCGGTTGCAGGCTGCTTACCGGTAAACCCCTGGCGGTGACGACTGCGCGGATCTGCGCCAGCGCCGCTGCCAACTCCACCCCGGCATGCAGCCGGATTCGCAACCGCCCCGCCAGCGGCAGGATCTCCAGAATTTCCGGCAGGTCCTGCAACAGCGCCTCGCAAGCCACATACACGGGCGTGACCAACTCCACCAGGGGAGTGGCCAGGGGACGTTGCAGCAGGTCCGCCGGCGTGCCTTCGAGAACGATCCGGCCCGCCTGCATCAGCACCAGGCGGTCGCAGAACTGCGCCTCGTCCATATAATGGGTCGTGACCAGGATGCCGATCCCGCTCTCGGCCAGGGTATAGATCAATTCCCAGAACTGCTGCCGCGCCAGCGGGTCTACCCCCGAAGTCGGCTCATCCAGAAACAGCACCTGCGGTTCGTGCAGCAGGGCCGCCGCCAGCGCCAGTCGCCGCTTGTATCCCAGCGGTAACGGCCCGGCTTGGCTATCCGCCACGCGGTTCAACGCCAGCCGCTCCAATGCCCAATGCAAGCGCGCCTGCCGGTGCGGACCGCGCAAACCGTACAGTCCGGCTTGCAGCTTGAGATTTTCCAGGACGGTCAGATCGTCGTAGAGAGAAAACCGCTGCGCCACATAACCGATATGGCCACGGGCGTGACGGGCGCGGCGCACCATATCGATGCCGGCGACCTGGATGCTGCCGGCGGTCGGCGGCAGCATGCCGCACAGCATGCGGATGGCGGTGGTCTTGCCGGCGCCGTTGGCGCCCAACAGGCCGAAAACCTCTCCGGCCTGCACCGTAATCTGAATGTGATCCACCGCCACGAAAGCGCCGAAGCGGCAGGTGAGATCCTCGGCCTGGATCACCGCGCTCACGCTTCCCTTTCCCCGCCGTGCAGCGCCAGATCCCGCAAGGTCACATCCTGTAGGGTGGGTTGCAGCGCCCGCGCCTGTAAATCGGGCGCCAGCGTGGCCAGGCGCGTCTGCAGTGCCGCCAGCGTCGCCGGCGGGTTTAACCAGACGCGCAACTGCCGCCCGATAGGAAACACCAGTTGCACTTCCGGTAGCGCTTCCAGCGCGGTACGCCGGCTGCGCACCGCGGGTCCGGCTATCTCGACCAGCAGCGCGGTATCGCCGCCGGTCAGTTGCAGCGGCGTGCCCTGGCGCTCCAGGCAACCGTCGCTCAGCAACCCCACCCGGTCGCAACGCTCCGCTTCGTCCATGTTGGCGGTGGCGTACAGAATCGCCACCCCGTCCCGGCGCACCCCATCCAGCAGCCGCCAGAAGGCCCGCCGGGATACCGGATCGACGCCGGTGGTGGGTTCGTCCAGCACCATGACTCTGGGTTGACTCAACAGCGCGCAGGCCAGCGCCAGCTTCTGCATCATCCCGCCGGATAACTGACCGGCGCGACGCGCCTCGAAGCCGTGCAAACCGGTGCGTTGCAGCAGATCGGTGGTGCGCTCCCGCGCGACCCCCCGCTGCAACCCGTGCAGGTCGGCGAAAAAATTCAGATTTTCCTGTACCGACAGGTCCTGATACAGGCCGAAACCCTGTGGCATATAGGCCACCTCGGCGCGCAGTTGTGGGCTGTCGGCGGGCTGCCCCAACACCTGAATGCGTCCCCGTCCGGGCTGCAATTGCCCCACCGCCAGCAGCAGTAAAGTGGTCTTGCCGGCGCCGTCCGCTCCCACCAGACCGAAGATCTCGCCCGCTTCGACCTGCAACTGGATATCCTGCAACACCCAGTGCTGTTGGTAGGCGAACCCCAAAGCTTCCGCCTGAATCACGCTCATGGCTGAGCGACGACAGGCAGAGTCACGTCCACCGGCATGCCCAGCTTGAGCAAACCGTCGGGATTGGGCACATCGACTTTGATGCGATACACCAGATCCACCCGCAAGGCGCGGGTTTCCACCGTTTTGGGGGTGAATTCCGCTTGCGGCGAAATAAAGCTTAGCTTGCCGGGAAAGACTTTATCAGGCAGACCGTCGACCCGCACCGCCGCCGCCTGCCCCAGCGTGACCCTGGGCAAATCGAAGGTATTCAGATAGGCCCGGACCCAGGGGCGGGACAATGCGGCAATGCGCAGCACCGCCTGGCCGGGCGCCACCACCTCCCCTACCTCGGCCAACCGCACAGCGACCACGCCATCGGTGGGGCTGAGCAAGCGGGTATAGTCCAACTGCTGGCGGGCGCTGGCCGCCGCCGCCTGGCTGGCCTGATATTCGGCCCTGACCCGCTCGATATCCTCCTGGCGCGGGCCTTCCCGCAACAGCGCCAGGGTTTGCTCCTGCTCCGCCACTTTGGCCTGGGCCAGATCCTGCTGCAATCTGACCTGATCGAACTGTTGGGCGGTGGCCAGGTTCCTGGGCGCCAGTTCGGCGATGCGTCTGGCATCGGCGCGGGCGAAATTGAGATCGGCCCTGGCGCTGGCCAGACGGGCCTCGGCCACTCGTAATTCCTGGGCGCGGGCGCCGGCTTCGAGGGCGGCGAGCGTCGCCCGCGCCGCCTCCGCCCGGGCTTCGGCATTTTGCAGGGCCAGTTCATAATCGCGGCTGTAAAGCCGAGCGACCGCCTGGCCCGCCTTGACGACATAGCCCTCGTCCACTGCCAGGCTGTCGATCCGCCCGCTGACCTGGAAGGAAAGATCCACCTCATGGGCTTCCACCGTACCCGGCAGGACCAGTTCATTGGACTCGACCGTGGCCTGCCAGGGCCAGCGCCAGGCGACCAGGAGCAGGCCGGCCGCCAGCACGAGAGAGAGAAAGGCAAGGAAAGGAGTTTTATACATGGGTCTTGCTGGCCCTTGCAGTTTTATTCCTGGAACCGGATGGCGGGCGATGCCTGATTCAATTTCTCTACCCACCCTATCCGGATTAAACGAAAAGTATAATTTGCTATTATAGCGCGCCCATCCTGTCAGCTTACCCATAACGGTGCAGGCCCCGCCTCGATAATCTATACTCAGGTCATCATTTCGATCATAAATAGTAGTCGACATCATGACTTACCGTATTCAACCGGCAAGGCATGATTCTTGCTGATTCACTCATTATCTTACCGCCGGTGGAACCGCGCCGATCCCCGGCATTGCCCTGCAAGCAGGAGTAAGAACGATGGCCTATCCAATTCTACAGCGCGAACTTACCGTCCATTTGCATAATGGTCACTGGTACGTGCGACCCATCGAGGGAACGGATATCCTCGGGCCGGTGGACTATGGCTGGTGGCGTTACAGCCTCTACCCGGACAGCTTTACCTTCGGCGAGGGGCTGCTGGCCGGCGGCTCCATCCCCGGCGCGCGGCGGCTGATGTTCTGCGCCTGGAGTCCGCAGTGGGAAAGCTTCTATGTCTCCAGCATGGGCGGCGCGGCCTATACCTTCCATGGGGTCGGCATCAACTATGTCGCCCTGCGCGGCCGTTGCGAAACACCCGGCGTGTTGCTGCTCAATCATAAGGCCGGCGAGATTCATGTCCGCCTCGAACCGGTCAATCTGCATTCCATCTGGAACGCCTACACCGCCGCCGATGGCCGTCCTCTGGCCGGCTTCTACGCCCTGCAACAGGCGCTGTTCGACCGTTATGCCGCTGAATATCCCCGTAACAAGGCGCGTATCTTCGCGGTCGGCCCGGCCGCGCTGCTGACGCCGGAAGGCGCCATCGGCTCTAGTACGGTCGCCAAGGGCGCGCTTACGCCCGTGATCGACTGGGCGGGACGGGGCGGTCTGGGCAGCCGTCTGCTGCAATCCCATAACCTCGTCGGCTGCGTCTTCGGTGGGGAATGGGAAGACCCCGATCTGCGGGATTCGGCGGAAATCGACAGTTATTTTTTGAAAAACTTCGGCAAGAAAACCGTCCAGGCGGATCTGGCCGTCACCGAGAAATATCGTTATTTCCCCAAGTTCGAGACCGGTGGCACCTTCGGCGTCAACATGCAGGAGATGTACGACCGCATCATGAGCTTCAACTACACCAGCGTGAATGCGTCCAAGGAAGAACGGCTGCGCCAGCATAAGGACTTCGTGCTCAAGCATTACCTCAGGCAGTTCAACGAAGAGACCATCAAACCCAAGCGCTTTCAACACTGCGGCGAACCGTGCGCGGTGGCCTGCAAGAAACTGCATGAGAATTACAAGAAAGACTACGAACCTTACCATGTGCTCGGTCCACAGGTCGGGGTGTTCGACCAGCGCGCGGCGGAGCTTCTGAACGATCACGCCGACGCCATGGGTTTCGACGCCATCCAGTTGGGCGGCACTCTGGCCTGGATGATGGAAATCATTGCCGCCGGTCTGATTCCGCCGCAAGACTTCGGCTTTCCACCGGCCTCGGAAATGAATTTCCGCTTTACCAGCAGCCTCGAAGAATTCGATCTGGTGGAGGACAGCAGGCGCAATGGCCTATATGCCATGGCTTTGATCGACGCCCTGCTGTTCGACCCGCGCGGCGAGCCCTTCCGTCTGGGTATCCGTAACGCCGCCTACGAGTTGGACCACCGCTATCACAGCGATACCGTGGACCGGGCGGTATTCATGGCCAATGGCGACGATGGCTATATGGTGCCGAATCAGTATTGGGTGCCGGGCATGCTGAGCCCGATGCCGATCATGGGCAAATATTATCTGTACTACGGTCCTGAATTTCTGAACCCGGAGGAACTGGGCCGCAGGAACGTGGAGCGGATGGTGATGGAACTGATCAACGATAACGGCGGCATCTGCCGGTTCCATCGCCGGTGGGCCGAGCAGATTACCGGTGAAATCCTGCAATCCCACTATAACCTCGAGGTGGATTTCAAGGCCCGGCAGTTCGAACTGGCCAAGGCTATTTACGCCCGCGAAGGCAGCAAGAGCCAACCCTGGGCCAGCGAGCGGATCGCCGATATGCTGCTGGGATTTCTAAGGCACTGGCGCGACAATGGTTTGCAGAATCCCGAACTGGATGACTGGCTGGAGCGGTTTCAGACCGATAAAAAGGCGGCCATGCAGGACTTCTGGCAGGCCATTTATCAGGGCCAAAAGAAAGCGTTTGCCGGCGAGTGGCCGCTTGAAGCGGATGATGCCGGCGACCGGCCGGATGCGGTAGCCGCTGCCGCCTGAGTAGTAGTCCTCCTGGGAGCGCCGGCGTCCTCGCCGGCCCTTTGAAAGTACCCTCATTGCTCCTCCTCCTGGGAGCGCCGGCGTCCTCGCCGGCCCTTTGAAAGTACCCTCATTGCCTTACGGTTTCAATTACACGCCCGGCTGGAGTATGGCGCCGCCGTGGGGCTACAATGCTTCGCAACGCGCCATACCGGCCGGACCGTGGAGATCGATCGATGTTTACATTACACCCGCAGTTACAGGCGGACTGTATCCCGCTGGGACATTTCCCGCTCTGTCAACTGCTGCTGCTGAACGACGCCAACTATCCCTGGTTTATTCTGGTTCCGGAGCGGGAGGATATCCGCGAAATTTACCAGCTTTCCGCGGATGACCAGTTGCAACTCCTGCGCGAATCGTCCCAGTTGGCGCAACAACTCGCCGACCGGTTCAAGGCGGATAAGATGAATATCGCCGCGCTGGGCAATGTCGTCCCGCAGTTGCATCTGCATCATATCGTCCGCTATCGGCACGACCCTGCCTGGCCGGCGCCGGTCTGGGGCAAGGTTCCACCGCAGCCTTACGGCGCTGCAGCCGTGGCCGCTCTCAAGCAAACTCTGGTGGATTTAGGCGGCGGATTCAAGCCGTTCGCCTGAGCGCGGCCCGCTCCCTTGTCTGAACCGCAGATTGACGCAGATTCAGGGATTACACAGATGAAAAGAGGGTGTCGATGAATCTATCCGGTGTCTGGCGGAAAACTCTACAAGGCTGATAGGTGGTGAGGGCTGGTTCCTTAGATTTTCAAAGGCTCAGCAAGCAGTCCAGACAGGTCCTGAGGTTGAGCGAGCCACGGTTATTCGCCATCACCGGCTGGGTCGTGCGGCTGATGAGGAAATGGCCATGCGCACCCACCAGGTCAGTCTTCCTGCCCAATGCCTCCAGATCAGCCGGTGTTGGCGAACTGGTCAGTTTGACCTCGAACGCCCAAAGGCGGCTGCCGCACTCCAGCAGGAGATCAATCTCATACTGATCACTGGTACGCAGGTAAAAAGCCTGGTGGGGTTTGCCGTGAGCGTCGAGGTGGGCGAGCATCTGCTCGATCACCCATCCCTCCCAACTGGCGCCCACCCAGGGCTTTGCGAACAGGTCCGCCGGTGATGACAAGTCGAGCAAGGCGTGAAGCAGACCGGAGTCACGCCAGTAGAGTTTGGGGCTTTTGACCAGACGCTTACGAATGTTGGCTGAGTACGCCGGTAGTCGCCGGATCAGAAAGGCTTGTTCAAGGAAATCGGTATACTTACTGACGGTGTGGTAGCTCAGTCCAAGGCTTTTGCCGAGTTGCGATGCGTTCCAGACCTGGCCGTGCAAGGCGGCCAGCATGCGGAACAGGCGTTGTGTGGTAGCCGCCCGGGCGGGTAGTCCCCAGTGAGGCAGGTCACGCTGGGCGAGGAGATCAAGGTAAAACCGTTGCCATGCGGGATAGCGTGCCGCCTCCAGGATGCCACCGTCGGGATACCCGCCGAAGCGCCACAAGGCGTCCCACTGGGATTCCGGCAACTCGGATGCCAGGAAGGGTGTCAATTCGCACAACGCCAGACGCCCCGCCAGGCTTTCACCGACCTGCTGCATCAAAGCAGGAGAAACGGATCCCAGCAGCAGAAAACGACCGTTACGTTTCCGATCCGTGTCGATCGTGGCGCGCAGGCGGGGAAACAGGGCCGGCATTTCCTGCGCCTCGTCGAGGATCAGCAGGTCCTCGCCGGCAACCGCCGTCTCCCATGCGACATCCAACCGCAGACGGTCCACCGGTTGTTCGAGATCGAAATAGACGCCATCCAGAGACCTGGCCAAGGTGGTTTTGCCCGACTGACGGGGACCCAGGAGCGCCACAGCGGGGTATGCCTCCAGCATCCCCCTGAGCAAGCGCACAACAGAGCGATCAATCATGATTTGCAAAATAGAACTTAGTTTCTCTTTTGCAAATATAGTGGGTAATCCGCTTGTAATCAAGCACCTAAAGTGTCTGATCCGGCTGCGCGCCGGTCCGGTCGAAGAGCTGTCGCCAGCAGCACACGTTCAGCACCTTGCGGTTCTGCAGGCACGCTGGCGCGAACGATAACAATGAGCTTGGTCGAAAGAACCTGGATTGCGCTTCGCAAGCTCCACTCCATCCAGGCTACGGCTACGGGGCTGAAGATTTACGAACAGTTGACTTTCTCGCTTTTTAGCTCATTATGTACATGTGATGTATATGTACATGCTAGGAGCAAGAAATGGCTAACGCAACTGAACGTATCGTAGTGCAAGTGACCCCGCAACAGAAAGCAAACATCGCCGGAACGGCGAAGCGACTTGGCCTGAATGTCAGCGACTTCATGCGCCGAGCCGCGGAGAATTTCCGTGCCGCCCCAGAAGATCGTGACCTGGAAGCGCTGCTGCGGCAGGTTGAGATGAGCACGCAGCAGGCTAATCAAGCCATTGATCATGCCCTAGCCAGTGTCGCAGAATCAGAACAACGGCTAGCGGTACTGGAAACGTCCAAGGCGCCTAAAGCGCGCTCGGAGAGAAGGAAAGCCTAATGGGGGTCTCCGATAAAATCTGGGACGCTCTGGCTACTGTCATCAAGATGAATGACAGGATCGTCTCACTCTCCAAGACCATCGAGAACCAGCAAGCGAAGATCGAAAATCTCACTGAACGGGTCATCCGGCTGGAAACGACGATCGAACTGCTCATGAGAGCAACAGAGCAGAAACGACTGCCACAGTAAGTTGGCTGCGCCACGATGAGACACAGTCCGTAGTCCGTAGGTCAGGCACAGGACGTGCCCGACGCCCATTCGCCACCGCCCCAACCCGTAGCCCGACATCCATTTGCCACCGACCCAACTCGTAGGTCGGGCACAGGACGTGTTTGATTTGGTCCCGGTTTACGCTGTTTGCAGTTCACGCACATGAGCAATATCACGCCGGGCAATAGGGCGAACTTGGGTGGGAAGCAACGTGATTACAGCTACCGTTTTCGGCGTCGGACCACATTTCAACCTCCTCCCTGACGTGCTTCGAAGGTCCACGGGTTCAGCAGCCCCACGCCCATGGGCTCGAAATCGGCCACGTTCCGCGTCACCACCGTCAAACCATGCACCAGCGCCGTGGCGGCAATGAGGGCATCTCGGTCCGAGCGGGGGTCCGGCACGTGCAACCGCGCGCAACGCCGCGCGACGGCGGTATCGACGGCCAGGATGCGCCCGGCGAACGCCGGCAACACCTGACTGTCGAGCCAGGCGCGCAGGATCGCCCCTTGCGCCGGATCGCGGCGCTCGATCAGCAACACACCCATCTCCAGTTCCAGGAGGGTGATGACCGACAGGAACAGGCCGGCAACCGGCATGCTCTCCCCCCAAGCCACGACGCGCGGGTCCGCCTTGCCCGCCTTGGCCCGCCGCAATTCGGAAACGACGTTGGTGTCCAGCAAGTACATTACGTCAAGTCCGCGGGCCGGACCAGCGGACCGCGCACGCGGGGCGGCTCGAACTCGATGTCCGCCTCGCCCGGCAGCGCCAGCAACTCGACGAGGGTCACCCGACTGCCGGTGAGTCGCTGGTACTCCTCGATGGTCAACAGCACGTGTGCGGGCCGGCCGCGATCCGTGATGAACACCGGCCCCTGCCGGGCGGCTTTCTTCGCCCGAGTGACATCCTGATTGAACTCCCGACTGGAAAACGTGGTGATCGTCATATCGTATCTCCCGCCTTTTAAGTAGATACGTTACTACATTTAGGATCATTTAACAACAGAGAAGGCGATCCTCCCGATTGCTCTGGCGCGTTCCGTCGTAGTCGCAGGTCGGGCACAGGACGCGCCCGACGCCCATTTGCCACCGCCCCAACTCGTAGCGCGTAGGATGGGTAGAGCGGAGCGCTAGTGAAGCGAAACTCATTAGTTTTGCCGGATCTTGGGAAACCGATGGGTTTCGCGGCGCTACGCGCTGCTCTACCCATCCTAAGCGCTCCTCATGACATCTACGCCGGCTTGCGGGCGGCGGAGTTTTGCCGGCGGGAACGGCCAGAATTGCAGGCGTGGGGAGCGATTGGTCGCTTGTCACCTGGCGGAGAGGGTGGAGTAATCTTCAAGAGCTTGGTAAAGTAATCGTATCCTAGGGTTGCCATATTGATGAAACCTACAGTTTACGTCGAAACGAGTGTTATCAGTTACCTCACAGCAAAACCCAGTAAAGATCTTATTGTCGCTGGGCATCAGCAGATTACGGCTGATTGGTGGGATAGCGCACGGGATCAGGTTGAATGCTTTGTATCACCTTTCGTTATCCAGGAAATTTCGAGAGGAGATCAAAAATTGGCACAAATACGTCTGGCGGCTGTTGCAGATTTTCCTGTGTTGAAGTTGAATCGAGAAATCTATCAATTAGCTCAGCAATATTTCGCTGCTGTGAATATTCCAGAAAAGTCCAAAATTGACGCGTTTCATCTGGCTGTTGCTGCATGGTATGGGATGGATTATGTATTGAGTTGGAATTGTAAACATATTGTCAGTGGTCGCGTACAAAAAATACTACAGGATCTGAATGCAAAAACGGGTATGCATACCCCAATTATGTGTACTCCTGAAGAGTTGATGGAGGTGTAAGATGTGGGAAGATCCGATAGTTGCAGAAGTGCGTCGAGTGCGTTTAGCAATTGAACAAGAGTGTGAAGGAGATTTTGAGAAAATTTATCTCCAAGCTCTGGCGGTACAAGAAAAATTGGCTGACAGGGTCGCCGCCACGCCCGCTTCCAAAGTAAAAGAGGAGGAAAAGGTCAACTTGAATAGCACAAGTGACTGCTTGGTGCTGGCTGAGGTTCCAGATATTGAGTCAGACTAGTGGGCTGCCGCAAAAGTTTTGACAGGTTATTGAGTAGGTAGCAGGTAGGGCGGACTGCCGTAAGGCTGTCCGTCGAAGGGTGGAGTGGTCTAGGCTGTTGAAAATGCACTGCCTTGGTGCATTTTCTTTCATGCAGGATTCTATCTGCGATTATAGCATAACTTCATGATTTGTAACCATATTTTTAGATTTAGAATCTGCATGAAAAGCAATGCTAGGAAACTGCTCAGATTCAACACCCTAGTCACGCACCCTACCACTGTCAGCGGTACAATCTCGACGCCCACGATCGGGAAATGATCCGGCCAGCGCTTCAGCCGGGGATGGAAAAGCAGAGTGACAGCACCTGTTTCGGGGTCCAACGAAGCCAAATCCGCACCCTTGTGTACTTATGCCAACCGTACAGCAGAGCGCTAGGTTGTCAGACTCGATGAAACCGCCCTATTGCTGGGCAATGAGGGGGTTCACTGCATGAGACACCAGATGATAATTAAGGGTAGAATTCCGGCAACGATGTCTCGGAGGGACTCCACCGATGCGCTTTTTCAATACCGCCGGCCCGGTCAATCCCGGCAAACACTATTGCCTGCCGCCGCTGGAGCGGCTGGCACTCGATCGAGTATTGCTGTTGATCGAGCAGGAAAAATACTTCGTCCTGCATGCCCCCCGGCAAACCGGCAAGACCTCGTGCCTGCTGGCCCTGGCCGACCACCTCAATGCCGAGGGCGCCTACCGCTGCGTCTACGTCAACGTCGAACTGGGCCAGGCGGAACGGGAAAACATCGACCGCGCCATGCGCAGCATTCTGGGCGAATTGGGTTTGCAGGCCCAGATCACCCTGGGCGATGATTTCGTGGAGAAGGTCGCCGCCGACCTGTTGCAGCAGCACGGCGGCGCCGGTGCACTGAGTGCGGTGCTGACCCGCTGGGCGGAGCACAGCCCCCAGCCACTGGTGCTGCTGATCGACGAAATCGATGCGCTCATCGGCGATACCCTGATTTCGGTGCTGCGGCAACTGCGCGCCGGCTATGCCCGCCGCCCCCGCCATTTCCCGCACAGCCTCATCCTCTGCGGCGTGCGCGACGTGCGCGATTACCGCATCCATTCCGGCAGCGAGAAAGCGGTCATTGCCGGCGGCAGCGCCTTCAACATCAAGGCGAAATCACTGCGGCTCGGCGATTTCAACCGGGCGGAAATGGAAGCCTTGTACAGCCAACACACGGCCGAGACCGGCCAGGGGTTTCAACCGGAGGGGCTGGACTGCCTGTGGACGTTGAGCCAGGGTCAACCGTGGCTGGTCAATGCCCTGGGTTATGAGACCTGCTTCGAGATGACAGCCGGGCGCGACCGGTCGCAGCCGATCACCGCCGCTCTCGTGGAAGAAGCCAAAGAAAACCTGATTCTGCGCCGTGAGACCCACCTGGACCAACTGGCCGACAAGCTGCGGGAAGAGCGGGTGCGGCGGGTAATCGAACCACTGCTGGCCGGCGAGGATCTGGCCGAGAGCTTCCGGTCCGATGACGTGGCCTATCTGGTCGATCTGGGTTTGATCAAACAGGAATTCGGTCAACCGATCCGGATTGCCAATCCGATCTATCAGGAAGTCATCCCCCGCGAACTGGGATGGGATATTCAGTCGGGCATGTCACAGCAGACCACTTGGTACGTCAATCCCGACGGCCGCCTGGACCTGCACCAACTGCTCGCCGCTTTCCAGACCTTCTTCCGCCAACACGCCGAACACTGGGTGGAGCGCTTCCAATACAAGGAAGCGGGACCGCAATTGCTGCTGCAAGCCTTCCTGCAACGGATCGTCAACGGGGGCGGGCGGATCGAGCGGGAATACGGGTTGGGGCGGATGCGCACCGATCTGCTGGTCATCTGGTTCTATCCCGGCGGCACGCAACTCGCCGTCATCGAACTAAAACTCCTGCACGAGAGCCTCGACCGAACCCTGGCGCAGGGATTGCAGCAAACCTGGGACTATCTGGATCGCTGCGGCGCCGAGGAAGGGCATCTGGTCATTTTCGACCGCACGCCGGGCAAGTCCTGGGAAGAGAAACTGTTCCAGCGGCAGGGCAGTATTCACGGCAGAACGATTCAGGTCTGGGGAATGTAAACTCGCTCAACCGGCATGAACCTCGATCTCGATCACAAAAATCGAGCCTGTGGGTTGATTGGGCTCCACCCATAGCCTGCCTTTATGCGCCTCCACCGCCAGCTTGCAGAACGGCAGACCCAGGCCGATTTGCGGCAGGCCCTTTTGCCGTAAGGCGACGATCTCGAAAGGATTGAAAATCCGCTCCCGGTCTTCCTCCGGAATGCCGGGCCCCTGATCGAGAATCTGAATGTACAGGTGCTTATCCGCCACCACGGGCAGGAGCAGTCGCAGCGTAACCTCACTGTCGGGCGGGGAGAACTTCAGCGCATTGGAAAGCAGGTTATCCAGCACGCGCACGAACAGGTTGGCGTCCAGCCAGCCATACACCGGTTGCTCCGGCACTTCCAGTTGCAGACGGATAGTGCGTTCACCGGCAACCCCGCGGTGATGCTGGTAGGCGCTACGCAGCAGTTGACTCAGCTCCACGGTGGTCTGATTCAACGCAAACTGGCCCCTTTCCATCTTGGCCATAATCAACATTTCGGTCAGCAGCCGGTTCAGGCGGTCGGCATTGGTATTGATCAGTTCCGCCCACTCGCGCTGCTCGGTCTCCAGCGGCGCGTCGCTCAGCAGCAGATCAGCGTAACTCATGATCACCTGCAACGGCGTGCGCATATCGTGCACCAGCATATTGACGAACTGCTCCCGCCACTGCAGCAACCGTTGCAGTTCCTTGTGCTGGCGGCGGATCCGCAACATGGAGCGGACCCGGGCGCGTAATTCCAGTCCCGTCACCGGCTTGGATAAAAACTCGTCGGCGCCGGCATCCAGGCCGCGCACCAGGCTTTCCTTATCGCTCAGGGCGGAAACGATGATGATGGGAATGGGGCGCAACCTGGGCGTGTCACGCAACTGCTTGCAGACTTCGTAACCGTCCATGTCCGGCATCATGATATCCAGCAAAATCACGTCCGGCACGAGTCCGGCCGCCATGGCCAAGCCTTCCTGGCCGTTGGTGGCGAACTCCAGCCGATATCCTTCCCCCGCCAGCAGGGCTTCCAGCCCGGCGCGGGCGATGGGTTCGTCATCGATGATCAAAACCGTGCTAGTTGTTTGCATAGGTAGCCTTCACTGTGTGGCGGTCGGTGAACTCCAGGGCAAGGTGACGGTAAAGCGGCTGCCCTGCCCCGGTTTGCTTTCCACGCTGACGCCACCACCATGCAGATCGGCCATGCGCTGCACCAGCGACAATCCCAGGCCAGTGCCTGAATATTGCCGCGACAGGCGGCTGTCCAACTGGGTAAACGGCCGGAACAATTTACCTAAATCCTCCGCCACGATGCCGATGCCGGTATCCCAGACGCTGAACCGCACCACGCCGGCCTCGCTGTCGCCCTCCACCTGCAAGCCGATATTACCCCCCGTAGGGGTGAATTTGACGGCGTTGCCGAGCAGATTGAACAGCATCTGCTTCAGCCGGCGAGCATCGGCATAGAGTTGAATGGTAGGGGAATTGATCACAAAAGAGACCTGCTGGTGTTTCTTATGCGCCATGCTGCCGATCAACTGCAGGCTGCTACGGCAGACATCCACCACCGCGCATTTCTCTATTTGCAGTTCCAGTTGACCCGCCTCGATCCTGGAAAGGTCCAGGATGTCGTTGATCAGTTCGAGCAGATGCCGCCCGCTGTCCTCGATGGTGTGCAGCGACTTGAGTTGTTTTTCGGTCAACGGCCCGTAGATCTGTTCCTGCAAAGCTTCCGACAGGTTAAGAATGCCGGTCAGGGGGGTGCGCAATTCGTGGCTCATGCTGGCCAGAAATTCGTCCTTGAGACGGGCGGCTTTGGCCAGTGCGGCGTTGGCGGCGCTCAATTCGTCGCGGCTCTGACGCAGGGCCGTCTCCGCCTGTTTGCGGCCGCTGATGTCCTGCACCAGCGCCAAACAACATTCCACCTTACTGTCAGAGCGACGCAGACACTTGACCGAAATACTGGCGTAAATGAGTTTACCGTCTTTACGGATGAACCGCTTATCCAGTGCATAACCGTCAATTTCACCGGCCAGCACCCGCTGGTATTGCGCCAGATCGGCATCCAGATCGGCGGGATGGGTCACATCGACCCAGGTCAGATGCACCAGTTCTTCCCGGGAGTAACCCAGAATCCCGCACAAACGGTCGTTGACTTCCAGCCAGCTCCCATCCGGCGAAGTGACAGCCATACCCACCAGGGATAATTCAAAATAGCGGCGAAACCGCTCTTCGCTCCGGCGCCGGGCTTCTTCCGCCTGCTTGCGGTCGGAAATATCGAACACCATCGACCGGCTCATCACGAAATCGCCGTCCTGGGTACGGACAGCGGTCTCGCTCAACAGCGCCGGGAACACCTCGCCGCTGTTGCGGATCATCTCCAACTCCAGATCCTTCACCCAGCCGCGCTGCTTGAGCAGTGCATAGTTCCGCTGAAAGCGCCGGCGGCTGGTTTTGGTCAGCAGTTCGGTAAAGCGCTTGCGCCCGACCAGCTCATCGCGGGTAAACCCCAGGCAGTGCAGTTCGGTGTTGTTGACACGCACGAACAGGCCGTCCGCATCCAGCGAGTGATAACCACAGGGCGCATGGTTGTAGAGATCTTCGACTTCGGCGGTGCGTTCCTGCACCCGTTGTTCCAGTTCGGTATTTAACTGCTGCAAAGCGAGTTCAGCCCGTTTGCGTTGCAACAAGGCCCACATTCCATTCATGAACAGCGACAACTGGCGGGCATCGGTCTCATCGTAAGGCTCCGCCTTGTTGCCCACGCCTGCCACGGCTACCACCCGATCGCCGTCGATGACCGGCACGCTGAGATGGCGCAGCAGGTGGATATGGCCTTCCGGGTAGCCTTTCCTGTCCGGCAGGTTCTGGTAATCGTTGTGAATGACATAATGGCGCTGGCGCACGCAATCCACCCATACCCCGGCCTGTTCCAGGGGATAATGGCTGGTCTTCTCGGCGTAGCAATCCTTATAAACATCTTTCGACCAGGTAAAAAGCTGCAAACTGACCTGATCGGCATTGATAAAGTGCAGATAGCCGATCCTGCTGTTGGTCAGCCTGACCCCTTCCTCCAGCGCAAAATCGGTGATTTCCTTTTCCGAAGCGGCCGTCATGGTGCTGAACCTAAGCAAAGCTTCCAGCCGGGATTCGTTAAGCCGCAAGATTTCTTCCGCCTTTTTGCGTTCGGTAATATCTTCCTTGACGGCGAGGTAATGGGTGATCACTCCGTCCTGATTCTTGATAGGGGAGACAGAGGCCAGTTCCCAGTAGAGTTCACCGTTTTTCTTGCGATTATGGAATTCGCCCCGCCACTCCCGCCCGGCGGTGATCGTTTCCCACAATTCCCGATACCGTTCCGGCGGCGTCTCCCCGGACTTCAACAGGCGCGGGTTTTGACCCAGCACTTCCGCGGCGGAATAACCGGTGAGTGTCACGAATTTGGGATTGACGTACTCGATTCGGGCTTCCAGATCGGTGATGACGATGGAGACCGGGCTCTGTTCCACCGCCTGCGAGGTTTTGCGCAGTTCTTCTTCGGTCTGTTTGTGCGCGGTGATATCGTAAAACAGGGTGGCGAACCGGCCTTGTTCGGGGCAAAAAGCGCGCACTTCGAAATATTTTCCCAGAACCTCGCTGAAGCTTTCGAACTGTACCGGCTCGCCCGACAGGGCCACTTTGCCGTAGGTTTCGATCCAGTGAGCTTCGCTTTCCGGCAGCACTTCGAGCAGTCGTTTGCCGAGGATATCTTCGGCACGCAACCCGGTGAGCGCCTCGAAGTTGGGATTCACCTCCAAGAAACGGTAATCGATCGGTTTTCCGGTTTCGTCACAGATAATCTCGTGCAGGGCGAAACCGCTCAGCAGTTCCTCGAACAACTGGCGGTATTGCTGTTCACGGTGGAGCAGGACGGTTTCCAGCCGCTGTCGTTCCCCCTCTTCCTGTTGCGCGAACAGCTTTTCCAGGGCAGCGAGGCGGGAGCGGAGCAGGGTATTCTCGGCGGTCAGCTCGGCTAAGGTTTTTCTGGTAGGCACGGGTGGCGCGGCTTACGTTGTTTAACTCTGAGTATTCATTATGATTGATAAAATTCAATTTTGCAGGGGTGGCTGGAATTATTTCGACTGGAGTTGAGGGATAGTAGGGTACGCATTGTGTACCTTATTTTGGGCCTTGCCCGGTATGGCGCCTTACCGGTCTTACGCGGGCAATGATGGTACGCGGTGCGTACCCTACTTCCGCCAGCTCCGCTCCATCCGGGCTACGCTGGCTGGTAACCAATCCAGATGCCCCAGTGTGAGGGGTATTCCCATACCCTTGGAGCGTCGCCGGTAACGGCGGGGTTCTGGTGCAAAGGGTAAAAGCCCAAGACTGAGTACTCACTCGCCACGAGGAAAGGAGCAGGCAAGGGAAAGAGCTACCGAGTTCAGGACACGAACGTGCGTTTGAAGCATCGTCAGACCCTCCCCAGACGAAAACGGCTAATGCCTGGGTTCGGGGCAGAAAGTCAGGTTGACATACCTGGCGCGCGACACACCAGCCCCCCGGTGTAAAGCACGGAACTCGTAGCTCGTCTCTTAGGAATGTGAAACGTGATAACCCCGATGGGGTCTGGTCAGACCGACCAGCCAGTGAGCCGTAAGGCGAACCCAAGTCCCCAGCGGGTGTAGGAGGCGCCAAGAAGCGAAGGCCAGCCGCCGAAAGGCCAGAGGAAAGGAAGGACAACCATAACTCGCTGGATAGGTTGATCTCTTCTCAGGAATAGAGAGGAGGATAATAACTAACCCGAAAGGGTGCTGACGTGGCACTGGTACTCAACTGAAATGATGAAGTTAAGATGAGACTGCAACAGAGGCTGATAGGTTAGCGTCGGAAGACAATGTAAGGCCTCATAGCTTTCAAAGCTGTGTTGAGTTTTAGACATCGGATTTTCAGAGCCACGCTGTCAGGTGTGGCTGTATTGAGTGCTTGAGCCGGATGATGGGCGACTATCAAGTCCGGTTCTCAGGGGAGGGGGTCGCCGCGAGGCGTCCCCCTTACCCGACTAATGTTCCTGCCGCCCTGGGCCTTCGGGGGCTGGCATAGGCCCTGCCTTACTTGAAACTCTCCGGCCACTTTCGAGCGCTGTGAAAGTGGTAGGTAGAGGTAATCATTCAGGCGCCAAAACCTATGGGAAATTGATATTATAAGGTGCTCTAGCATTGAACAGCCCTGCGGCTTCGCTGGCCACTGAGGTTTAAGCGTTATGGCGAGCACGTCACACATGAAACCTTCTGTTTATATCGAAACCACCATTCCAAGCTACCTCACTGCTTGGAGAAGTCCAGGGTTGGTGATGGCCGCCAACCAAGAGGCAACGATTTACTCACCTGGAATTGCAAGCACATCGCAAATGCAGCGATGCGTCCGAAGATTGAATCTGTGTGTAGAGCCGCTGGATACGAACCCCCTATCGCTTCAGGGTCAGGTCTTGCAATCAAGCACAAGCGGACTGCTATTCACAGGGTTCAATAGACTTCTCCATGACTGCCGATGTTGATCAGCACAATTTCGTTATGACGAACCTCCAATTCCAGCGTTATCCGATATTGCATAGATATGGAAACTGAGTGCAAACCAGTCAGCTTTCCTTGCAGAGGATGAAGTCGCAGTGAGGGATGAAAAGGGTCTTGCTCGAGCAGCCGCAGCGTCTTGAAGTAGCGCTCCCTCAAGTCAGGGTGTTTTCTCAGGAATACTCTTTCCTTTTTTTGATAGGAAGCAGGGAAAATCAGCCTAAACGGTGGCATTGTCCGCCAATTCCTGTCGCAGGCGGGCGATGTGTTCCTCAGCCGTCTCGACCACGTAATCGTTCCTGGCTACCGCTTCACGGGCTTCCTGCCAAGCGGCATAAATTTCGCCTTCACGTAGCCGTTCGTACTGCTCGATGCTGATCACCACATAGCGCGGCTTGCCCCGCACGCTGATAACGGCTTCAGTCTCGTCTGCCAGCACCTTATCCAGGGCGGCAACACCCTTGGTCTTCAGATCGTTGGCAGTGATTATACTCATGATACTCTCCAGCGACTTATTCATCACATGATTGATAGTACGATTCTAGATTCTTGGCGACGCTCTATCAAGGAGACCGATTTTCATCCCTGGGGGTGCTTCCTTACCGTGAAAATCCCCGTAGGTCGGGATAGCATTGGCGCTTATGGGGCAATTCCCACCCTACACGGCTGGAGAGTCGGAGCATCAGGAGCTGCTGGGCCAGGTCCGATTGCCGTAGTCGCCTTGCATGGCGACGGTCACGATGTCGCCACGCCTCACCCGTTCCAGCCTTCGGTATCGGCAACCGCCTCGATGAAGTCCAACGCCTCCGTTTCTTCAGAAGCGCCACGCAGTAACGCCGCCTGTCGGTGGGCTTCCTGGGCGAAACCCGCTGCGGTCGGGTCCGGAACCCAAAGGCGCAACAGTTTCATTCCCTTGGCTTGCTTGCCGAGCCGATAGCGCTTGAACTTGTCCAGCCCGTCGTTGAGCGCCGCTCTCGACATGATGATCTCCCGGTAGGGATGTTATGTTAAGTTGATGGTAGCGCGCTACCAGTTAACTTTCAATGAATCCCTCATGTCTACCCATCCACTACTACTTGATCCCACCAAGCAGCATCATTGAAAAACGAGTGTCAATCACTCGATTTTCAAGTTATGAGTATTCACTTAAGGTGGGAGACTTTTGAAGTAGGATACGCTGGGCGTACCCGGCCACGCAGACTACAATTACTCATGGCATCCATAAAAAAACCAGGCGCCGCAACAGCGACGCCCGGTCATTGTCTTCAGGAGAGCCTCAGCCCTGGTTCGCTGCGGGCAGTCTCAGCGCCAGATACAAGGTGGCGTCGTCGCGCTGCACCAGCAGCGGCACAGGTTTGCCGGCAGGCAGTTCGCGCACCAGGCTGCGCAGGTGGGTGACATTTTCGATCTTCCGACCGTTGATGCTGACCAGAATGTCGCCCGGCTGCACGCCCGCCTCGGCGGCAATTCCCGGACCCACCTGCCGGACCAGAACGCCGGCCTCATGCTTATTCTGACCCTTGCGATCCCCGGCATTCAGATCGGCGACCACGAGATTGAGCCGCGTTCCGCCGTCCTCCACCGCGCCGTTCAAGGCCAACCGACCCTTATCATCGGTGGGAAGCTCACCTACCTTCACCTCCAATTGTTTCTCCTTACCCTCCCGCAGCACGGCCAGCGCCACTTCCTTGCCAGGCTGTGTCGAACCCACCAGCGGCGGCAGGTCGCGGCTGTCGTTGATGGGCTTGTCGCTGTAGGCGACGATCACATCACCCGGCCGCAGACCCGACTTGGCGGCCGGACTGCCCTCGGTCACCGCCGCCACCAGCGCCCCCTTGGCGTCTTTCAGATTGAAGGATTGAGCGAGATCCTGGGTGACTTCCTGCAAAGCGATGCCGAGCCAGCCGCGGGTGACATGACCGCTGTTCTTCAACTGCCCTGCCACGTCCATGGCCACGTTGACGGGAATGGCGAAGGACAGACCCATATAGCCGCCGCTACGGCTGAAAATCTGGGAGTTGATGCCGACCACCTTGCCCGACAGGTCGAACAGCGGCCCACCGGAATTGCCCGGATTGATCGGCACATCGGTCTGGATGAAAGGCACGTAGGTATCGTTCGGCAGGCTGCGACCCAGCGCGCTGACGATACCCTTGGTGGCGGTGCGCTCCAGCCCGAAGGGCGCGCCGATGGCGAACACCCATTGACCCACCTTCAGGCTGCCGGCGTCGCCGATGGTCACCGCTGGCAGGTTGGTGGCGTCGATCTTGAGCAGGGCGATATCGCTCAGTTTATCGCTACCCACGAGCTTGGCGTCGAACTCCCGCTTATCGTTGAGTTTGACGCGGATCTGACTGGCCCCATCCACCACGTGATGATTGGTGATCACATAGCCATCCGGGGAGATGATAAAGCCGGAGGCAAGGCCGTGCAGCGTCCCGCCCTCGCCGCGGTGGCCGAAGTTACGCGGGTCGCCGAACTGGCGGGGATCCATGAAATGCTTGCGCAGTTCGTTAAGCGGATTGTCCTCGTCGTCCTCGGGCATGCCCTGGTCGGCGGCGGTTTCCTGCCTGCCGGTCGTTACGATATTCACGACTGCGTCGGAATTCTGCTGGACCAGGGTGGTGAAATCCGGCAACCCCATGGCGGGGTCCGACACCGTGGCGACCGGGGCAGGCGTGGCGCTGGCCACCGGTTGATAGGCGCTCAAAGTGGCGAGTCCGCCGGTCGCGAGCGCGATGGCGGCAACGAGCGTTTTGACTTTGCTGGGAATGCGCATCTTTTCTACTCCTCATCTCTGTTTACCGAAAACTGGAGACGCACACCGTCTCTCGATGGGGAGTAGTCTGGCGCAACAAGACTTAAGGAATACTTAAGGCGGCCGGCATTAGATGGGGAGCAGTCGGACGGACTATACTATGACAGCCATTCCCCATACAACCAAGAGATGCCCGTACCAATACCACATCCTCCCCGTAGATCGGGCGGCTTGCGCCGGTGCGCCGGTAACCGTTCGAGCCACTTCCTGCCGGAGAGCTTATGCCGCATCATGCCATTCTCGCGCTGACCGCCTTGGAACCCGTCCGGCCTCGATCATCGTTTCGGTCAACCGAAGGAACCTGGATTGCGCTTCGCAAGCTCCGCTCCATCCAGGCTACGCCGGCTGCCCACCCTACCCACTACCCACTGACTTATCGCTTCAAAGCAGCTTCACCAGGGTGGCCACGGCGCCGACCGCAAGCGCCAGCATCGCGCCAAGCTTGATCGTCAGACGCAATTCCAGTTCTTTCATGTCGTGCTTCATATCGGCGCGAAGGGTTTCAATATCACGCTTCAACTCAGCCCGCACGTTCTCCAGATTCAGCTTGAGAGTTTCGATGTCGCGCTTTAGTTCGGCCCGCACGTTCTCCAGATTCAGCTTGAGAGTTTCGATGTCGCGCTTTAGCTCGGCCCGCACGTTCTCGATGTCCAGCTTGACGGTTTCGATATCGTGCTTGACGGCTTCAATATCGTGCTTGGTGGCCAACTCGCCGGCTATCACGTCCGTCAGCAACGTGGTTTGCGCTTCAGCCTGCTGCTCGGTAAAGCCAGCTTCCTTCAGCTTCTTGACAGCCGCATAGGTATCGAAGGCTAATGCACTCATAGGGGAGTCTCGGTAGTTCCATGTATGGTTTGAAAGACGG
>CAIMUS010000275.1 GCA_903844665.1 uncultured Pseudomonadota bacterium
CCTACATACTGTGCCAGAACCGCCCCTACATAATGTGCCAGAACCGCCCCTACATAATGTGCCAGAACCGCCCCTACATAATGTGCCAGAACCGCCCCTACATAATGTGCCAGAATCGCCCCTACATAATGTGCCAGAATCGACCCTGTCAGGCGAAATAGCCTGTCGTCCAGCCACGGGATTCGCCAACGGCAGCGACCAAACCGCCGTGCAAACCCGCCAAGCCGATTGAGTTCACTCCATGGACCCAGACACTCTCCAGGAAACACTGCGACTCGCCCAGGAAAGCCAGCGCGTTCTGACTACCCGGATCGGGCAACGGGACTACCTGCGCTTCAGCCACAAGTTCCAGTGTTTTCCCGAGGGCACGGTGGTTTTCGGCCCGCAGTTCATCTGGGGTTATCCCAAGATCGGCCGCATTCTGCGGCTGGATCCCGGCCTGCAAGCCCAGTTCGGGCAGGCGTTCTGGGTGGAAGAGAAAATCGACGGCTATAACGTGCGCCTTTTTCGCCATGGCGATGAAGTTCTGGCCCTCACCCGGCGCGGCTATGTCTGTCCCTTTACCACGGATCGCCTGCAGGATTTGCTCGATCTGCGGATTTTCGACGAGCGGCCGGAACTGGTGCTCTGCGCCGAGGTGGCCGGCCCGGAAAATCCTTATAACGAGGGCAGTCCTCCTTTTATTCAGGAGGATGTGCAGTTATTCATCTTCGACCTGATGCGGCAGAACTGTCCCGGTTTCCTGCCACAGCGGGAGAAGCTGCAACTGCTCGAAGCCTATAGTCTGCCCGGCGTGCCGGGATTCGGTCGTTACCGGGCAGGCGATTTGACGGCGATCGACAGCCTGGTGTGCAGGCTCGACCAGGAAGGACGGGAAGGTTTGGTGTTCAAGGAAGATTCATCCCGCGACCACCGCGTCAAATACGTCACCGGGCGGATTAACCTGAGCGATATTCACGTCAGCGAGGGTAGTTTCCAACAATTGCCGCCGGAATATTTCCTGCACCGCATCTTCCGCCTGGCGCTGTTTCTGGATGAACATGAACTGGCGCCAACGGCGGCGCTGTATCAGGAACTGGGCCGGTCGCTGCTCGCCGGCACCCTGGACGCCATCCATCAGTACCAGGCCCAGCACAAGGTCTGTCATACCTTCCGCTGCCGGTTCCGGCGGCGCGCCAATGCGGAGTTGTTCCTCCAGACATTGGAACACCTGTTAGGCAAGGGTCAGGTTCGAGAGCACCGGCTGGAGCAGAGGGGTGATTTTTATCACCTGGAATTCGCCAAGGTGCTGCCGCGCGCCACCGGCTTGCTGGGACATGCCTTAGGCGGCGGGATAGTCTTCGACTAAGCCTTCCAGAATCTTCCGCAGATTGAGCGCGTTGATCAATTTCACCCCCGCCTTGTTGGCCCATTTCTTCAATCCCTCGTCGGCGGTAACCAGGGTGCCATCCAATTCATAGGCGAGCAGAAACAGATCGGCATCCTCCTTACTGTCGATCAGTCCGCGGCGCATGGCCTCCCGGTATTGTTCCCGCAGTTTGGCGATATTGATGCCCGGTTCGGACTCGGCTTCCATCCCGGCCCGCCGGGTCCACTCCTCGGCAATCCGCAACCCCCGGTCGATGCGCAGGCGCACTTCTTCGATAAATTCATAGAGCAGTGCACTGGGAATAGCGAGGTTCAGCCGGCGCGGCGAGCGCAGCTTCACCGCCCGTTCGAAATCGGCTTCCACCGCCCGCAATTCGCGCATCTTGTGCAGTTCTTCATAAACCGCCGTCGGCATATAGAACTCCGCCCTGGCGCGGTAGGCCAGGGCGGCGAAGGTGGCAATGGCGGTTTGCGAGTCTTCACCGAACTGCTTGAAGACGTTGGGATTGGTGAAGAGACTGGTATCGAGAATGAAGCGTTCCAAAGGGCGGGAACTGGTTAAACCGATGTTCATCGCTTATCCTCGGTTGGATAAAATAACACGTGGGTACTGTAGGTCCAGGTCACCGGATACTGTACCACCTGGATATTCTACAACTACCACTGTCCCGCCTGAAGTTGGCAGCCTAAACCGGCGCCTATGGGGCCATACTCACCCTGCAAACTACAAACCGGATACCCCACCCTAATGGAAACCACCTGCTGGCTGCAACTGACCCTGGAATCCCCCCACCACAACCCGGAACAACTGGAAGACGCTCTGCTGCAAGCCGGCGCACTGGCGATTACCTTGCAGGATGCCGCCGATCGACCGGTGCTGGAGCCTTTGCCGGGAACAACCCCGTTGTGGTTCCATACCCGTGTCACCGGTCTGTTCGCCGCCCAGACCGACCCGCACACCATCAAAGCCATCCTGAAGCAGGCACTGGGCGATAGGGACTTTCCGGTCTGCCGGGTCGAATCCCTGGAAGAACGCGATTGGGTGAGGGTCTGGCTGGACGATTTTCACCCCATGCGCTTTGGCCGACAACTGTGGGTCTGTCCGACCGACTGTACCCCGCCGCCACCGGAAGCGGTCACGGTATGGCTGGATCCCGGCCTTGCCTTCGGCACCGGCGCCCACCCTACCACCGCCTTGTGCCTGGAGTGGCTGGACGGCGCCGACCTCGACGGCAAAACCGTCATCGACTATGGCTGCGGCTCCGGGATACTGGCCGTCGCCGCCGCCAGACTCGGCGCCCGCCAGGTCTGGGCGGTGGATATCGATCCCCAGGCGCTGCTGGCGACCGAGAGTAACGCGGTTCGTAACCGGGTACGTGAGATTCTGGCTTTGGGAAGCCCCGCAGCGTTGCCGGCGACGCCGGTGGATATTTTGCTGGCCAATATCCTGGCCGGTCCCTTGATCGAACTGGCGCCTCGTTTCAGCGCCCTGGTGCGACCGCAGGGCCGGTTGGCGCTGTCAGGCATCCTGGCGGAGCAGGCGGAACAGGTACAGGCGGCTTACGCCCAGTGGTTCGATTTCGATCCGGCGCGCCGGCGGGAGGAATGGGTATTGTTACAGGCTGTCCGCAGGGCCAAGCCTACCCCAGCCGAATAGATGCTGTCTTCACTCCGGCAACCCCCGGTCCAGTCGGGGGTTGCCGGATTGCATGAGTAAGGAGAGGAAAATCGAGGTGATAACGACGACTAGCGCGATTGCTGGCCGGCCGTCTGCCTCTCGCTTTGCTCGTTGACCAGCACGCCACCCAGCATACCGGCGCCCGCGCCGATCAAAGCGCCCTTGCCGGCATTGCCGGCAAGGGCGCCGATTACCGCGCCGCCTGCGGCGCCCATCGCACCACCACTCACCGCACGCTGCGTGCTTGGACTCATATCAGCGCAACTCGTTACGCCCAACGCTACCGCCAGCATGGCGGGAATTGCAATTCGCTTCATCTCTACTTGACTCCCGATGGCTGGGTTTGGGTCTTGGCTGCCTTCGATGGCTGGGTTTGAGTTTCGGCTGCCTTCGGGCAGGGCCAGGTGTTCATTGACCAGCGTATCAAGCCATCGAACGGTGGTTCCGACATATACTGGGGATTATCCGCCGCCCATTTGACAAACATCTCGATAGCCTGATTGCGAGTGGTCTTGGTGTCCTCGGGAATGCAATACAGCTTGTTCCTGAACACTCTACCCGTCGCCGCCCCATAGTGATCCAGACCCAGCACATAACCGTGGCAAAAGTGAATCGCCGCTATCGCGTTGGAATCATCCTTGCTTACCCCGCATAAGGCCACAAGGTCGCCGGTAGTTTTCAATAAAAAGTTCTGCTCGGTCACCGCGGCGGTCGCCGCTCCCGAGGCAAGCACGGCTGTAAGCAACACAGCTTTAGCTTTCAATCGCATGCAATTGTCTCCTATAAGTAAGCCTGAATCGATCATTAATTGTGCCCATCCGTTTTTCTTCATTCAAGCACTACGCTTGCGGAAGTGGTGTTATGTTAGCAATTTATTTCAGGTTTGATAACCTATTTTTTTGCGCAACCGGATTTAAGTTGCGCTTGGCGTCACGCCAACCTTGGGAGTATGATGATTAGTCCTACGCTCTTCACGCCATCTGAGAGGATAGAACGGGTCATGCGGATCGGCCCGTATACATTTAATAATAAGGCCCTGATTCTGGCGCCGATGGCGGGTGTTACCGACCGCCCATTCCGGCAGCTTTGCAGAGACCTGGGCGCCGATCTGGCGGTCTTGAGCAGTTGGCTGTGTGTCGAGCCTTTTTTAATCCAATCACTAACAATGGGCTGCTGGCGGCATGACAGTGATCGATCCTGAAAACCTGGTTGAACCTCTTTCTCCCCTGCCGCTGCATATGCAGGTTCGGGCTGCTTTGGAGAACTATTTCTACGCCTTGGAAGGGGAAAGACCCGTCAATCTGTACAAACTGGTTCTGGGCGAGGTAGAACCTCCGCTGCTGGAGACCGTCCTACGCTACACCCGCGGCAACCAGACCAAAGCGGCGGAGATTCTCGGCATCAACCGCACTACGCTGCGGAAGAAGCTCAAGCAATACCGGATGGAGTAACCGATGGCCATTCACGTTAACTATTTCGCCAGCCTGCGCGACCGGCTGGGGCGTAGCGAAGATACGCTGCCCGCCGGCGAGGGTCTGACCGTGGCCACCGTCTGGTCGCGGCTCTGGCCCGACAGACCCCTGCCGCCGATGATCCTGACGGCGGTCAATCAGGAATACCGGAACCTGAATCATCCCGTCGAGGACGGCGATGAAGTCGCTTTCTTTCCACCGGTCACCGGGGGTTGAGATGAAAATCGAGATCTGCGCCGCGCCATTCGATCCCATGCAGGCGCTGGCGACTTATCAGGAAAGTCTCACTGGATTACGCGGGCGCTATGGCGCCACCGCCGTCTTTATCGGCGCCATGCGCGATGTCAACGAGGGTAACAGCGTCCAGAGCATGACGTTGGAGCATTACCCCGGTATGACCGAACAGCAGTTGCAACAGATCGTGACGTCCGCCGAACAGCGTTGGGAAGTGCTGGAGGTGCTGGTGATGCACCGGGTGGGAACGCTTTACCCCAACGATCCCATCGTACTGGTGGCGGTCTGGTCGGCCCATCGGGCGGCGGCGTTCGAGGTCTGTCGCGCGATCGTGGAAGGACTGAAATCACAGGCGCCGTTCTGGAAGAAGGAAACGCTGAGCGATGGTGCGCAGCGTTGGGTGGAGAAGAATACGGCGGGTTAAACTAATAGAGTTGTTCGCAAATAGCGGCCTCTAACTTATTGAACAACAAAGGAATTTTTTAGGTTCCAGAGGCCGGCGGCGGCAAAAATAAAGTCATCCGCTAAATGTTTCAGGTGATTTCTCAGACGAATCGTCAAGGCACG
>CAIMUS010000276.1 GCA_903844665.1 uncultured Pseudomonadota bacterium
CGGTTCGCGAACCGCCCCTACGGGGATTCCCTAGTAGCGCCGGCATTTTGCCGGCTGTTGACTGGCGTCGAATGCCCTGAGGCCGGCGGGGACGCCGGCGCTCCCAGGGTCGGATTGTCCCGCCTTAAGTTGGTAGCCCGTCGCTGGATGACGCCAATGCGCCGAATATGTGCTGCGCTGGCTGTGCCAATTCTGTGCGATTTTGTCGAAATTTCTTCCACGAAAGACGGTGCAATAGGGTGGATATCGCCAACTATCACGCGCGGTTGAGGCGCATTCTGTGGCAGACCGATCGCAGCCGGGGCAGCCTGCCGCAACGGCTGGCACTCGGACTGGGACGGTTTCTCGACGGGGTCTACCAGGCCTTCGAAGACGGTGGGCTCAGCCTGCGAATTATGGGACTGGCGTATACCACACTGCTTTCACTGGTGCCGCTGCTGGCAGTGAGTTTCTCCGTCCTCAAAGCCTTCGGCGCGCAGAATGAGATCGATCCGCTGCTGCTGGAGTTCCTGCAGCCCCTGGGCGAGCAGGGACAGATGATCCATAACCGTATCCTGACCTTCGTCGATAATCTAAAAGTGGGCGTGCTCGGCTTCGTCGGCTTTGCCATGCTGTTCTATACGGCAGTGTCCCTGCTGATCCATGTCGAACGCGCCTTCAACACCATCTGGCGGGTACGCGACGGCCGCAGCGCCGGCCGGCGCTTCAGCGACTATCTGACCATCATCCTGATCGGGCCGGTGCTGGTCGTTACCGCCATCGGCCTCGCCAATAGCGCCCTGAGCAGCCACTTGTTCCAGGAACTGTTCGCCGCCGATTCCCTGGGTACGGTATCCCGGCTGGTACGGCAACTGGGCTCCTATCTGCTGCTTTCCGGGGCCTTTGCCTTTCTTTATGGTTTTCTTCCCAACACCCGAGTGCAGTTGAGATCGGCCCTTGTCGGCGGGCTGGTGGCGGGGGCGCTATGGTTGACCGTCGGCAGGCTGTTCGCCGCCTTTATCGCCAGCTCGTCCAACTATTCCGCCGTCTATTCGGGCTTTGCCGGCGCTATCTTGTTCATCATCTGGGTTTACGTGAACTGGATGCTCCTGATCGTAGGCGCCCAACTGACCGCCTATTTGCAAAATCCGCGGCTGTTGGAACCGCGACTTCACGGCGCGACGGTGGATGAGCGCTGGCGCGAGCAAGTGGCTTTGGAGTGCATGGCCTGCATTGCCGGCGCCTGGCATGACAATCAGCCCTACTGGACGCTGGCCACCCTACAGGCTCGATATCCGGGTTTTCAGGCCGATGCGGTGGCCGCGGTGGTCGAACGACTGGAGCGGCGCCGGCTGATCGTGGCCGATCGCAGCGAACCGCCGGCCTATCTGCCGGCGCGCACCAGTGAAACTATCCCTTTGACCGAGGTGGTGGCGGCGGTGCGTGAAGCAGAGAATCAGGGCGCAATGCTGCCGGCCGTGACGACGGTACTGGGCGAGCTCGATGCCGCCATCGCCCGGACCCTCGGTGAGCGAACCGTAAAGGACTTGATTGCGCCAAACTGTTGAAAGAACTTTTAGTTATAATTTTATTTTAAAAAAGTTCTTTTCAGATATATTAAATCGATGCTAGGGTTATTCATTAAGATCAATGCGTCTTGGCGGTCCAGCGACAGTTCGAGAAACGTTTATGTATCAATACGATCACTATGACCAGACGATAGTGGAGCAGCGGGTAGTACAGTTTCGGGGGCAGGTGCGGCGCTATCTGGCGGGGCAATTGAGCGATGACGAGTTCCGACCGCTGCGGCTGATGAACGGGCTCTATCTGCAACGGCACGCCTATATGTTGCGGATCGCCATTCCCTACGGTTTGCTGTCTTCCCGGCAACTGCGCCTGCTGGCCCATATCGCGCGGCGTTACGACCGGGGCTTCGGCCATTTCACCACCCGCCAGAATATCCAGTTCAACTGGCCTGAACTTATGGATGTGCCGGATATCCTGGCGGAGCTGGCGGGCGTGCAGATGCATGCGATCCAGACCAGCGGCAACTGTGTGCGCAATGTGACATCCGACCAGCTTGCCGGGGTGGCCGAGGATGAACTCGAAGATCCCCGCGTCTACTGCGAGATCATTCGCCAATGGTCCACTTTCCACCCGGAGTTCACCTATCTGCCGCGCAAGTTCAAGATCGCGGTCGCCGCTGCCGCGCAGGATCGCGCGGCGGTGCAGGTGCACGATATCGGTCTGTATCTCGTCAAAAACGCCGCCGGTGAAACGGGGTTCCAGGTGCTGGTCGGGGGCGGTCTGGGACGGACGCCGATCATCGGCAAGGTGATCCGCGAGTTTCTGCCAAGGGAACACCTGCTGTCCTATCTGGAAGCGATCCTGCGGGTCTACAACCAATTGGGGCGGCGCGATAATCTCAACAAGGCGCGCATCAAGATTCTGGTCAAAACCCTGGGCATCGAACCGTTCCGCCGGCTGGTGGAGGATGAATGGGCGCAACTCAAGGATTCCGCGCTGCGGCTGGAGCAGATCGAAATCGACCGGGTCAGCCGGTTTTTCGCGCCGCCGCCTTACGATCCCGCCGCGGCGGCGGATACCGGCTTCGCCTTGCAATTGGCCAGGGACAAAGCCTTCGCCACCTGGGTGCGGCATAACGTGGTGAACCACAAGATGCCCGGCTACCGGGCGGTTTATGTCTCGCTGAAGGCGCCGGGCACGGCCCCCGGTGACGCCACCCATGAGCAGATGGACGGTCTGGCCGGATTGGCGGACCGGTACAGCTTCGGCCAATTGCGCACCACCCATACCCAGAACCTATTGCTGGCGGATGTGCGCCAGGGCGATCTGTATGAACTGTGGCGGCAGCTACACACTCTGAAGCTGGCCTCCCCCAACGTTGGCACCCTGACCGATATGATCTGTTGTCCGGGGCTGGATTTTTGCAGCTTGGCCAACGCCAGTTCTATCTCCATCGCCAGGCAGATACAGGAGAAATTCGAGGATCTGGATTATCTCTACGATCTGGGCGAGATTCGTCTGAACATGTCCGGCTGCATGAACGCCTGCGGTCACCACCATGTCGGTCACATCGGTATCCTGGGCGTGGATAAAAAAGGCGAGGAGTGGTATCAGATCAGTCTGGGCGGCAGTTCCGAAAAAGCCGCTTCCCTGGGAGAGATTCTCGGTCCTTCAGTGCCCAGGTACGAGGTCGCCGACACGCTGGAGCGGATTTTGCAGGTCTATATAGAGCAGCGCGAAGAGGGCGAGCGGTTTCTGGATGTGGTTCGGCGCCTGGGGTTGGAGCCTTTCAAGGAGCGGGTTTACGCCAAGGCAGGGGCAGGGGCAGGGGCAGGGGCAGGGGCAGGGGCAGAGGCAGGGGCAGGGGAAACGATGCTGGCGGAGGCGGTGTGACCATGCGGCGGATCATCGACAACCGGCGGATTATCGAGGATCGCTGGCGGCAGGTGGCCGATGCCGAAGCTCTGCCGCCGCAGGGGGCGGTGATCGTCTCGCTGACTCGCTGGCGGCAGGAGCGGCAGGCGCTGCTGGCGCGGCCGGATAAGCGGGTGGGGATACGGCTGAAGAATGACGAGCCGGTGGCCGATATCGCCGCGGACTTGCCCTACCTTGTGGCGATCGCCCTGGAATTTCCGACCTTCAAGGACGGCAGGGCGCTGACCCAGGCGCGCCTGCTGCGGGAGCGTTACGGCTATCGGGGCGAACTTCGGGCCGTAGGCGATGTGTTGCGCGATCAACTGTTCTTCATGCAGCGGTGCGGCTTCGATGCATTCGAGCTGCGTCCCGACCAGAACCTGGAAGACGCTCTGGAAGCGTTCGACGAGTTTACCGTCACCTACCAGGCGGCGGCGGATGAACCACTGCCGCTGTATCGGCGGGGGCGCTAACCCATACGCGCCAGTTTAAGGACAAAGTAGTATAGTCTCGCTAATGGTTATCCAGACATTCGTTGCCACTGGCGCTCCCAGGGATATCACTGCGTAGGTCCGGTTCTCAATTAGCTGAACTATAGTAGGGTACGCACCGCGTACCATCATTGCCCGCGTAAGATTGCAGCAATTCCCGCTGCTCTAGAAATTTTAGTATAATCAGTGTATTATATATGAGGTCCAGGTAGGTCTGGCATGGTATTTTGGCTTCAAATCCGATTGATTTTGGTGGCCCTCATGGTAAAAGCAAACTTAATTCTACAAC
>CAIMUS010000277.1 GCA_903844665.1 uncultured Pseudomonadota bacterium
GTAACCGTTTAGCCCCCTCGATTGCCATTACCCCAAATTAGGCGGCAGCCGGTAGCGGGGGCGCCGTGTTGCCTTTGCGCCGCTCGGCGATGACTTGCGCCAAGTAGGGCCAGGGCAGAATATTGCGTAGGCGGCAGGTGTCGATGACACTGGCCAACAAGGCGAAGGCACGGCTACCCTCTTCGGTGCGGGTCCCCTGGCTGAGGAGCCGGGCGATGACCCAGTGCCGCAAGGCCCGTTCGGCTTCGTTGTTAGTCAGCGGCAGATAGGGATGGGCCACGACGATCCAGACCGCCTCCCAGTCGTTGAGAAACTCGCGCGCCAGCGCGCGGGTCTTCTCATGGGGCGAGTCCCGATGCTGTTCACATAACCGGCGGAAGGCGTCCAACCGGTCGCGGAAGTGCGGGGTCAGGTCCACCGGTGGACCTTCGCGCGCCTGGTAAATCGCGGCCATCAGGTCACTCAACAGGTCGTGGGTGGCCTGCCCAAAGGCCCGCGCCTCGGCGTTGAGGCTTTGTTTGAGCCCCTCCGCCTTGCGTAGTAGGTGTGCCCAACAGCGCAGCCGCTGCTGGAACTGGCGGTAGACCCGGTAGCCATCGCTCATCAGCCAGCCGACAAACCCCTCGCCAAAGACATTGGCCAGGATCTCTTTGCTGCGATAGCCAATGAAGTACAAGCAGATCGTCGGGGTGATAATCACCCACAGCCACAGTAACTGGCCCCATTCCTTCCACGGCGTCTCGTCGGCGTAGGCCAACGTGGCTTGCTGCAGTTCTTCCACCAACTGCTCTTCGATCGGCTCGACCGCCCGACCGGCTTCATGAATACATTGGTTAATCGTGCTGGTGCTGAGCTCGATGCCCAGCCAGTCGCGCAGAAATTCTTGAATTCGCCGCCGCGACAGGTGCATCCGATGCGATAAGCACACCAGCAGGCTCACCAACAGCGGTCCCACCAGATGCCATTCCGTCAAGCCGACGGTCCACAGGGGATCGGTGGAACAGCGGCCGGGTTCGCTGCGGTTGACATGCCCACAGTGGCAGGTAATCTCACCGTAGAGATGCTTCTCATGGCGCACCTGTAAGCCGCGTAACCCCGCCTCCGGATCCGTCTCAATATCCAGGACATACAAGCCGGTGCGGGCGATGAACTCGGTGGGCTCCAGCGCCTGATCACAGCAGGCGCAGGTCGCCGGTGTATGGTTCACCGTCGCACTCACCGGTAAACTTACCTGCCGGCTATGGCCCGGCGCGCCGACCTGACGTCCCGCTTTCTTGGGCGTCTTGTCGGCTGCGCTCGCCGGTGTCGTCCCCACGGCTGGCGCCGTGACCTCGCTGGACTCCGTCTCCGCCGCCGGGCTCGCGGCGCTGACCTCCGCCTCGGACTCCATCTCACCGCTCTCTTCCTCGGCCGCGTCCACTTCCTCACCGGCGAGGTCGTGGCTGTGCCACGGCGGGTCACTGCGGGGGGGCCGGGAACTGGTCTGGGAGTTCGCCTTGAGCCGCTCCCGCGCGTCTTTTAAATCCCACAGCAACTTCACCAGCAGGGCATCTTTCTGCTCCGCCGGTAACGCCATCAGCTTCTGCTCATCGAGCTGCTGAAGATCAAAGTCGCTCAGGTACACTAACTCAACTCACGAACATGATAACAAGCTCACTGGTGCGATAAGATAACCAAACCAACCCCCGTTGGCAACCCCTCCAGGGTGGGTACATTTAGTAGGGGGCTAAACGGTTACA
>CAIMUS010000278.1 GCA_903844665.1 uncultured Pseudomonadota bacterium
CGGGAGAGGGGTTGGGGGTAAGGGTGGTTGAAATTCAACGACTTACCCACTCTCCCTGGCCCTCTCCCCCTGGCCAGGGGGAGAGGGAACTGAATGATGCTGCCTTAAGTTAATGGCAGTGACCCCAACCCTCCCCCACAAGGGGGGAGGGAGTTTTTGCAAAACAGTAGCTTAACCTATTCCCCCTCCCCTTGTGGGAGGGGGTTAGGGGGAGGGGTGTGAACGCTTACTCCGGCTGAAAACCGGCGTTCTCCGGGGCTATTTCAGAGCGATTATATCAGGAATTCGGCAGGCGTCTGGCCAGGCCTGTCCGCCCGGCTCCAGCCGCTCAGTGCCGGGACCGGTACTCCTGAATGGAGGCAAGAATGCCGCGCAGGATATTGACCTCATTTTGGTCGGGTTGCGCCCGGTTGAACAGCCGCCGCAGCCGCCGCATCAACTGGCGGGGATTGGCCGGATTCAGAAATCCCGTCGCCAGCAGAACCTGCTGTAAATGCTCGTAAAAGTACGCCATCTCTTCCGCCGTGGCGGGGGGCCGCCGCGGCGCCGCCATGCCGGAATCGATCCCGGCCAGGGCGGCCAGCCGCAATTCATAGGCGATGATAGCGACCGCCACGGCCAGATTCAGGGAACCGAACTCCGGCTCGGTCGGGATACGCACCAGGAAGTGACAGCGATCCATCTCATCGTTGTTCAAACCGGAGCTTTCCCGTCCGAACACCAGGGCGACCTCGGTTTGCAGGCTGTGCCCGGCCACCTGAACGGCGCATTGCCGGGGATCGAGTTCGGGGCCGGCGATACCCCGGCGGCGGGCCGATATCCCCAGCACCAGCCGACATCCGCTCAGCGCCCGCTCCAGGCTGTCGACGACCTGGGCCGCCGCCAATACATCGTCCGCTCCGGCGGCCCGGGCCGTCGCCTCGGCATGGGGAAACAGCAAGGGGCTGACCAGCACCAGCCGGCGTAATCCCATGTTCTTCATAGCCCGGGCCGCGGCGCCGATATTGCCGGGATGGGTGGTCCCCACCAGGACCATGCGGACATTAGCGAAGTTCATCGGGAGCGGTGAATTCTGCTAACATGATGAGTCCAAATTAAAGCTTGGCTTAGGGTTCTTTAACGAACCGACTGGAAATCATGCATCCTACACTCACCATCGCCAAACGGGCAGCGCTCAGCGCGGGCAAAATCCTGATGCGTTACTTCGAGCGGCTCGACCGGCTGACTGTCAATACCAAGCATTACAACGACTTCGTCAGCGAGGCCGATATCCAGGCGGAGCAGGAGATTATAACCATCGTGCGCAAGATCTACCCGAACCATTCCATTTTGGCCGAGGAAAGCGGTCACTCGATCGGCGCCGATGCGGATTACCAATGGATTATCGACCCGCTGGATGGCACCACCAATTATCTGCACGGCCTGCCCCACTTTGCGGTTTCCATCGCCTTTCAGGAAAAAGGCCGCCTGGAAACCGGCGTGGTTTACGATCCTGTCCGGCAGGAATTGTTCACCACCAGCCGGGGCCGCGGCGCGCAACTGAACGACCGGCGCATCCGCGTCAGGCAGGTCGTCAGTCTGGATGCGGCCCTGCTGGGGACCGGCTTTCCGATTCGTTATCCGCAGCATATCCCCGCCTATCTTGCCATGTTCGGCGGCATCTTTACCCAATGCAGCGAGCTGCGTCGCGCCGGCTCCGCGGCGCTCGACCTGGCCTATGTGGCCTCCGGTCGGCTGGATGGCTTCTGGGAGTTGGGTCTGAATGCCTGGGATATCGCCGCCGGCGCGCTGCTGATTCAGGAAGCCGGCGGCCTGGTCGGCGATTTCGGCGGTGGTTACGACTTCCTTCAGACCGGCAATATCGTGGCCGGCAACGCCAAAATATTCAAAGCCTTGCTGCAGAATATCCAGCCCCATCTGACGCCTGCTCTGGCTCGTTGAGCGGCTCGCGCCTGTCTTTTTGTATATAATTTTTCTATATAATTTTTACAACTATATAGTTTATATAAGAAAATTATATAGAAATTTCGTATAAAGCGGTTGCTTCACGGGATAAATCATGCTATTACTATCACTAAAGGATTTGGCATTACCAATCCATCATTATTTTTTCTTATCATTTAGCTTAGTTTTCGAGGAGTCCCGATGAACAGAAATACCATCGCCTGGCTGATACCGCCCGCCGCCGTTACCCGCCATGGTTGCGCCACCTGCACCGCCGGTCCTATCGGCGTGTTCTGGCTCGCCAGCATCGTCAGTATCGTTTATGGTTTGATGGGCGGCACCCTGGGAGGGTGGGAAGGCTCCCAAGGGTTCCTTATCGGGCTGGGCATCGTTATATGGTCGATCGCCGCCGTCTGGGCGCGCCTGGTCCTTCAAGGCGTGGATGAAGATCTCAGCGACAACCGGCAGGGTTCCCTGCAGCGCCGGGTGATTCCCCACGTGGATGAGACGGACCCCTTTAAAGAACTTTCCTAAGAGCATTGAATCGATAGGCGTGAGGCGTGAGGCGTGAGGCGTGAGGCGTGAGGCGTGAGGCGTGAGGCGTGAGGCGTGAGGCGTGAGGCGTGAGGCGTGAGGCGTGAGGCGTGAGGCGTGAGGCGGGAGGCGGGAGCGACTGGCACGCTC
>CAIMUS010000279.1 GCA_903844665.1 uncultured Pseudomonadota bacterium
GATTGGCCGGCGCCGGCCGGGGCGGTCTACACTCTGCATGCCGAAGAGGTGAAACAAACCAGCTTCCGGCTCGATGGGTTGCTACTGCCACCGCCGGAATTACCCGATCTGCCAGGGGTGTTCGTCGAGACGCAGTTTCAACTGATTAAGGACTTCTACAGCCGCTGGTTTGCCCAGATCTTCCTGTTTCTCTACCGGCAACAGTGGCAGGGACCTTGGCGGGCGGTGGTGATTTTTCCGAGTCGGAAAGTGGACCCACAACCGCCGGTGGCCTATCAGCCGCTGCTGGACAGTCCCTGGGTCAAGCGGGTTTATCTCGAAGACTTGAAGGGACGTACCGACCTGACCCCTGGTTTACAGTTGATGCAATTGATCGTCGCGGAACCGGAAGATGTGGTGAGTCAGGCGCAGGCGCTGTTGCGGGTCCGGGGCGGCCCGGCAGCGGACCCCGACTGGTCGGGGTGGCTGGATTTGATCGAAACGATTGTGGTGTACAAGCTGCCGCATTTATCGCGCGAGGAGATTCAACGTATGTTGCACTTACCCGATGTCGAGTTAAAACAAACCCGCTTCTATCAAGACGTGTTCGCCGAAGGGCGCACCGAAGGGCGCACCGAAGGGCACGCCGAAGGCCGCACCGAGGGCCAGCAGCAGGAGGCGGCGGCGCTGGTGCTGCGATTGTTGCGCCGCCGGCTCGGCACGGCGCCGGCGGAAGCAGAAAACCGGATTCGGGCCTTGCCGGTGGCGGAGTTGGAGGCGCTGGGGGAGGCCCTGCTGGATTGGCGCACCCCGGCCGAACTGATGGCGTGGCTCCAGCACCAGGGATAGCCGCCAATTATTCAATCCCCAACAACCACAAATGGCGCCCAGAAATACGGATGGGCGAGGGAGACATGGCCGGATGTGGCGCTCCAGGTCCGGCTTCGCAACTGGCGGCGGGCCTCGGTCAGGGCGTCGAGCGGGGTCTGGCCGGCTTGCAGTTGGGTAAACAACCGGCGAAACAGCACGCATTCCCTCCTTGCGTAAAAGAGATGAGGGGAGATTGAGAGCCAGTAGTATCGCTTTTCAACGGCATCAGTTTTCCTCCAGCAGTAAGGCGGTAAAGCCGGCTTGTTGGAAATGAACATCAGCCGTCAATGCCTGTTGGATGTCCCGTTCCTGCATAATGATGAAGGAGATGCAGTCAGTGAGACTCCAGGATTTATCCAGGCGTTGTGAAAACAGGGAAAACGCCTTGTAATAGAGAGGTTCATGCAAGGGAACCACCTCAAATGTTCCTTCTTCTTCAAAAGCTAAAAGGAATCGAATCGCAGTAGCCCGCGCGGTGGGTTTACTGAAAATCGCGCCAATTTCCAGAAACACGGCTCTGCTCGTCACCAGCGCTGTTTGCTCCTTTTGCAACTGGCGCGCGAGCCGGCTTGCTGTTGCGTGGTGGCGGTCGGACGGCGACAGCAGCGCAACGACATAACTGGTATCCAGAAAAACGGCAGACTTCATGACAGGCCGATCCTCATGGCTTGGCAAGATCGGCTTCATAACCCGTGGAATAATCTTCCGGGAGGTTATCGACCCGAAGATCCATCACCTTGTCCCAGAACAGCATAGGGGGTTGGGAGGCTTCAGCAACCACAACAATCACTTCCACCTGCATACCAGGCGTTAACGCAATATCCTGAACCTGGATAGTATGGTCAGGGCCAACTACGGTTTGTTTGCGAATAGCAATCGACATCTTATCTCCTCATCTTGAACATCAAGTCATAATAAAAGCCCAGCCGGCCATTGACGCGGACTGCCTGGACCGGTCAGGTGCGACAGGTTGCGCGGGGAAAACCCGACGGGGCGTAAGATAGACACTTAATCCCCCACCACCACGAACGGCGCCCAGAAATACGGATGGGCGAGGGAAACGTAGACGGCTGGAGCCTGCTGCCAGGTCCGGCTCCGCAACTGGCGGCGGGCCTCGGTCAGGGCGTCGAGCGGGGTCTGGCCGGCTTGCAGTTGGGTAAAGGTGGCCACCATCAGGTCGCGGGTGGAATCGCTGGCCACGGACCAGTGGCTGACCAGCAGATGCCGGGCGCCGGCATACAGGAACGAACGGGTCAGGCCGACGAAACCTTCACCTTGATTGCCGCGTTGCGGGTCACCGGCGGTGTTGCAAGCGGAGAGCACGACCAGGTCGGTGTTGATGTCCAGACCGAGCACTTCGCTCATGGTCAGTAAGCCGTCTTCACCGTGGAGGTCGCCGACCAGGGTCAGCGCCAGCGCCGGTTGGCCAAGCTTTTCGATAGGAGTGGCCGGGAGGGGCCGGTCCAGGCTCAGTGTTGACGGGGATGTTTGCGCCTTCTGCTCCGGCCTGAATTTGCCGCCGAGCAGGCCGTGGGTGGAGAATACCAGATACCGTAACCCGTTCAGATCGCCCTTTTTGGCCAAGTCTTTGGCGGTGTATTCCTGGGCCTTGTCGCGCAGGTAAAGCTGAGAGTTGGCGCCCACGATTTTATCCATAGCGCGGACTTCGTCGGCGGTTTCCGGTAATCGGGGCAACTGACTGTCCATCCCGCTGCGGGCCAGCAATTGCAAGGTGGCCTGGGTGGCCTCGGAATAGCCTTTGGTGGCGGCTGAGGCCGGCTTGGCCGGGGATTTCTCCTGTTCCTGCTCGAAGATCGGATCGGCAAAGGCGATCAGGTTGCGAGTCAGCGGCACCGGCGGTTTCGGGTAGTTGCGCTGCGAGACCAGCGCCGCCAGGCTGGGCAGATAGCTGAAGCGGTAGCGGTCGGCCAGGTACGGGAGAGTGGCGTATTCGCCCAACTGGGGATGCTCGGCGCTGCTGCCATCGGCCGCACGGCAGGTGTGTCGGAATGCCCGCTGCTCAGGCTCGCCGTAGGCTGTCACCAGTATTTCCAGCGGCAGGTTGTAGAGAGCGCCATCGGCCACCACCAGCACCCGCTGGGCGCCGCGCAGGGTGTCTTCGACCGGGGCAACGAGGTCCTGATAAAGCGTATGTAGCATTGTCGGGTATAGTATTTCTTCGCAGTCCAGCTTGGTGAAGAGTGGGGCAATAGAATGTTGTTTAGAGACCTGTTCCAGCGGCTGGCGAATCTTGCCCACACGCTCGGTCATGGCTTTTTCAGGCACGGCGACCGTGCGCAGGGTGAAATTCTTCTGGGTGACGGCCAGCAACACGGTGCGTTCGGGTAGCAGCACGATACTGAGCAGCGCTTCGTCCGGGCGCAGCAGGCGCTGTTGCAGTTGTTCCACCGTCACCGGCTGCGGTTGCACCAGTTCCATAAAGCGCGGGTAGTTGTCCCAGAGTTGCCGTTCCACCGCAGCCAGTTCGGTCTTCGCCTGGTCGATCAGCCGCTTTAATTCCGCGCGTTGCGTCTCGACCGTGGCTTCCTTGGGCGACAGTTTGGCGCGCTTTTCCGCCAGAAAGCTCAATTGCTGAAACAACTCCTCCCGGCGGTGCTTGAGGTCGACGAAGGCCGGCTCGGCAGCGAATTGCTGCACGTCCGCCTGCCGCAGCAGTTCGCTGAAAATCCGGCTCTGGTTGCGGGAGGCGACGGCGAGCACCTCCCGGTCGTAACCGGCCTTGGGGTCCTGCTCGTGGAGCTTCAGCAGCAGGTCAATGAATTCGCGGTAAATAAAAGCATACTTCCCCAGGAAGGTCTGACGGGCTTCTTCAGACAAACCCTGGGTGTAGGCAAACAGCCGGTCCAGGGTATCGATGGCAATGCGGTAGTAAGGGACGGCGTCTTGGAGACGACCCCGTGCCACCAGGAAAAAACCTAAGTTGTGGCTGGAACCGAGAAGTCCGGCTGGTGCTTCAGCCTGCTGATCGATAGCCACGGCGCGGCGGTAGAGCGGCTCGGCCTCCCCGTAGCGGCCCTGATCCTGCAGCACCATGGCCAGGTTGTTGAGACTTAGGGCGGTGTCGGGATTTTCGGCGCCCGACACATTCTCCCAAATCGCCAGGGCGCGGCGGTAGAGTGGCTCAGCTTCTCCGTAGCGGCCCTGGTCATGCAGCACCGCGGCCAAGTTGTTGAGACTGACGGCATTCTCAGCGCCCAGCACGTTCTTCCAAATTGCCAGGGCACGGCGGAAGAGCGACTCGGCCTCCCCGTACTGGCCCTGGACCTCCAGCACCAAAGCCAAGTTGTTGAGACTGCCGACGGTGTCGGGATGCTCGGCGCCCATCGCTTTCTCCTGAATCGCCAGGGCGCGGCGGAGGAGCGGCTCGGCCTCCCCGTACCGGCCCTGATTCTGCAGCACCCCGGCTAGGTTGTTGAGACTGAGGGCGGTGTACGGATGCTCGGCACCCAGCACTTTCTCGTGAATCGCCAGGGCACGGCGGAAGAGCGGCTCGGCCTCCCCGTAGCGGCCCTGGAACTTCAGTATCCCAGCCAGGCTGTTGAGACAGACGGCGGTTCTAGGATGCTCGGCGCCTAGCACTTTCTCGTCAATCGCCAGGGCATGGCGGACGAGCAATTCGGCCTCGCCGTAGCGGCCCTGGACCTGCAGCACCAAGGATAGGTTGTTGAGACTGGCGGCAGTGCTGGGATGCTCGGCACCCAGCACTTTCTCGTCAATCGCCAGGGCACGGCGGAGGAGTGGCTCAACCTCCCCGTACCGACCTTGGTCATCCAGTACTTTGGCTAGGTTGCTGAGACTGGCGGCAGTGTTAGGATGCTCGGCACCCAGTACCTTCTCGTCAATCGCCAGGGCACGGCGGTGGAGCGGCTCGGCTTCCCCATAGCGGCCCCGGGCTTCCAGCACTGCGGCTAGGTCGTTGAGGCTTGCGGCAGTGTCAGGATGCTCGGCCCCCAACACCTTTTCCCGAATCGCCAGGGCGCGGCGGTAGAGCGGCTCAGCTTCACTGTAGCGGCCCTGTTTCTCCAGCACCATGGCTAGTGGTCCGTCAGCGTTGCTTTGACGAGATAAATGGGCCAAACTCTACCGGCGTACACAGTGATCAGTCGGGTTTACGACGGCGGATGCACGGATCAAGCTCAAGCGGCTTTACCCGTCACTGCAACGCTGACGTGC
>CAIMUS010000280.1 GCA_903844665.1 uncultured Pseudomonadota bacterium
ACCGCCACGCCGGACAGCTATTTTCTGGTCAGCACCGGCGATTGCATTCCCGCCATCTTCTCCGATGCGGTGGCTTCTTTCGTGGGCATCGTCCATTTGGGCTGGCGTAATTTATTGGCTGATTTTACCGGTAAGGTGGTGAGCGCCTTACAAGCTCATTACGGGATAGAGCCGGGCGCGCTGGTGGCTGGCATTGGACCGGCCATTTATCCCTGCTGTTATATCTTTCAGGAGCCGCAGCAGAAAGACGATCCGTTCTGGCAACCTTTTCTGCAAGACCGGGGCGACGGTTATTATGGCATCGATTTGCCGGCCGCTTTCAAGGCGCAACTCGTACGGCATGGCGTCCAGCCGCGGAATATTTATGAAACCGGCCTGTGCACGGCCTGCCATAACGACTTGTTTTTTTCCTGCTATAAGGAAGGTTATGTATCGGGCCGGTTTCCGACGGTGGTGGGATTGGGAAAATAGATGAAAACCACCCGACGAAACTCACATCACTCACGGCCAGTATATGGGCCAGCATTGGTAGGAATAATTCCAGCCAAGTGCTACTATTATTTATGGAGTAGGGGCGGTTCGCGAACCACCCCTACAAAATCTGCCTGAACTGCGTTGGTTTTAAGTGTTGAAAGGATCTGTCATGAGCACCATCCCCGTTATCGTTGAAACTATTTCCGAGCTGGAAGCAGGCACTTTAGGTCTGGAAGAGATAGCCGGCAGAATCGCCCAAATCGATGCCGACACCCTCCGGCAGTCTATCGGCAATCTGACCGGGCAAATCACGGGTTTGTTCGAAGATATCAAAGCGGTGGGAGGCTATAAGCTGACGACGGTTCAGGTGCAGTTGGAGATTACCGCCGAAGGCGGTGTGGCGTTGATCGGCAGCCTTAAAGCCGGGGCCAAGGGCGCGATTACGCTGACTTTCTCCAGTTGAAGCCCTGGGAGCGCCGGCGTCCCCGCCGGCAAACTGGTCAGAGGCCGGCGCTCCGAGATAGGTATAAAAGCATGAATTCCCGTTCCCAGTCTTCCGCCTCAGATATCCACGATATCTTTCCGCTGGCGCCTTTTCTGCTCTCGCTCGCCACGATAGATATTCGCCCGACGCTGCGCGATTATGCACGCATCAGCCGGGTGCTGCGTACTGGGGGTCGCTGGGATATGGAACGCCTGCGTTTTACGCTGGCGGCGTTGCTGGTGCGCAGCCGGATCAAGGAATAGATTTCCGGCGTCGCAGAACGCACCCTACGCTTGCTCAGCCGAAAATCTCACGCAGCACATCGGGACGTTTCTCAGCAATCTTAAGCAAAGCTTTCGCTGCTCCGGAGGGTTCCCGTCGTCCTTGCTCCCAATCCTGCAGGGTGCGCTTCGATACTCCCAGAAGTCCAGCAAACTGCGCTTGAGAAAGCCCCGCTTTATGGCGTGCTTCAGTCACTGCCGAGACTTCTATATGATGCACGCGCCCGTGTTTACCCGCCTTCATCTCTCGGACAGACTGTAACAGTTCCGCGCCAATGTCGCGGTTAGCATCGCGTTCCAATAACTCTTTCTCAGTCATCGGCATCTTCGATTTCCTCTCTGATCGCTTTGAGCATATAGGCAGGAATGTTTTCCCGTGCGCTCTTGGCATAAATCAGCAATAGCCAGATTTCACCGCTGGCAAGGCGATTGAAGTAGATCACCCGCACACCACCCCGCTTACCACCGCCCTTTCGAGACCAGCGAACTTTGCGCACCCCACCAGAGCCACGGACTACATCCCCTGCATTTGGATTTGCGGCAATCCATGCCGCGAACTCGCCGCGCTCATCTTCACTCCAGTAGTCCGCAGCAAGCTTGGAAAATGTCAGGGTTTCGACTACGGTAAGCATAAATTGGATTGTACGGCTAAGTCGTATATTTTCCAAATATAGGTCGTAGGGTGGAATAGGAGGCTGCCAAGCCGTATTCTGCCAAACGGTTTCGGCTTACCCACCTCATGTGGCGCATTATGCTGCGCTAATATGCCTTACCCGAGATCACAGGCAGATCCAGTACGATTTCCGAATAGGGTACGATAGGCGCCACCCTGCCGCTTGCGCCTTTGTTAAGCTGCACCAGGCCGTAACCAGCCATGGTCTTGAGTGTTCGCGACAGATTCGGCTTCGCTCGTCCTGACAGCTTCGCCAGTTCCGTGAGCGATGCCGGTTGCTCGGTGGCGATCAGATTCAACAACGCACGATTCTTGTCCGACAGCACCCTCGCCACGCTTTCCATAGAGGTAAACCAGACTTTGGGCTCGTCTTTCTTCGGCTTGTATGCACCACGTGCAATCGCCAAGGTCCGGGCCTTCATCTCCTCATAAGTGGCGATGCCAATTCGTAATGTTGTCATTTGAAAACCCCCTCTCTCTCAGGTATCCAGGCTCTGGTCGCGGTCGCTCTCGATCATTTTGTAGTGTTATCATCTACTGATAACCTAACACAAGACAAAGAAACAGGGCGTTATTGGTGGGAAAAATTCCGGCCAAGCGCTACTATTATTTATGGGGTTGTAGGGGCGGTTCGCGAACCGCCCCTACAAAATCTCCTGAACTGCGTTGGTTTTAAGTGTTGAAAGGAGCCATCATGAGCACCATCCCTGTTATCATTGAACCTGTTTCCGAACTGGAAGCAGGCACTTTAGGTCTGGAAGAGATAGCCGGCAGAATCGCCCAAATCGATGCCGACACTCTCAGGAAGTCTATCAGCAGCCTGACCGGGCAAATCACGGGTTTGTTCGAGGATATCAAAGCGGTGGGAGGTTATAAGCTGACGACGGTTCAGGTGCAGTTGGAGATTACCGCCGAAGGCGGTGTGGCGTTGATCGGCAGTCTTAAAGCCGGGGCCAAAGGCGCGATTACCCTGACTTTCTCCAGTTGAAGCCCTGGGAGCGCCGGCGTCCCCGCCGGCTAGCCGGCCAGAGGCCGGCGCTCCGAGATAGGTAGAAAAATATGAATTTCCGTTCCCAATCTTCCGCCTCAGATATCCACGATATCTTTCCACTGGCGCCTTTTCTGCTGATCTCGCTCGCCACGATAGATATTCGCCCGACACTGCGCGATTATGAACGCATCAGCCGGGTGTTGCGTGCTGGGAGATTGGGATCGAACTACCGCGTAGCCGCCGGGAACGCACTCTGGATGAGATATTGAAAGAAACGGGCGGGCACTACGAAATGACTCTGGAAGCCTTGAAGTTGCTAGTGGAAAAAGCCTGGGATTTGGAAGATGAAGACAAGGAGGAAAATGTGAATAGTGGGGGTGAGACGTATTAAATCCAATCTTTCATGTGAGCTTGTAATTATGAAAACCATATCGGTAGCCGTATCAGAGTTAGACTACGAGGCATTTCGTCGCGCAGCGCGAGCACAGAATCGTCCCATAGCTCAACTTATTCGTGAAGCTTTGGCAAACTATCGGGCAGAGAGACTAGAGGTGAAAACACCACTGGTCGATCTTCCGATTCTTGAGGGCCATCGTCTCATAAGCCGATTGCCAAGCCGGGCTGAAATCTATGAGGAAATTTTCTCTGAACAGGAGCCTTCATCACAATGAAACGTGGACTTGATACCAATGTTTTGATTTATGCTCAGATGCCGGTTTTTCCAGAGCATAAAATAGTAAGAAAGTTTTTACTTGCCCAACTTGCAATTTCAGATATGACATTGGTAGTAACGCCAAGTATATTACATGAATTTGTACATATCGTTACGGATGGTCGACGCTTCGATCCTCCTGTGACGATGGTACAAGCAATAATGCTTGCACGTCTTTATCTTGGCCGTAACAATGTCGATTGTGTCAGCACAAACGAGTCTATTCTGCTTGAAGCTTTCAATCTTATGGAACACTACAATCTTGGCCGCAAGCGTATCGCTGATACGCTGTTTGCCGCCACGCTTATGCACTTTGGTATACGTGAACTCATCACCTGTAATCCAGATGACTTCAGGCTATTTAAAGACCTTAAAATAATTGATCCACGCTACCTGATCACTCCTAGCTCGTAGGGTGGAATAGGCCGTCAGGCCATATTCCACCGAACAGTTTCGGCTTACCCACCTCATGCGGCGCATTACGCTGCGCTAATGCGCCCTACGCGAGCTGCCATGTAGCCGCCAGGAACGAATCCTGGATGAGATACTGAAAAAAAACGGATGGGCACTACGAAATGACTTTTGACGCCTTGAAGTTGCTGGTGGAACGAGCCTGGGATTTGGAAGATGAGGACAAGGAGAGCAATGCAGTGGCCGAAAATGAGGACTATTGAACTTTTTACCTTAAAATGCTATCTCAGACTAAAATTTAGAGGTTTGCTTGAATTCTATGAGTACCACAGAAAAGCTTATACTCCGCAAAATCAGTCGCGGTTTTCAGATTACGCTACCATCTGAGTTTTGCCAACAAACTGGCCTTACCATTGGCGATCAGATACGTATCGAACAAGAGGATGACCGCCTGATTATCACGCCTGTGTACAGCCGCCGCCAACGACTTGCCAGGGAACTAACTGCTGCACTCTCTGAACCTGTGGATGGCGGTGACTTTGTTGATGAGGAAGAAGCCTTGCGTTTTGCTATCGATCAAGTTCGACAGGCTCGTTCTGAAAGGAAGAAAGAAACTTCTCAGCCGACATGAAGGTGATCATTGACTGCAAGGTGCTTATTGCAGCAGGTATCTCTAACTTTTGGCTTCAATCACAGTATCCATCGTATTGTTGGTAACCTACTTGGCGCCTAACTCTTCAATATCCTGATGATCCTTCAGCAACACCCCCAGATAAGGCAACTTCGCCAAATCCTCTTCCAGTTGTCGCGGCTCCTTATCTACCGCCAACGCCAGCACCCGCAACCAGACCAGAAATTCTCCGGTAGCTGGTTTTTTGCGCAAGTTGCGGTCGCGTAGTGCCAGAAACCGGCGCATGGCGAGCTTCAGAAACTCATTGCTCAGTTGCTGATATTCCTCCCGATGCTTTTCCATTGCCCGCTTGATCAGATCATCGTCAAAGCGGATATGATGATACACGCAACGCCGTAAAAAGGGTTCTGGCAACCGGCGTTCACTGTTGGACGTGATAAACACAATCGGACGCTTATCGGGGGGTGCTTTTATAAGCTTCCGAGTTTCGGCAACCCAGAACTCCATCTTATCCAATTCATGCAACAGATCGTTTGGAAAATCCCGAGGTGCCTTGTCAATCTCGTCAATCAACAGGACACGTGGATATTCTGAGGTAAACGCTTCATATAAGGCTCTCTTTTCCACATATAGCTTCTTGTCTAACGTGCCCTCTTTGCCAAAATGAGCATCATGAAAATAGCGGACTGTATCAAAGTGATACAGCAAATCCTTGGCCGTACTGTCGGACTTCACCTGAAAATGGATGACCGGTTCGATATCCAGCTTATAGGCTGCGTAATAGGCAGTCTGAGTTTTGCCAGTGCCGGCTTCGCCGGTGATCAATAACGGCTCGCCCACGGCAATTGCCGTATTGATGGCGATATCCAACGCTTTGCCGGGGACAAACCGCCGGGCATCTTCTGCAAATGAATTCCCTGCACTGCTGTAAGGCCGCTCGCGTAAGAGGTCTTTGGTATTCGGCGGAGTGTCGCGGTCGTAACGGACCAGTTCAAAGGGATAGTCGGGCATTAGCTAATCAACTCATTTTCTCAGCCGAACAACTCACCGTGGGAGCCAAGACGGGCCAGCCGCAGGGTGTTGGTATCCGGTTTCCGGTAGATCATCAGCAGATCAGGCTTGATATGGCACTCGCGGTAACCCTCCCACCGGCCGCTCAGGTCGTGGTCACGGTAACGTGGCGCTAAGGGTTGGTCATTCGCCAGTGCTGCCAAGACGGGCAGCAGGTCGGTGTCGAGCGTTGTCCGGTGCTGGCCTTTGATTTCGCGCTTGTAGTCGCGCTTGAAGGCGGATGATCGCTCAATCGTCCGCACGTAAGTCCGCCATCAGTTCATCAATACTATTAAAACGCTTACCCTGTCCGGCTTCGAGCTCGGCTATCGCCTGGCGAGTGGTCATATTGGGGACCTTGACCTCGAACGGCAGGCGCCCTTCGTCCGCTATTCGCAACATCAGCAGACGAATAGCATCCGAAATGGACAAGCCCATCGCAGCCAGCGCATCGGCGGCCCGTTCTTTGGTAGTCGTGTCTATACGGGCGCGAACATAGGTGTCTGTGGCGCTCATGGCGAATCTCTCAAAAACAAAGGTTGTGGGATCAAGTAGTCCTTCCTGTCTTTAGCTTTTTTCATCAGAAATCTCCGCAAAAAGATTGTCTTTTTCTTGTAGAACTTCTGTATTAACAATATGCCTTTGATCGTTCTTTTCGGCAACCTTTAAACGATTCATCCATTTCTCTAAGTCACCATCATAATCATCTAAAATCTTTTCCCGAATCTGGTGAATTTCTTCAACGATTGGATCGTACTTCATACATTTTCTCCTAAAGGTTTTCCAATATCTCTTCGGGGGTAATGATCAAAGGCATAAAAAGATTTAGGCTGAAATTTACATTCATCAAGCGGCGGATAACCTCACCGTTGGCAATATGAGAACAATTCCAGGTTAACAGATAGTCCATTTTATAACTAACGGCAAAGGCAAAATGAGGCAAGTCGGCTCTTGCTCGGCTTGGAAGACCTAAATGTTGATCGTAAACGCGCACTAATTCTCTAACATTTTCGCTTAACTCCAGAACTGGCAGCCCTGCAACGATTTGTAGACGTCGAGAAGCCGCCTCTGGATCACCCGCCCGTATTTCCTCCAATACCGCCTCGGACACAAAAAGGTCAAAACGGGTTTTTGCATCTCGCCACCAATCATGTGTGATCTGTTGATGGGAGGCGACCACCAAATCATGGCTCGGATAGGAAGCCAGGTAACTGGGTATGGTGGTTTCCAAGTAAACTTTGGCCATTCGTTGTCATCCTGAATGCAAACCATATTTTTATCATATCATATTCAACTCCAGCCTGGCCCGCATCGACATCATCTCCATATTCCAGGGTGGCTCCCAGGCCAGTTCGACCGTGCAGGATTCGACGCCGGGCACGCTTTCCACCGCCGCCTGCACCCAGCCGGGCATGGAGCCGGCCACCGGGCAGCCGGGCGCGGTCAACGTCATCAACAGATCCACGTGGCCCTCATCGTCGATCACCAGGTCGTAAATCAACCCCAGATCGTAAATATTGACCGGTATCTCCGGGTCGTAAACGGTCTTCATGGCGCCGATAATCTGCTGTTCCAGATCTTCCTTGTCGATTTTCCGGGACGCTCCAGTCAGGGTCGTCAGCGGTGCGGCGTCGGTCATGTAGGCGGTAGTCTGAGCAGCTTCGTTCATACTGTGTGTTCTCGCAGGAACGGGTTATTCGGTAGAAACGGGTTGGGCCTGATTTTCCAGCGCCGCGCGCAGGGTATGCCAGGCCAGCGTGGCGCATTTGACGCGGGCCGGGTAATCCCGCACCCCGGCCAGGATGGTGAGCTTGCCGAGTGTCGGCGACGGCTCCGCCATGCCGGTGACCACGTCATGGAATTCCTCGAACAAATGCTCCACCGCGGCCACCGGCTTGCCCTTCAGCGCCTCGGTCATCAGCGAAGCCGAAGCCGTGGAGATGGCGCAGCCGGAACCCTGAAAGGCGATATCCTGAATAATTCCGTCATGAATATCCAGATACACGGTCACTTTATCGCCGCACAGGGGATTATGACCGTCGGCGTGATGGGTGGCCGGCGCGAGCGCCCGGTAATTACGGGGCCGCTTGTTATGGTCCAGGATCACTTCCTGGTAGAGATCGCGTAAATCGGACATCAGGTGAACCACTCCTGTACTTTGCGAACCGCCGCCACCAGCACATCCACCTCTTCAAGGGTGTTGTACACCGCCAACGAGGCTCGCGCCGTGGCCGGTACGTGAAAACGCTCCATCACCGGCTGGGCGCAGTGATGGCCGGTACGAATCGCCACCCCTTCCCGGTCGAGAATGGTGCCGATGTCATGCGGATGCACGCCTTCCAGCACGAAGGAAGCCACCGCCGCCTTGTCACGGGCGGTGCCGATCAGCCGCAAGCCTGGAATCTGGCCAAGCTGCTCCGTGGCGTAGGTCAGCAACTCATGTTCATGCGCGGCGATCATATCCAGATCGATCTCCGTCACCCAGTCCAGGGCGGCGCCCAGCCCGATCACATCGGCAATCGCCGGCGTCCCTGCCTCGAACTTATAGGGTAGATCGGCGTATTCGGTCTTCGCGAAGGTCACCGTGCGAATCATATCGCCGCCACCCTGATAAGGCGGCATGGCCTCCAGCAGATGGGCTTTGCCGTATAGCACGCCGATGCCGCTGGGACCGTAGACCTTGTGCCCGGAAAAGGCGAAGAAATCGCAATCCAGCGCCTGCACGTCCACCGCCAGATGGGGCACGGACTGCGCTCCGTCCAGCAGCACCGGGATGCCCTTGGCATGGGCCAGGTCGATGATTTCCTCGACCGGATTCACCGTGCCCAGGGCGTTGGAGACATGCACCACGGCCACGATTTTGGTGCGTTCGTTCAGCAGTCGTTCGTATTCCTCCATGATCAGCTCGCCGGCGTCGTCGATCGGAACGACCCGCAGTACAGCGCCCTGTCGTTGGCACAGCATCTGCCAGGGGACGATATTGGAGTGATGTTCCATCGTGGTAATCACCACTTCATCACCCGGACCGACAGAAGTATTGCCGAAACTGCTGGCCACCAGATTGATCGCCTCCGTCGTGCCACGGGTAAAGATAATCTCGCGGCTGCTGGCGGCATTCAGAAAAGCCCTGACTTTCTCCCGCGCGCCCTCGTAAGCGACCGTGGAACGCTCCGACAGCGAATGCACGGCCCGATGGATATTGGCGTAATAGCGGCTGTAGCACTCGCTGATGGCGTCGATCACCATCTGCGGCTTCTGGCAGGAGGCGGCGTTGTCCAGATACACCAGCGGCTTGCCATGCACCTGTTGATGCAGGATCGGAAATTCCCGCCGAATTCGTTCGATATTCAATAGCGGCAACGTGTCGGCTGGCATGACGAGTTCATGTAAAGCGCTCATTTCAAACCTTCCTCTCGGCGGCGGGATAGAGACGCTCGCTCAATAACTGCTCCAGGCGTTCCCGCAGGGGCGCCAGTTTTATGTGCTCGACGATTTCATTGGCGAAGGCATAGACCAGCATGGACTGGGCTTCGGCCAGGCCGATGCCCCGCGCCCGTAGATAGAACAGGGCGTCCGGGTCCAGAAAACCGACGGTGGAGCCATGGCTGCATTTGACATCGTCCGCCAGGATTTCCAGCCGGGGATTGGAATGGGCCAGCGCTTGGCGGGAAAGCAGCAGATTGCGGTTCTGCTGGTTGGCGTCGGTCTTCTGGGCATGTTGCTGCACCCGGATCAGGCCGTCGAACACGATACGGCCCTTGTCCTCCAGCACGCCCTTGAAAAGCTGCCGGCTGTTGCCGTGCGGCTTGGCGTGCTCAAGCAGCAGATGCTGATCGCCCAGTTGCCTGTCCTTGACCAGGGTAAGGCCGTACCAGTGACATTCGGCCCCTTCACCGGCCAGCAGGCCGTAAATATCGGTGCGCGTCAGCAATCCGCCGGCGGATAACAGATGACCGGTAAAGCGGCTGTTTTGCTCCTGCTGCAGACGCAGTCCGCCCAGATGCCAGGCCTGGGGATCGTCTTCCTGGATCAGGTGAAAATCCAACACCGCGCCACTGCCCAGGCTGATTTCCGTCATGGGGCAGTTCAGATAGCGGCCCTGACCACGATAATCCACCACCAGCGCGGACTGAGCGGCTTCCTCCAGCACGATCAACGTGCGGGGATAGCTCGCCGTGTCCTCGCCGCTGGCGAAAAAGATCAAATGCAAGGGCAGATCCAGCACGACCCCACGCGGCAGGTAGACAAACGCGCCGTCTTCCCAAAAGGCGCTGTTGCGGGCCGCGAAGGGGTTATCCGCCAGGCCCTTGAGTTGATCCAGGGAGGCGACCACCCGTTCGGGGTGCGTCAGCAGCGCCTGTCCCAGGCTGGCCACCAGCGCCTCATCAGGCAGATGTTGCAGGCGCGACAGACCGGGCGCGAACCGGCCGTTGACAAACACCAGACGATGATGCGGACCCTCCAGCAGGGGCAGCCGGTCGGCGGCTACCGGCGCATCGCCGGCCCGCTGGAAAGCCATCTGACCTAAAGCGGCGACATCGGTAAAACGCCAGGTTTCCTGCCGGCTGGACGGCAACCCCAGGGTTTCCAGCCGCTGCAAGGCCTGGCGGCGCAACTGGAGCAGGCCGTCCGGTTCATTCCGCTTGGCGGCAAAATCCTCGAACTCCCGATGATACTGAGCGGCATCGGCAAAGGCGGTGGCGGCCATCATCGATCTCCCTTAAGCGTTGGCCCGGCGCGCCCGTCCGGGTTCCTTGCTGTACAGGGCGTAACCCTGTTCTTCCAGTTCCAGCGCCAGTTCCTTACCGCCGGAGCGGACGATACGGCCATTGATCAGCACATGGACCCGATCCGGCACGATGTACTCCAGCAGCCGCTGATAATGGGTGATGACCAGGAAACCCCGCTCCGGACCGCGCAACGCATTGACGCCGTCGGACACCACTTTCAGGGCGTCGATATCCAGCCCCGAATCGGTCTCGTCCAGCACGGCGAAGCGAGGCTCCAGTACCGCCATCTGGAAGATCTCATTGCGCTTCTTCTCGCCGCCGGAAAAGCCTTCGTTGACCGGCCGTTTCAACATGGATTCGTCCATCTTGACCAGTTCCATCCGCTGGTGAACCGTCTCCCAGAACTCCATCGCGTCCAGTTCCGGCTCGCCGCGGGATTTACGGATGGCGTTCGCCGCCGCCTTGAGAAAGTAAAGATTATTGACGCCGGGAATTTCCACCGGGTACTGAAACGCCAGGAACAGCCCGGCGCGGGCCCGCTCTTCCGGGGCCAGTTCCAGCAGGTTCTTGCCCAGAAACAGGACCTCTCCGGCGGTAACTTCGTAGCCTTCCCGTCCGGCGATCACATTGGCCAGAGTGCTCTTGCCGGAGCCGTTCGGCCCCATGAGGGCGTGCACCTCGCCGGCCTGGATGCTTAGATCGATCCCGTTGAGGATCTCCCGGCCATCGACGCTGGCATGCAGATTCTTGATTTCCAACATGTATTCGATTCTCTCTTAACGATAAGCCGTAGGGTGGGCAGCTTGTCTGCCCACCACTCCCGTTCCAAGCAGCGTGGGCAGGCAAGCTGCCCACCCTACAACTTCACTTAAGTCCCCTCCCCCCTGGAGGGGGAGGGTTCTCTTCGCTTTAGTCCCCTCCCCCCTGGAGGGGGAGGGTTAGGGTGGGGGGGAGTGCGTGATAACTCAACCCACGCTGCCTTCCAGCTTCAGTTCGATCAGCTTCTGCGCCTCCACGGCGAATTCCATCGGCAGTTCCTTGAAGACTTCCTTGCAGAAGCCGTTGACGATCAGGCTTACCGCATCCTCGGTGCTGATGCCCCGCTGATTGCAGTAAAACAACTGATCCTCGCTGATCTTGGAAGTGCTGGCCTCGTGCTCCACCTGGGCAGTGGGATTCTGCACCTGGATATAGGGGAAGGTGTGGGCGCCGCACTGGTCTCCCATCAGGATGGAATCGCATTGCGAATAGTTACGGGCGTTGTCCGCCGTAGGCAGGATCTTCACCAGACCCCGGTAGGCGTTCTGGCCATGGCCGGCGGAAATACCCTTGGAAATAATCGTGCTGCGGGTATTCTTGCCGATATGAATCATCTTGGTGCCGGTGTCGGCCTGCTGATAGTCGCGGGTCAGCGCCACCGAATAGAACTCGCCCACCGAGTTATCGCCGCGCAGGATACAACTCGGGTATTTCCAGGTAATGGCCGAACCGGTCTCCACCTGCGTCCAGGAAATCTTGGAATTGCGCCCCTTGCAAATCCCGCGCTTGGTGACGAAGTTGTAAATTCCGCCTTTACCTTCGGCATCGCCGGGATACCAGTTCTGCACGGTGGAATATTTAATAGTGGCGTCGTCCAGCGCGATCAGTTCCACCACCGCGGCATGTAATTGATTTTCATCGCGCTGAGGAGCTGTGCACCCTTCCAAATAGCTAACATAGGCGCCTTCATCAGCAATAATTAATGTGCGCTCGAACTGGCCGGTGTTGCTGGCGTTGATCCGGAAATAGGTGGACAACTCCATGGGACAGCGCACGCCCTTGGGGATATAACAGAACGAGCCGTCGGTGAACACCGCCGAATTCAGAGTAGCGTAATAATTGTCCCGATACGGCACCACCGTACCCAGGTACTGCCTGACCAGTTCAGGATGCTCTCTGACCGCCTCGGAGAAGGAACAGAAGATGACGCCTTTCTCCGCCAGTTTCTCCTTGAAGCTGGTGGCCACCGAGACGCTGTCGAATACCGCATCCACCGCCACGCCCGCTAGAATCTCCTGTTCGACCAGCGGAATTCCCAGCCGCTCGTAAGTTCGACGGATTTCCGGGTCGATCTCGTCCAGGCTCTTGGGGCCGTCTTTCCTGGTCTTGGGCGCGGCATAGTAAGAGATGGCCTGATAGTCGATCGGCGGATAATGGACCCGCGCCCACTCCGGCCGTTCCATGGTCAACCAGTGCCGATAGGCGGTCAGCCGCCATTCCAGCAGCCACTCCGGCTCCTCTTTCTTGGCCGAAATCAGCCGGATGATGTCCTCGTTCAGGCCCGGCGGCGCCACGTCCTGCTCGACATCGGTGACGAAGCCGAACTCGTAATCATTTTGGGTAAGCCGTTCCAGAGTTTCCGCACTTGCTGACATAAGGATTTCCTCTGCGATAATTCAGGAATTGTTCACCAGATGTACGGGTTCCGCCGCGGCGCGTTGGCGCCAGAAAGCGACGGGCGCCGCCGGAGGACGGCTCAAATCCAGCAGATTGACGCCTTTCAGGGCCGCGCGGATAACGCTATTGATCTGGTGCCAGTGGCCGCTGACCGCGCAATTTTCCTCGTGCAGGCAGGCATGCAGATCGGCCACACTGCATTCGGTGATGGCGATAGGCCCTTCCAGCGCATCGATAATATCCGCCGCCGAGATGGCTTCCGGCCTCCGAGCCAGGCTGTAGCCGCCCAGGGCGCCGCGCTGCGAGAGCAACAAACCCGCCCGCGCCAACGCCTTGAGAATCTTGCTGACCATCGGCAGGGGCAGACCCCGTTGCTTCGCCAGGGCGGCGGCGCTGTAAGGGGGGTTGGCGTCCCTGGCCATCGTGGTCATCAGCACGATGCCATAGTCGGTCTCGCGGGTGATGCGAATCATGGAGCTTGTCCTGCGATCAATTGGTACTGGATTGGTACTATTTGGGTAATGATAGTGCCAAACGTGCCGAATGGAAAGCGTTTCAGTCAACTATTTTTTCTACGCAGTTCGGTGGAAGTCAGGCAGGGCATGCCGGTGGACTACCGGCGGATCTGGCGATCCCGCGAGCGGGCGATTGCTCCGCAAGACAGCCAGTTACCAAGGCGGGAGGATTATAATGCTCAAGGTTATCTTATCAACACGCCAGATACTCATAGGAGCATGGCATGGGTCATCGACTTTCCAAAATTTACACCCGCACCGGCGACAAGGGCGCCACCGGCCTGGGCAGCGGCGAACGGGTCGCCAAGGACAGCCTGCGCATCGAGGCTATCGGCCAGATAGACGAGCTGAACTGTGTTATCGGGATGGTGCTGGTGCACGACATCCGCGAGGAGATTCGCGCCTGTCTGAGCGAAGTCCAGCATAAACTGTTCGACCTCGGCGGCGAACTGAGCATGCCGGGTTATGAGGCCATTCAAGCCGGCGACATCGAGGCGCTGGAACAGGACTTGGACGCCTTTAATGCCAACCTGCCGCCGTTGAAGGAATTTATCCTGCCAGGCGGCGGTCCGGCGGCGGCAGTCTGCCATCTGGCGCGCGCCGTCTGCCGTCGGGCCGAGCGGCGCCTGGTGACCCTGGCCCGCCAGGAGGATGTCAGTCCGCAAGGCCAGATTTACCTTAACCGGCTGTCCGATCTGCTGTTCGTGCTGTGCCGGATTCTGGCCCGTGATGAGGGTGGCGTCGAAGTGCTGTGGCGGCATGACCGGTCCCGCCGCCTGCGGACCACGCCGCCCGAATCCCGCGGTGAAGAGTGAGTGGGAACGGGAGTGCAATTTGGCTCATTGGAATCCATGAATCAGCACACCCGCCAGGAAATCTTCGCCCGCTTCCAGGCCGCCAATCCGCAGCCGACGACGGAACTCAGCCATGCCACTCCCTTCGAGCTGCTGATCGCCGTCATCCTCTCGGCCCAGGCCACCGACAAGAGCGTCAATCAGGCCACCGCCAAGCTGTTCGCCGTGGCCGATACCCCGCAAGCCATGCTGGAACTGGGCGAGCAAGGTTTGAGGGAATACATCAAGACCATCGGCCTGTACAACAGCAAAGCCGCCAATATCATCAAAACCTGCGCCCTGCTGGTGGAGCGGCACCATGGTCAGGTACCACGCGATCGAGAGGCGTTGGAAGCCTTACCGGGGGTGGGCCGCAAAACCGCCAATGTCATCCTCAACACGGCCTTCGGGGAACCGACCATTGCGGTGGATACTCATATCTTCCGGGTCGCCAACCGCACCGGCCTGGCGCCTGGCAAGACCGTTCTGGCCGTGGAACGCAAGCTGCTCGAAGGGGTGCCGGAGCCGTACCGGCACCATGCCCATCATTGGCTGGTACTGCACGGCCGCTATGTCTGTACTGCCCGCAAACCGCGCTGTGCCGGCTGCCTGATCCGCGACCTGTGCGAATTTCCCGACAAAAGCGAGAGTTGATGAGATGTTGCTGTTCGGTACCGATCGCAACCGTATCCGCCGTTATTTCGGCGAAGTCTGGCGCAAACATACCGCGGGCCAGCCGTTGGAGCCATTGGAGCGGATCATCGCCGGGGTCATCGGCGCGCATCCCGAATACCAGGCTGTGCTGACCGGCGCCGAAGAGGCGCTGGAGCGGGACTATCTGTCGGAACAGGGAGAGACCAATCCGTTTCTGCACCTGGGGATGCACATCGCCATTCAGGAACAACTGCGCAGCGACCGTCCACCCGGTATCGTCCCTGTCTACGAGCAGTTATGCCAGCGCTATGGCGACAGCCACGCCGCCGAACATCAGATGATGGAATGCCTGGGTGAGACCTTGTGGGAGGCGCAACGCAACGGCGCCGAGCCCGACGCCGCCGCCTATCTGCAACGGCTCAGGCGGTTGATGCGAAGCAATTGATGCAATCAGAATGACAGATTCCGGCAAACCAGCCTGGGAGCGCCGGCGTCCCCGCCAGCCAGCCTGGGAGCGCTGGCGTCCCCGCCGGCCAATAACCTGGGAGTACCTTACCCCTGTCGTTGCTGTAAGAGCGCCTTAAGGCGTGCGATTTCCGCTTCGGCGGCACGGCGCGCGGCGGCTTCCCGCTGAGCTTGAGCGACGGCGGCTTCCGCTTCGGTGGGTAACATCTGGCCATCCGCGTCGAAAAACCGCACTACCAGCAGCGGCTCGGTGTGTGCTCCGATCAGATACTCCGCCTTGCCCAGCCACAAACCCAACTGCTCGCTCCACAACCAACCGCGCTTATCGGGCGCCAATTCCTGATAGCGGCCCCGGGTATCCAGTCGCCAGCCGCGCAATCGCTGCGTCAGGGGATCATAGACGACATATTCCGGCGTTTGCAGTTCCCGTTCGTAAATCGCCCGTTTGGCAGTGACATCGAATTTCGCGGTGCTTTCGGAAGCCAGTTCGATGACATAGTCGGGCGTCAGCCAATCCTCTTCCCATGCCACCCAGGACTTGCGTGGGTTCTTGTGCCTGACGCCCTTGACCACAAAGACATCCGGCCCCCGAAAGTTACGCGTTTTGACTTGATCGGGATCGAAATAGACGAACATATTGCCGGCGACATAGACATCCGGACGATCCCACCAGTAATAGCGCAGGATCCCGATCAACAGATTCATGACAATGACGTGCCAATCCGATTCCAAGGGTTCACCGTCGTCGTAAGGTAAAGTATCTCCCGGCGGAAGAGACTTTTTTTGCAAGGTCAGTGTGGTCATAACATTCCACTGATGGCATAAGTACGAATTTTTACAGGGTACGCTGCAATAAGGGTTTCGTCCAGTCTGTGAAAAGCCCCGTAGGTTGGGTTAGGCGCGCCTTCCGCCGAGCCGTGGGAGATGGCAGGGACGTGGCTGGCGCGCCGTAACCCGACATCCCACGAGCTTGATCGAGGAGACGAGGCTTGTCAACCATAACTGCAAGGTGTATAAACCTTTTCACAGAGGGTGTCTTTACCAAGCTTAATTGTTGTGAAAACAGCCACTTCTAACAATTTGTGGCGCTTAGGGCGTCTATCTTAGGTTAGGGTCAAGCGGAGGGTACATGAAAACATATAAAGGAAGCTGCCATTGTGGGAAGGTACAATTTGAGATGGTTACCGATCTCGATAAAGCGGTGGAATGCAACTGTTCAATTTGCACGAGGAAAGGTGTGTTGCATCATCGTATCCCGCCTGAACGGTTCAAGCTCATCGCTGGCCAGGATGCGCTCTCGCTTTACCAGTTTGGGGATAAGACCGCCAAACACTGGTTCTGCAAGTATTGTGGAATACACCCCTTTAGCAATCCACGAGCAGCGCCTGCCATGTACAGCATTAACATCCGTTGTCTCGACGAGTTCGATCTGGAAACAGCAAACATTGAGATCAAGCAATTTGATGGTAGAAATTGGGAAGAGGCGATCAAGTCTTTCAAACTATGAGTAACCAAAGAATTTCAAACCTATCAGACTGCCACTTCAAATTCTGCTAGCTCACGAGCATAATCTAGGCAAGCAGCAATTTGCTCCTTATTAAGATCTGGAAACTCAGCGATAATTTGCTCAGAATTATATCCTTCTGCAAGGTAACCAAGTATAAGGCTTACAGGAATCCTAGTATCTTTGATTCGAGGTTTACCCCGAAGTATATCCGGTGTGCTCACTATATAATTCTGCCACGCTATATGCATTTTTAACCTCACTTTTGGTGAAACCTAACGCTCCGGTTCAGCGGCGGCGCGAAGCGCCGTCCGCTGCAACCAGTTATTGTACGGCATTCGTATCTCATTCTGACATGTCGAGTAGACGTTCAAGTTCTGCGATGATCGCAAGCGCCGATTGAGCTTTCACTGAAGGGACACGAGTCGCGTGCTGGACCCGCTGCTTCAAACGCTCCAAGGCGGCACGAGCTTCGGCGTCCGTCGTGCTCTCTTGAAACACCTTCAAGAACTGCCGCCAATAGACGGTCTTGATACCACACAGTTGAACGTCGTCGAGCTTTTGCATGTACATGTCCATCATTCCCGTGCGCGCCAATCGCCCAAAGTTGCCCCCGCCATCGGAATGAGGCTTATCCAGAATTTGATCGGCCTTTGACGGGTAAGGCCCAACTCCCTTCGGAACATCGATTCCCGTATCCTGCTTTGATTGGCGAACACATTGCCAGTGATAGTTCCGATAGTTGGCAGCGTACTTCGCTAATTCAACGAACGGTTCGAATAGAATCGGAGAACCGCTGATCACGTTGCCCAAAACCCAAGGCACAACTACAACCAAATCCTGCACGGCACACGCAGCCGCGGTTGCTTGAAACCTTAAACTTGGCTCGCTTTCCTTCGCGAGCAAGTACCATCCTTTGAGTTCAATACCCAACAGTATCTCCCCGCTCGATGTCTTACGCAGAAGGACGTCGGGGAACGTTTGTGCTTGCCGGATGAAGCTAACAAGAGTGTATTTCCCATCGGGATCCCATGTGTTCCGCAGTAGGTTCAATGTGCGAACGACCTGCTCTTCGATCGTTGCACCCAGCACGGTGTTGAGCGTGTGCAGATCAGTCGCCATAATGCCAGAAATATGCGTTTCTGTACGAAAATAGATCGGCAGGCTTGCGATGGCCTCGCGCACGTCTTTGTACAGTTGATAATGTTCCCAATCCTTAGACGGCGAATCTTTAACCGGTGCAGGGTGATTTTTCTGCTTCGTCATGTTGTAGCCAACCTTTCCACAGCGGCGAGGTAAAACTCCGGAATGATCTCGGCAGCACAGTATTGACGGCCAAAATGGTAGGAGATAATCGCACCTGGACATAGCCCACCGAAAG
>CAIMUS010000281.1 GCA_903844665.1 uncultured Pseudomonadota bacterium
AACAGTATCTTTGGTCCGGCTTGCCGGCAACCCGCATTCACAAGGTTGATCAGTTGAGGTTCACCGTGCCCACGTTTCATGTCGGTATCGATGTTGCCAAGCCAAACTGGACGGTGCTTTCCGGAAAAAACGTCGATCCAGTTCTTTATGGTGCTTAACATGGATAACAGTATCTACGCGCGCTGGTTGGTGTCGAGGGGGGGGGGCGATGCCATCACCACAAAGTTTCCTGTTGACGATGGGCGATTGGTCTACAGCGGACGCCCTATGCGGGCCGGCTGGAGGAATTGCCAAAAGGTGTTGTGGTGGCGGTAGGGAGTTTGGTGAATTATAATGCTCACTCTATAGTTTGGGCACAGGTGCTCTCCTGGGGGAACCCTACGATGCTGATTTGGGTTTGGTTTTGGCAGCTTTGCTTCAAAACCGCCAATCACTTAATTTGTTCAAACTTGTAGGAAATTTAAGTCAAAATATGCCGCATTTAGGGGGGAACTTCTATGGATAACGAGCGAGAGTTAAAAGAATTGTGGGAAAATAATTTTTCTCATGAGCAATCAGAGTTTACTCCAGAAAAATTAGTTCAAGGTGAGCAAAAATGGCGTGAACAGCGTTGTGTACATCTTCCTCTTACGCTAAACGTGATGCTTGAGAATGTCGCGTCGTTGGATTATGGGCGCAGAGGACAAGCAGACGGAGAGAGGGTGTTACTGTTGATGGTAGGTTTTAGCGAGGAGCAGCTTGCCTTATCCATCGCCGCACACGTACAACGTAGTTGCAAAAAGATCGTACCTTTTTCCAGTTTGACTGTCGGGGCTTATATGCAAAGTGGGATCGTCGATTGCCTGCGAGATTTGGAGTTGATCGAGATGGAGGATTATTGCTTCGAACCGTTGCAAGAAATCGAACCTAACAATCCTGCTAACGTATTTCAAAAGATCATGCATTGGGTGCGAGACAACCCTGACAGGCGACCGGCTATCGAATGCACCGGTGGCCAAAAACCAATGGATTCTGGGGCTTCCTATGCCGCCTCATTCTATGGATTGCCTGCTTATTATTTGGACTTCGAAAAGTATGACCGCCAATTGCGAAAGCCCAAACCTTGGACCTGTCGCTATCACAAATTAGAACTTCCAGATGCGGCTTTTTCACTATCCACACGCAGCAGTGTCCGTGAGTTATTCAAGAAATTAAGATTTCAAGAAGCGCATGAATTACTGCAAGAAATAGTAAATGCTCCCTTGGCTGCCAAATACTTGGAAGAAGAAGACCATCATGATCTTAATCTTGCAATTGATCAATTTCTCAGATGCAACCATTGGATTCAGGTTCGTTATGAAGAAGACCTACTGAGCGAGCATAAGCTTCATGCTTGTTTCAAAAAGTCCCGCGATACAAAAATGGAACCGCGCAAAATAGTGGAAGAATTGCTAAAGCGCAATAACCAGTCGTTACTATTTGAATACGTTATTGATGAATATTGGCGTTTATATGCCCTTCGAGACAAAGGAGAACACCGTGAAGCCATAATCGGATGTGTGGGATTGATAGAGTTAGTAGTTGATTCATTGTTTTATCTACCTTGGTTTGATCGTGTGGAAAAAGAACCTCCGAACTCTCTACCACCAGAAGGGCATCAAAGAAAGAAGTTTTTATTTTTGTGGAATGGTAAAGCAGATTTCACACGTAGAAGTCCTAGGATAAAACTAAAATGTGATCCGCCTGCGCTGAAGGTTCCAGTCGATGAAGAGCAATGCACGGCGTTGCGTGCCAACGTATGGGATAAGTATGCTAGTGAATTATGCATTTGGACCGAAGCGCGACATGCTCTCGCCCACGTGCGCGTTCCTTTTGTGCCTCCTGATACGTTGAACCGGGCGCTTAATCATGCCGCTCCACGATTTATCGAATTGCTTTTTCGAATGCAAAATATGGGAACAGCCGGACAAGTTGATATATCTCAATCTGCTGAAGAAGAATGGATTACATGGTGGACAAAAGAAGAGTGGAAGCAAGAGAAAAGAGCACCTTGGTTTAACTATGATCAAAATATAACAAAATGGTTACGCTTACCTATTGAGAAAAAACATGAGTGAAGATAAATTTAACTGGCTGGTAATGACTGATGTAGACGCTATTCAATCATACCTGTTTTCATCAATTCGATTGTCGACTATTGCTGGAGCCAGTCAGATTGTTGTAGACAATGACAAGCGGATTAAAGAGATTGCTGGAAACTTTGGTGGTATAGCTCTCTTCAGCGCGGGTGGGGCTGCGGTAGTTTTACTACGGTGTGAAACTTCTGGTACGGCACAAGACTTTATAGAGCAGGCTAAAAAAGCTTTTTCTCAAAAAAGCATTTCTGGCCACCTTTCCACCAGTGATCCAATAGATTTACATAAATATGAACACAACTTTGCTGAGGCCATAACAGCAGCTGCCGAAAGCCTGGAGAAAAATAAGCGTTTAGGATACCTTCTAGGCGAGGCGGCGATTCCACCGCTAGCGCGACGATGCGACACCTGTGGCAATGAAGCGGCCATTGCACCCCACCGATTCGGTGAAGAAACGTACTGGCTGGGGCCGACCTGTGATGCCAAGCGTAACGCCAGAGAGCGCGACTGGCTTACTTTGCTTAAGCAGCATGATGAATGGTCTAAACTGCGTTATAAGCACTTGGCTGATGACTTCAGCGAGCTTGCCGGAGATGATTACCTGGCTGTGGTCGTCGCCGATGTCAACGGCGTCGGAATTCGCCTAAGAGAGATTCAATCACGCGAAGATTATGTAAGATTTTCAAAAGGTTTAGACGATGCGGTTAAGGTGGCGCTTCAAGCGGCTTTGTTAAAAGGATCTGCCCCGAGTCGTGAAAACGTCCTTGCCGGAACTAAAAAACTGCCTTTACAGGTCCTGTTTCAGGGTGGAGACGATATCATTTTGGCATGCCAGGGACAATTAGCCTTGCCGCTGGTGCAAACCTTAACCAAAACCTTTGCCGAGCAAGCCAAGGGATCCTGGACCGGCGGATCACCAATGGGAATGTCAGCGGGCTTGGTTCTGACCCATCCCAAATTCCCGTTTCTCACGGCTCATCATATTGCAGAGCGATTACTGTCAGAAGCTAAACAAACGGCGCGTAAAGAAAAGTGGACAAGTGGCGCCGTGGATTTTGCAATCATATCGGAATCTCATGCCTCTCCTCAGGCGATTCTGGATGACCGGGTGATTCGGTATGGCGACAACGACTCGTTATTCCTGACTGGACGACCGCTGCATGTTGCTGACACTGGCATGCGTAGTCTAGGTGTTTTCAAAGAAGCTTGCAGACTGGCAAAATCTTTTCCCCGTAATAAACTTTTCGACCTGCGCCAAAGGTGCGCCGCTCCGTATTGGGAACCTGCGAAAACCCAGGTCGAATTCAACACACGGGTTAAAGAATTAAAACAATATATTGAAGACTGGTTAGCGAGAGTCGGAAGACGGTCGGAGATGGCGAAATTGTGGAATGATGTTTTAGCTACTCTGGAGTTGAAGGCGGATGGATTTTACCCTTCCAACGGGAATACCTGGAGAACACCTCTGGGTGACTTGGCGGATGCCATTGGTCTGTGGGAGCCTGAGTAGCAGCCTCTTTCCACACGAAAAACGCTAAATTTCAGATTGAGGATCAGCTCGAGGATCATCGATATGACAATGCGGATTGAAGTGACTATCGAGGTCATGTCAGATTTTCACATAGGTACTGGAAGTGGCGTAGGGCGAACCGTCGACGCCATCGTGCTCAAGGACGAGAAAGGCTTACCGTACATTCCTGCTTCAAGTCTGAAGGGTTTGGCGCGATGGCATGCTGAGCAACTTGCGAATCTTCACCCGCAACTTGACCAGGCGCCTTTATCAGACGAAACCGACCCATTCCTAAAGCCTACCGAGGAACTGTTCGGTTCTGCGGGTAAAAGCGCCGGACGGGGTTTTTTTACTAACGCCCGCTATAACGATAAAAAGAACCGCGAAATTCATCATCCCCAGGTTCATGGCCGCAGTTCCAGAGATCGCATCAGCGGCCGGTCGTTGAAAAAACATCTGTTTCAGTTCGAGGATGCGCCAAGGGGACATTTTCAAGCATATATTTATAGTGACGATAATATTTCCTGGCAGGCGACGCTGTTGCTGCTGATGGCGCTGCGACGCATCGAATCTCTGGGCGGGCAGCGCTATCGTGGCAAAGGCCAGGCGCGGGTAAGCTGCCAAGTTATCGAAGGAGATAATCGCTTACCAAAAATCAAGTTGCCGGATCACCGCTTCGAGGCTACTTTAAAGAAGTTGGTGCACGGAGAGTTAGAGGCGGTCCAGGAGCGCTCGCCGACAATGACATCCGCTGAGTCGCTTCGTCCCGGCGCTTCAGTTCCTCAACAGATCAATGGTCAGGTATTGCTGGTGTTTGCCCGGGCGCAAAGTCCGCTGACTCTAACCGACGACCCCGAAAGAGGCAATATCATCGGCTCTCTGGATTTCGTCCCCGGCACCAGTTTGCGCGGCGCGCTGGCTTGGCGCCTGATACGTCAGGGTTGGGCGGTCGATCAGGAGCCGTTTCAATCGGTGTTCGTGCGTGAACAGATTTGCTTTGGCCCTCTCTATCCCTCGCAAGAGTGGAAAGATAAGGCAAGTTTCCCTTTTCCCCTTCCCCGCAGCCTGCTGACTTGCAAGCATGCGCCAGGCATGTGGGGGGATAAGCCGCATGCGCGTATCCACGGTGTACGTGACCTCTTGCAGGGAGGAATCCTGGAAACATGCGGTTATTCCGACACCGACGGCCCGTGCAACGCACCGCTGATTCCGAATGAAGGCTATGCTCAGATCGTTGATTCGAGCACGGGTTTTAGATTACAACCAGTACAGTTGGAGCGGCTCAGCATCCAGCGCACAGCAATCGATGACGAAAAGCTTCGTGGTGAAGATCAAAAACTATATACGACTGAAGCTATCCCAGCAGGAAGCTGGTTTGCGGGATACATCTGGGGGCCGACCGACCTGCTGGCAGCACTGCTACAAGCCTGTCCCATCCAGGAAGAACCAATATTGCTGCACGTAGGTAAGAGCCGCACCCGAGGACATGGTGAACTCCAGGTATTTTTCCGGCTGCCTGACGGAAACCGGCACATGGCTTATCCACTCTTGCTGCCACTGAATCATACAGTGGCGGTTGATTCCAGCATGTCGGCTGGTTTTACTCTTACCCTCTATTCCGACACCATCGGCGTCGATAAATGGCTGCGACCGATCACGCGGTTGGATGGAGATATATTATGGAGTTTGCTCGGCGGCATAGGAACGTCGCCGTTGAAGATTGTGCGCGGCTACATGAAAACACGGCAAATCGCCGGATTCAACAGCGTACCGGGAATGCCTCGGGCTCCCGACCTGGCGCTCATTGCCGGCTCTACATGGCATGTGTCATGGTGTTCAGAAGCGACAGCTACGGAGCGCGCCGATACGGCGAAACGGTTACAGCAAGCAGTAAGCAATGGTATCGGCTTGCGCCGGGGGGAAGGATTTGGACGGGTGATCGTCAATCTGCCGCTGCACCAGATCGACCTCAATCAACCGCGCGCCTCCAAACGTCAATTGGACATTGTTACTGACCTGGGATTTCCCAGACCTCTGGTCCGTGTTCGGGATGCCTCAGTTACTCGCTATTATCATCCTCCCGTTAAGCCTCGGCTGGACAAGCTACCGCTGACCAGTGTTGGCTCGGAAAGCCGTATCGGTCTGGCCCGCTTGCTCTGGCAGATTTCCCAAAGCCTCGATATGCAGAAAAAACTTGAGAAAGTTGTGCAAGAGCGCTGTGAGCGTATCCAACATGGTAAAGAAACGGGTGGCGAAGATACCCTGTTGCAAAAGCTCGCGGAACAGTGCAAAGGTAATAGGGACCCCGAAACGGTGCAGAAGCTGATTCAGCAATGTGTCACAGAACTTGTCCGTCTGGATGCCGAAGAACGGCGTAAAGGAGGATGATCATGCGTGAATACCGCTTCAAACTGACTTGTCGGACGAAGACTCCTTTTCACTGCGGCGCAGGGCGCGAGTCAGGACTATCCGATGCTGACCTGCGGCGTCGCGCCGATGGCACGCTTATTCTGCCCGGCACTTCGATTGCCGGCGCGTTACGCTCAGTGGTGGAACGACTTGCCGGTGTTGAACAGAAGTGCTTGCTGTATATCAAGAAAACAGCTATCTCCGGTGAAAAGCATCCATGCGCTTGCCAGGTTTGCAAATTGTTCGGCAACGTTCAGCCGGTTGAGGACGCCAAAGCCTCCAAGGTGACAGTTTGGGATGCGGTGCTCACCGATGAAGTTCGTGAACGAGTCGTCGATGGAGTCGCTTTGGACCGTTCCCGACGCTCCGCCTCCGACGCACGCAAGTTTGATTACACGGAAATCGAACCCGAGGCCCGTCTGGTTATCGAGCTGCGGGCGTGCAATTTGGAGTCACACGAATTGGACTGGCTGGGGACTGCCTTACGCCTGCTCGGCTCCGGCCAGATACCTTTGGGGGGGCGCTCCGCTCGCGGCGCCGGTCGGCTGAAAGCTAAAGCTGAAGCGCGAAGCCTGCGTTCCCGCGATCTCACCAATCTCGACCACCTGCTGGCCGCCGTGGTCCATGATAACGATGATGATGCGGCTTGGCCGATAGAAGAGACTTTTCCAGGTCAGGATTGTCACCTTCCCAACCGAGTAACTGCAAATTTCTCAATCCAGCTTGCGCCGGAAGCGACTTTCCTGGTGGCTGATCCTGTCGAAGCGGTACGGACAGGTTTTGATCGTGCTCCGCGTGGCGGCATCGCTAAGGCCGAACTGCCCGCCTCATCGCTGCGGGGCATTCTGCGAAGCGGGGCCGAGCGAATTCTGCGAACGCTCAAGCTCGATGCCGCCTGCCATCCTACCACGGAGCAGCGATGCATTCCCCCTGATGGCGCCACAGATGATGCCTGGTGTTGTCTGGCATGTCGGCTGTTCGGCAACGAAGACTGGGCGTCACGGTTGTCAGTTGAGGTGACGCCGCCAGATGAGGATGTTTGCGGTCAACGGGCTCCCTTCGACCATGTGGCCATTGACCGTTTTACGGGCGGAGCGCGGGAGCAACTCAAATTCGATGCACTGGCTGTTCGGGGACGACGTTTCCGTGTTCAGTTAACGCTCGACCGCATCCAACCTGATGATGCTCCCTGGATGATTGGGCTGCTTGCTTTGACGCTGGGCGATTTGGCCGAAGGTCGTCTTACCATCGGTTACGGTTCTGCACGAGGTCACGGCTTCTTCACGCTGGATGAATCACCGACATGGTCGCAGTATGGCAATAACCTGCTAAGCTGCATCGAGGCGCTTTGGGAAAAACTGGGCCTTCAGTATCCCGGCAATACCGTTCACCAGAGGGAAATACCGGCATGACAAATTACCTTGCCTGTTCGCGTCGAGCTTCGGATGCTGAATTGGTCGCTATCCTGGAAGGGGCCGCCAAACCAGAGAGTCATGCAGCGTGGTGTTTCATCGAAGGACCGACTTGCTGCAAATTCACTGAACCGACGCAAGTGACGAGTAACACCAATCAGATCGCTATACTTTGGCAAGTACGGCTGTTTGCGGAGAATTTTGAAGTCGCTGCGCGTCGCCTTAACTTTCAGGATGAACAACCGTGGATGGTTCGCTGGATCGGCGCGGCCTTGGCCTTACTAACAGATAGTGGCTGGAGCGGGCCTTTAAATCTACCTCCAGCAAAATCTAGTGATTTGCTCCTATATGGGCAGACAAATCCCAAGGGCAGCTTTCAGGAAGGTCGTTTTCTCCTTGCTGAATTGCAGTACCCTGGCGAGGACTGGAAAGAAAAAGACCAGGCTGTTCTCGCCACTGAAATCTATGAACTTGACGACGGCGCTATCGTGCGCTGGAAACAAATTACTAAATATGTCGAAGCTTCAAAGGAGCACGATTGTGAAAAGTAGTAGCCAAAATTACCTGGTTAAAGGGCGCGTCACGAACGTTTTTCAGGAAAAAGGATACTGTTTTGTGGAACCGCTAGAAAAGTTGCCTGCCACATATGTTTTGCCTAAGGGAAAGAGCATTTTTCTCCACTGCAAAGTTAATGGTGGCAACCTCCCTATAGAAGGCGCTATCGGCATTTTTACCGTAATAAGTACTGCCAAAGGTATTCAGGCAGTATCTGTAAAATGGGACGAACCGACCCAGAAATCAGCATCTGAAGTGGATGAACCGATCCGAAAACCAAAGTCTGATATGAAACGTTTCATCCATCCCTACAACTTCGTATCGCTTCCGGCAAATGGATTGGGACGGAGCACCGAAGTAGACCCATTTCGACGGCGAAAATATGAACCGCACGACCGTTATAATTCCAAGCTTCGTTCGGGATATATCGACTGCACGCTGACGACTCGCACCCACTGGTTTATTCCCCACACCGATAAGTCAAAACTGATCGACCGGCATAAGGCGTTGGGGTATTTCACGCTCGACCCTGTCTCCGCTTGGAACCATAACGATCCCTCTGAGGACACAACCTGTCCGGCAATCCCCGCTTCCTCATTGCGAGGTATGGTCCGCTCGGTGTTCGAGACGGCTACTCTATCGTGCTTTTCGGTTTTTGATCCCGGCCAGTTGGACTTTCGCATTGCCTACGACCTTGAGCAGGTTCCACAGAGGCAGCAGTGTGCCGTTCCACACGGACGTGGGTCAGCCTGCTATATTCCTATTCGGTTGGTAAGTAATGAAGAGAGTAACTCTTTACAGGTGCAGTTGCTTGATGGCCGTGGACCACGTGATCCGAACAATACCTTGCGAGTAGCTTTAATCTATGCTTACGAACCTCGTGTACTGACCCAGAATCGGCGCACAAACACAAAACAGCCCGGAGAGGAAACAGCCTTATGGCAAAACCTAGGCAACTTACCGGACGGAAGCCGGGTTGCCGCACTTTTGCCGATACAACCGGTACCACATGGCTCAGGTCGATTCCATTATCGTGAAGCTATTACCGTGGTGCCGGCTCAGTCGGTGGCGGAACTTCAATCGAACATCGAAGCTTTGGAGGATGGTAGCCAACAGCCCAACAAGATGCTCGTCTTCGGCTATCTACATCGCACTGGACCGAACATCGAGAACAAACATCATGAGCGGATCTTTTTCGATTGGGATGCCGACTATAACGGTCCCGGCGCTAAAGGGAGCATCAAGGAACGGCATGAGCGCTTTATCAAAGATACCACTCCGTCCCTCACCGTCGGCAAGGAGATCATCGAGGCCGCCAAGCTCAGTCTGCAAGGGTATGCGGATCGGCATGCCGAAACAGTCCGACAGGACCCGACAACACCGCGACGGTTGCGTCAGCAGTTCGAACCACCCTATCCAAGCGATTTTATACAAGAGCGTCCTGCGGCTGTGACAATTCAAGCCGGTAACCTCTGCTATGCGCTCATTGAAGAGCTAGACGGCCAGTCGATTGTCCGAGGTCTCTATCCGGTGGCGATGCCACGACTTTCTCATGATCATTCACGTGGTGACCTCTTACACAGCGATTTCCATCCCTGCCATAATCCTGACTCGCTTTGCCCTGCATGCCGTGTATTTGGTTGGGTCCGCAAACCGAAACCGGGCGAGGAGCTGAAGCCCGACCCAGACCGTGTGGATGCTGTCGCTGGCCACGTCCGATTTACCCACGCCGTTCTTCGAGGCGAATGGGGTACTGGAGACCAGCGTTCTGAAAGAGTTACGCTGGCGATTCTTGGTTCTCCAAAACCGACTACAACTGAATTCTACCTACAATCCCTTGACGGATTTGAAGAGGCAAAAAAACAGCGTTGGCCTGCTGCACTACAAACCGAACGCCGGTTGCTGTACCGCCAGGAAGAAGCAGCACTTCGTGGTCGAAAATATTATCGCCGACGTGAAGCAGTAAAACCTCAGAACGAAGATCCAGCCCGCAACGGCTTGCGCCGACTAGACAATACCCGCGACTCTCAGAATCAGACAATCCATTTGCTACCGCCGAAGATGGAATTCCGTTTCCGAGTCTATTTTGATAATTTGACCGATGAAGAACTGGGAGTTTTGCTATTCTCCATTTCATTGCAACCGCCGAGTTCATGGGAACAGGGTCTGCATCTCCGCCATGCGCTTGGTCATGGCAAACCACTCGGTATGGGAGCCTGTGAAATTACTATCGACGTCTTACATATCGATGATTTCCAGGAATCCAGTTCCAGTAATCGCTATTCCCAGGTTCCTACCTATAATCCTCTTCCACCTTTGAATGAGCCTCCAAAAAAGCAGGAAAAAACTAAGTGGAAGCCATTTGTCGATAAGTTTGGAAACGCATGGCAGCAAGTCGAGGTTCTTGAAAATACGCTGAAAGAAACTCGGCTGGAACTCCTCGAACTCTTGCGGTTCGATCCACCGGATGGCCCGATGCATTATCCGCCCAATCCCAGTGGCAGCCATGAAGAAAATTACCGTTGGTTCATGGATAATCGCCGCGGTCGAAAGAGAGAAGGGAAGCCTATAGGATTGAATATAAACTTGCCTTCCCCGCTTGATGAGCGTGATCTGGAGAACCGGTTGCCCTTTGATCCGACCAGCGCATAAATTACGCCACCGTATCCAACTCCCCCAAGACAATCTGCTGCGGCTTCAACGGCAGTGCATACAGTTGATAACGGGTGCCGGGGCGTTTGCCCACAGGGCGGATGTGGTACAGTTCCGCCGCCTTGCCCAGACGCCCGGTAAGAAGGCGATGCAGCGCACTCTTGCGATCATCGAAATAAGCCGCGTACATGCCCTGTTTGAGCGCCGCCTCGACCCGCTCCACCTCGCCGCTCAGAGCATCGTTGATGGCCCGATATTCTTGCAGGAATTCCGCCGTTTCCTCGGCGCTGATGGCGCCGCGGCAGACGCCGCCCCGGTTCTGTCGGGCGCGTTGCGCGAACCAGGCGAGAAAGGCGAACTCCACCGGTGGCAGCGCCATCACCACGCCCGCACAGCGAATCCGCCGCCTTGCATAATCCAGCACCAGTTCCGGCGGTCCCAGACTGGTCTGGGCTTCATGGACGGTCGCACTGTAACTGGCCCGGCCCTCCAGCAGATAATCGGGCAGGCCGTTGCGTAACCGCACGAAGGGAATATCGGCCAGCGTGAGATGAGCTTCGTCGGTGCGGATGGGACGGTTGTCGCGATTGAACAAGACCCGGGACTTGCGTGGCGGGAAGAAAAACTGCGGGTGTTGCTCCAACTCGGTGGTCACCAAGACGTGCGACAGCCGGTCCTGGGGACGGCCGAACAGGGACAAGGCATAGCCCAGATAAAATCCCATGGTCTTGCGTCCGCCGGCGATCGAGGCATGAACGACGCTGTCCGGGTCGCAAGTGAAGCGGCGCACCCAGTCGGTAATCGCGTCGGCGGCGGCTTCGTTGTGCTCGGGCGTGCGGATATCGGCCAACGGTCGCCCGTGCCGGTCGGCGATTACGTGCAGATGACTGGCGTCGAAACCGATCTGCCTGGAATCCAGGTCGTAGTCTGCGCACAACTGGTAATACTGGCCCTGGTCCGAATCCAGCAGGGTCAATTCCGCCCGACTGGCCCCTTCCGCCGTGGTCAGCAGATGGATTTCGGTCGGCACGAACGGCGGCTGCCGCTGCACCGCCAGGGCATACAGCGTCTCGGTAAGGATTTGCGGCGTCAGCCCGGTCACGCACAGCAGAATGCGCCGCGGGTAATCGTGGATGTCCATCGGTAGGCTCCTGTCAGTCCAATGCTTGTTCTAATCGACGGTGCTCAGCCTAATCGGGTCTTGATGCTTCGTCATGATCGGCAAGCTTGCCGGTCGCCTGAACTGGGGCATCGTCGAGCCTGCCGGGTATGCTGTCGGGCACGTCCTGTGCCCGACCTACGAGATTGGCTTATTCGACGACCACCCGATACCTTCCCAACCCCATGCTGGTGGGGTCCACTGGCCCAGCCAGAGATACGGCCAGAACAGTTCCAGCCCCTGCCCGCTCAGGACGATCTCGCCCAGCAGTCCGCCCATTTGCAGCCGCGTTTCCTGCCGACTGGAATAACGGGTCCACTCCCGCCAGTGCAGTTCCGCTTTCAGCGGTTCGATCCGTTGCGCCCGCCCGGGTCAGGCCGGCAAAGTCGGTTTCCAGCGGGGTGTCGGTATGAAACGCCGTCAGCAGCGAAATCCGCCGCAGCAGAGTGGCGAAGAGGGCGCCGAAACCGAAGGTCTCCGGGGTGACAACGTGTTCCTCGCGCTTCAACCGCAGCGGCGTTTCCAGCAGCAGCGTCACCGTGTCTGGACAGGCTTACTCCCTTGAATGGCAGGCCGGAATAGGGTGTAGATGACCATGATCATCGTTTGGGCCATAAGCGGCGTAGGGGCGCGATTAATCACGCCCCTACTTACGGGCCAGCGGGGACGCCGGCGCTCCCAGGGGCCGCCAGCTTGCGGTTTGCCCTCTCCGGTCCAGCCTGTCGGCATACTCTGGTCCTCTTTCGAGTCTCCAGGGATACCGATCATGTTGTTATGGCTCAAGAACGATCATGAATCCTTGAAAGCGCAATGTCGTATATTTCATTTCGGTCTCGTTTTCCGACAGCAATTACTGTCACAGTGACGATTTTGTCTTGAACGGAGTAAACCAGGCGATAGCCAAGCTGACGCAGTTTGATTTTGTATATATTGGGGGCGCCAGATAGAGCAGCGGAAGGGACGTGGGGATTTTCCAGCCTTTCTTTCAGTTTCTTTTTGAATTGCTCTTTGATGGTGTGTCCAAGTTTTTCCCATTCTTTCAAGGCGGATTTTTTGAATTCCAGTTTATAGGTCATCGATCGAAACTCGGATCGATTCTTCGTGTTGGCGGTCTTTAACGATTTTGAGTAATTCGATATCGTCCAGCAGTTCCATCATCGCTTCATAAGCGGGGGCTGGTACGCAATAAAAGGCCGGTTCGTTTCTATTCAAAACGGCAATGGGCATTCCGTTTCCGCTGGCTACGACTTTCATTGGGTTGGCTTTCAACTCTGAGATGCTGGCTGCAATTTCAGTAAGTACTTGATATGTCATTGTTTTGTGCTCAAAAAATAAACAAGGAAACCAAATTATAGGTCTTTTAACCGGTCTCGTAAAGAGCCATAACAAGTCGTTCAAGCGGACCGCGTTGACGCGCGGCCGCTTAACTCCAGTGGTAAGAATGCTGTTCAGGCTGGGCTGGATTGTGCAAGTCACCCTGGCGCTGGCCTTGCTGAGCGTGTCGCTGTGGATTCATCAGCAGGCCATCGCCGGTTATACGGCACTGCCCTGGCTGGCGCTCATCGCGGCGGTGCTGCTGGTCGCCGGCGGCGATTGCCTACTATCCTTACGCGGTGCGCTCCGGCGCGGTCGGCAGTTATCGAGCCGGGCCGGTCAAGCTGCTGAAATTCGCTTTGGCGACCTTGTTGCTGGTGTGCGCGCTCAGCTTTTTCGCCGACCAGATCGAACGCGGCGGGTTCGGCACGTTGTGGTTGTTGGAGCAGGCCGGTCGCTTTGCCAAAAAAACCGCCTACGGCGTGCTGTATTGCTTGAGGCTTCAATCGGTTATATAGTAACGGCAGGGCGCGCTCCTTGCGGGGAGCGCGCCCAGGTTCGGGAACCGTCTGAAGCGATGCTTTTTTATTCAAGGACTTGGAGAAACTTTTTGAATGTTTGCTCTAAGTGGCGTAAAATGGCTTCGGTGGTGTGAGGTCGGTAAATTTAAGCTTGCTAAAACAAGCAGTTGCGTAGTGGTACTTTAACAACATGGTGTCTCGAAAGTTAACTTTGCCGCACCAAGACGGTGCAGGATTTTTGCTGTACAAGTCTCTGTATGGCAAAGACTTTTTCAAGGAGGAAGGGTTTTAACGCAGACCTGATTAAGAAGGGATTG
>CAIMUS010000282.1 GCA_903844665.1 uncultured Pseudomonadota bacterium
GGCGGTCAAACCTGGTGAACAGGCGGCTAAAGAAGAGCCGGCGCCGCAGAGCAACGCGCCGGCGGCGCCGGCGGACGTACCTCAAGCGCCGCCGCCGCAACCCGCGCAATGACAAAGGCCGATGTGGTGGAACTGGTAGACACGCTATCTTGAGGGGGTAGTGGGGCAACCCGTGCCGGTTCGAGTCCGGCCATCGGTACCAATCTTCGGAAAGCACCTTGCAAAAGGTGCTTTTTTATTGACGCGGCAATGGTTTTGCCGGGCGCATTGTTTTTTCGGTCATTTCCTCCTATTCTCCGTTCCCACCAAAGAATCGAGAGCGAGAATTCACTGTGTCCAGCGCTAACCCCCCTGTCATCTTCATCTTTCCCGGCCAGGGCTCGCAGTACCCCGGCATGGGCGGCGACCTTTACCAGGAATATCCCACGGCCAGACGGATTTACGAGCAGGCCGGCACGGTGCTGGGCTACGACTTGGCCGAGCTGTGTTTCAACGACCCGAACGGGCAGTTGAACCTGACCCGCTTTACCCAGCCGGCCCTGCTCACCCATTCCATCGCCTGTCTGGAGGTTTTCAAGGAACTGACCGATCGGCAGGTACGGCCGGTTACGGCCGCCGGCCATAGTCTGGGCGAATATTCCGCGCTGGCGGCGGCGGGTTCGCTTGGCTTCGAAGAGGCGCTACGGCTGGTGCAGAAGCGCGGCGAATTCATGGGGACCTACGGCGAGGGCGAGATGCTGGCTTTTCCGGTCGACCTCGACAGCGCCAGGCCGTTGGCGGAAAAACACTATTGCGCCATCGCCGCCTGCAATCTCGCCGATCAGACGGTCATCGGCGGACGGGGCGAGGATCTGGACCGCCTGACCCAGGAAGCCCAGGCACTGTTTCCCCGCAAACGGCCGGTGCGCCTGAAAACCGAAGGCGCGTTTCATACCTATTTTATGGTGAGCGCCGCCATCCACTTCCGGCCGTTTCTGGATCAGGCCGCTATCGCCCCTCCCGGCATTCGGGTGTTATCCAACTATACCGGCGGTTATCATGCTCCCGAGCCGGCGTCGATCAAGGCGCGGTTGTTCTTCCAACTGTTTCACCCCGTGCTGTGGTTCGACAATTTACAAAGCATGCTGCAAGAGGGAGACGCACTGTTTATCGAATTCGGCGGCGGCATCGGTTCCGGCGAAACACCGGCGGCCAAGCGTCCCAATCTGGAAGGGATGCTTAAAAAGGCCATGCGCGGCACGGACTCCGATGCTCAGTATTTCCCCGTGATCAATACTCAGACTCTACAGGAAACGGCCGCCGCCTTACTCAAAATGGGGTAAGCTTATGCGATGACCCTACCAAAGAGACAATCCTAATGACGCTTTCCGCCAAGCACCTTGAAGAATTGCGGGAACGCCGGGCGAAACTACTGGTCGCCGGCGGTGAAGACAAGATCCAACAGCGTCACGCCAAGGGGTTGCTGACGGCGCGCGAGCGCCTGATCGCCTTGTTCCAGCCGGATACCTTTCAGGAAATAGGCGGGCATGTCCGCCACAGCGGCCAGCATTTCGGCATGGCGGACAAGGATTTGCCCGGCGACGCCGTGATCTGCGGAACCGGCTATATCGATGGCTGTCCGGTGGCGGCGCTCAGCCAGGATTTCATGATAGCCGCCGGCACCCTGGGCAAGATGCATGCGCAGAAAATCGTCCAGATGATGCAACTGGCGGTCAAGACCGGCATGCCGGTGGTGGCGTTCAAGGACTCGGGCGGGGCCCGGATTCAGGAAGGGGTGGACGCGCTGTCCGGGTACGGCGAAGTGTTCTATCACAACGTGCTGCTGTCCGGCGTGGTACCGCAAATCGCCATCATCGCCGGTCCCTGCGCCGGCGGCGCCGCCTATTCGCCGGCGCTGATGGACTTCGTCATCATGACCAAGACCAACGCCTATATGTTCGTGACCGGCCCTGAAGTGATCAAGGCGGTGACCGGGCGTTCCATCAGCATGGAGGAACTGGGCAGCGCCGCGGTGCATGCCGCGCTCAGCGGCAGTGTCCATTTTGTCGCCGACGACGACCGCCATGCGATTCAGATCGTGCATACCCTGCTCGGCTATCTGCCGGCCAATAACACCGAGGACCCACCGCACCGGCCCAACCCCGATATCTCTCTTTCCCGCGATGAGTCGATGGCCACCCTGATTCCGGACGATCCGGTTGAACCCATGGATGTGCGCCCAATCATCCAGCGCCTGGTCGATCAGGGTCAATTCCTGGAGGTGCATGCCAGTTGGGCCGGCAATATCATCGTCGGCTTCGCCCGCATCGAGGGGGTGGTGGTCGGCCTGATCGCCAATCAGCCCATGGTCATGGCGGGCGCCTTGAGCATCGACGCCTCCGACAAGACCGCTCGCTTCATCCGTTTCTGCAACGCCTTCAATATCCCGCTGGTGACCCTGGTGGATGTCCCCGGCTTCATGCCGGGCGTCAAGGAGGAGCACAGCGGCGTTATCCGCCATGGCGCCAAAATGCTGTATACCTACGCCTCCGCCACGGTGCCCAAAATCACGCTGATCATGCGCAGAGCCTATGGCGGAGCCTATCTGGCCATGTGCGCGCAGGAAATGGGCGCCGATGCCGTCTATGCCTGGCCGGGCGCCGAGATCGCAGTGATGGGGGCGGATGGAGCAGTCAATATCCTTTACCGTCGGGAGATCAAGGAGGCCGCCGACCCCAAGGCCAAGGCGGCCGAGCTGGCCGCACTTTACCGTCAGGAGTTCGCCTCGCCGTATCTGTCCGCCGCCAGGGGTTATATCACCGATGTGATCGAACCGGCGGAGACCCGGTTCACGCTGGCGCTGGTGCTACGGAAAGTGCTGACCAAAAGAGAACTGCGGCCGGCCAAGAAACATGGCGATATGCCGCTCTAACCGGGGAAACCATGATGGCGGCAGTATCACAGATTTTATTGATCTACAGCCTAACGATTCTGCTTTCCTTGCTGGTCGCCGTTCTGATCAAAGGAATCGTGGTGGTATCGGGCTGGTTGCATCGCCGCCCGACCGAAGCGGTCGGGACGCCGGCGCCGCCGGCCGAAGCTACGGCGCGCGATGATATTGCCGTGATTGCCGCCGCCGTCTATGCGATGGCGGGAGCCCAGCGCGTCGTTCATATCGAAGACGTCAGCCGCGGCCGGACCTGGACGGCATCGGGCCGGGCCGCGCATTATGCCTCCCATCATGTACCCCGCCATAAGCACTAGCGCGACTTTCGCCAATTGAACGGTTGGAGGTTGGGATTTTTGCAGAAAAATTTTTTTAAACAATAACTTATAACACTTCCCTAGGGCATTTTTGTATACACAAACTCTAGATTCTGGGATGCCAAGGTAAATCCC
>CAIMUS010000283.1 GCA_903844665.1 uncultured Pseudomonadota bacterium
ATGGCCCACGTTTTCTTTTGAACCCCGGTTAGCCGGGTAGGGTGGGCATGGCCCACGTTTTCCTTTAAACCCCGGTTAGAAGGGTGGGCCGTGCCCACCCTACAAGGCTCAAGGCTACACCAGCTACACGGGCTTATTTAATCGTTGAGATAACCTGTAATCCCTTCACACCAGCGAAATCGGCTGGATTGTGGGTCACAAGAGGAGTCTGCAATTCCAGGGCTGTTGCAGCAATCCACGCATCGGCAGAACCGATGGGCTTACCCTGACGGCGTGCACTGAAAGTAGCCTCAGCCCACTGTTGTCCCAAGCGCTCGCTATAAGCGACGACTCCAAAATGGGCAATAAACTGCGCCAGCCTGGCTTTACGCTGTGGCCCCCACTGACTTACCAACACCCATAGCTCAAGTTCCGCTACTGTTTGAAAACTGATCGCGATAGCCTTGTTTTCTAAATACGGTAAGTACGTTTCGGCGCGTGAGTCCTGCCGGAACAAAAAGCTCAGTACGTTTGTGTCCACTACCAGATCGACTTTCATTAGGGAAACCGGGCAGCCTCGATTTGGCGGTCTCGATCTCGCAAAGTTTTTAGCATGAGGATGAAGTCATCCGCCTCAGAATCGGTGTATTGCTTAATTTGATCCCAGTGGAAAGGTTGAATTTCCAGCGCGGCTTCAGGCTGAAACTCCAAAAGATCGGTTGCGGTAACGGGTTGTCCACTCGCCCGCTCCAGGGCAGACGCAACAATTCCCAAGGTTTCAAGATCTACACGCTCGGTTTTTCCAGAGGCTAATGCATCGAAAGCTTCCGGTGTAATGCGGCCTTGCGCCTCTTGCACTAAGCGATGGGCGCTTAGGCTGCGCCGTTGCAGTTCCTCACGCAGGCGGATATGTACGATCATAGTTTACCCTCAGAGAAGTGATGCAAAACCGCTACTCTTGACCGGGTGAGCGGCTTTGTCATTTTGCAATCCTGTCATGCATCGGGAATTCCCGGCAATCATTGTGCAAAATCAGGGCTATCAGCGCGGCGCGGCGGCGGGGGGCCTATACCGCTTCACGTCGATTTCTCCGGCGCGGCGGCGCATAGCGTTGGCGTCGTGCCATGCCTGCATACGCAGCAACATTTCCATGTCCACGCCGAACGCCTTTTCAATCCGCAGCGCCATTTCCGGCGAGAGAGCCGCGTTGCCGTTTACGAGGTTGGAAAGGGTGGCGCGCCGCACGCCTAGCACGTCCGCCGCCTTGCTGACGCTCAGGTTTAGCTCGCTGAGAATTTCATCACGGATGAACTCGCCGGGATGTGGCGGGGTCATGCCGATTTTGCTCGGTGCGGTGCTCATCAGTGGTAGTCCTCCAAGTCGAGGTTGCAGATTTCTCCCTGTTCGAGGTCGAAGGTCAGCCGCCAGTTCGCGTATCTGCTGTGAAGCCATCACATCCGCACCAATAGCACGCACGTCGAATCCAAAACATTCGGCATGTTTCCGCTTGGCTTCGCGCACTTCATCGAGAATCGGGTCATTGCTCATCGGTTTCTCTGAACAATTCATCTTTTAACAGACAAATGCGTTCTAAATTGGCCTTGTTATGCTTGAGAAGATCGTGTCCCCATAATTTATTGGTATTGTTAAAGCAGTCATTTGCAAGGGCTTCTCCGATCTCTTCAAAACTCTTGTTGATATCACTGCTCAGTTTCTCTGGTTCAGATAATACTCCCAGAACGTATACTCTTTCTTTCAGGTCATCTGGAATTTGACTCTCTATCTCACTCAACCGGTTTATTTGATCATCGAAATCCATAAGTAGAACAATCCTTCTTAAAGGATAATTTCGCATTCCAGAAACACGCTTCTTGTCGAAATCATCCAGCACTTTTTTCCAACCACCAACAGGCGGTAAGACTTGAATATTCCGACTATTTAGCTCAAGAACAAATCCATTTGCGAGCTCCCGATCAGCGTCATCTTCCGGTAACACCAAAAGGTGTGGTCTATACTTATTCATGGCTCTATATCACCAAGAATCAAAGCATTTATAAGATCTCCTTCAATAGTTAATTCACTAAGCAATCTGACCAAAGTTGGCTCCAAATGGCTCTTTCGATGAAGTACTAAAGTATTCTCATTTGAAAACTTTCGAATGGCTTCCTCATTATGTGATGTCGCTAAAAATTGCCCGGCGTCTTTAAATGAACGCCGCAATGACATAACAAAATGCCCTACTTCTGATAACGAGAGATAGTTATCAGGCTCATCCCAAAAGCAAAAAAGCGGCCCATAGTATTTGTTAGCCGCCAAGACAATAGCGCAAAGAAAAAAACACTTCTCACCATCAGATAAGTCTTCAAAGTCAACGCTCAAATTTGCATTGTTTTTTTCAAATCGAACAATCATACTCTTAGAATCTTTACCAATCGGCTCATTCACAAAATCCTGAATATCAGGCATAACTCCTCGAAGATACTTGTCAACTTGTGTGTAGGCGGCAGGGTAGCGACTGAGTAAACCAGAGAACCATTCTCCAAAATTGGAACCGTCTGGCATTGGTTCTAAAGTTTCACCTTTAGAGTCTCCAGTCATTGACTTCGGAATAGGCGCTAAAATCATCATGCGAGCAAGCCAACTCCTGAAAAGACTAAGAGGATCAGTCTCCGATTGACTCTGAATCATTGGAAGGGCAACAAGATGCCAATCCAACAAAAACTGAGCTTCACGGTTTCGTGAGTTGGTAGTGTAAAGGATGACTTGGGCTTCCTTTCGAGAATAAATTTGCTTTCCGTCAACTAGAAATTGCTCTTCAAAAACTCGAAGCTCTTTAAAGTTTTCCGGCAACTCGAATGCAATGACATATTTGTATAGCCTCCCGTCAAGTAATGCTTCCAATTCAAAACGGATTGGAACATCAGATCTTCCACGCGCAAAATCTTTTGATTGAACCAGTTGTCCAACTCGATTGGTACCTCGGGCGATGCGTTTAAGAACTTCCAAAGCATATCCGACGGTTGACTTACCTGCTCCATTTTTTCCAATCAAGAGAGAGGACGACATCCCCTTTAGAGACAGTTCAAAATTCTCCAGGCACCTGAAGTTGTGTACATATAATCTTTGAATCATGGCAAAACCACTCCATCGCCAAGCTGACCAGAAACAGCGACACGAGCCCGCACCCTCACGATCCCGTCACGCCGTTACCGGAAGATAAGGAAAAAAACCAAGAATGAAAAGGCTGAATTTCCAGCGCGGCTTCAGGCTGAAACTCCAAAAGATCGGTTGCAGTAACGGGTTGTCCACTTGCGCGCTCCAGGGCAGACGCGACAATTCCTAAGGTTTCAAGATCTACGCGCTCGGTTTTTCCAGAGGCTAATGCATCGAAAGCTTCCGGTGTAATGCGGCCTTGCGCCTCTTGCATTCCGCACGCCTAGCACGTCCGCCGCCTTGCTGACGCTCAGGTTTAGCTCGCTGAGAATTTCATCAAGGATGAACTCGCCGGGATGCGGCGGGGTCATACCGATTTTGCTCGATGCGGTGCTCATCAGTGGTAGTCCTCCAAGTCGAGGTTGCCCGCTCCTATCGGTTAGCATTTTCGATGACGCCTGCCCGAAAGCGCTATTACCTGAATTAAAGATAAGCCTGGATCAGCGGCATCAACTCCTCGTGGTGTCTTGCCTGCGCCCTCTCACCGATCGGTTGCGGTTTCCATTCATCACCGTCGCGGTACAGCTTGGCCAGGATCAGAGCGGTGTAATCATCGCCCTCGATGGTCAGATCGTAGCGGAACAGTTCGGCGTCGCTGATCGCATCCGCCAGGAGACAAAACGCATGGGGAATCACGGCGAAGGGTTCTCCCTCCGGGCTGGTCACGGTAAAAACCAGGGTCTCCACGGCAGCGGGCAGGTGTTGCAGATTGACGATAATGCGTTCGTTTTCGGTATCGATGCCACCGCCGGTGATATCGTCACCGCTATGGACCACGGCGCCGCACTGGCTTTGCAACTGCCCGGCACAAACCTGATCCACCAGCCTGCCGGATTTATTGAACAGCAGGCAGGAAGCATCCAGATTGACCGCCACCTCTTTGATGCCGCCGCCGAAACCCAGGAAGCCGGAGGATTCGACCTTTTTCATGCACCAGCCGAGACCCATGAAAATATGGGTCAGACTGTAAGCGCCTGCCGGTTCCGGCTTGACGAATTGTTCTGTATGCGGACTGCTGACCATCGCTTTTCCCCTACCTGAAATTTTACCGAGTATCTCATTGTTCAGATTCCCGGCAGAGGGATGCAGCAAATCCTGCCGGAATGACAGAGCGATTTTACAGCAAGCTCATGGGATTCTGGAAAATCTGTCTGTCAATCGATCAGCGCATAGGCGGGAAGGGTTAGAAATTCCACGAATTCCTCGCTGGTCGTGAGTCGGTCGAACAATTGCGCGGCCTGCTCGTAGCGCCCCAGCCGGTACTGCTCACCCAGTTCCGCCTGGATGCCTTGCAGCACTTCCGGCAGTAACTCCCGAAACAGTTCCACCGTCATCTTGCGACCATCTTCCAGTACGCCCTTGGGGCTGCGAATCCACTGCCACACCTGGGCACGGGAAATCTCCGCCGTCGCCGCGTCTTCCATCAGATGATGAATCGGCACGCAGCCAACCCCGCTCAGCCAGGCGCCCAGATACTGGATGCCAACATCCATATTGAGCTTGAGGCCGGCCAGGGTGATGGGCTTGTCCGGGCCGAAAGCCAGCAGGTCGGCGGCGGGGATAGTCACATCCTCGCGCTTGCGGTGAATCTGGTTGGGCGTGGTCATGATCGCGAAGGCTTCCCGCGCCAGGGCCTTGATCATCGTTTCGGCTGGCGCCCTTCTTTGTATCGCTATCAACCTTGACAAGCTGGCTCTCCTGTAGATTGCTATGGTCCAAACGATGATCATGGCCGGAGGAACCTGGATTGCGCTTCGCAAGCTCCGCTCCATCCAGACTACGCCGGCTATGGCTGACCGAGAATTGTTGCTTGACGAGGACAGTGGGTTTAGGTAAAGATAAACAGAAACCGTTTAATCATTTGTTAGCTGCCAGAAATGCAAGGTCAGAGCACATCAGGCCAATGGCTGAGTCTGTTTACATCGAGTCATCTGTCATTAGTTATTTGGCGGCGCGGCCAAGCCGTGATGTTGTCATCGCTGCGCGTCAAGCGATTACCGAAACATGGTGGCGAAATCGAAGGGCTGAATTTGAGTTGTATATCTCTGCACTCGTGGAACAAGAAATTGTACGGGGCGATCCTGAGGCCGCAGAGAGGCGGCTAAAGGCCGTGGAAAAAATCCCTCTTGTTGCAACTTCACCCGAAGCACAGAGTTTGGCCGAAGACCTGCTGGTTCAAGGCGCAGTGCCTGCTAATAGTGAAGAGGATGCGCTGCACATCGGCATCGCCGTTGCAGCCGGAATCGATTTTCTTCTCACTTGGAATTTCAAGCACATCAACAATGCTCATACCAAAGCTGCCATCACAGCAGTAGTCGAAGCGCACGGGTTTGTTTGCCCAATGTTGTGCTCACCTGAAGAATTAGGAGCAGAAATATGAATGAAGATCCGATCATTGCAGAAATTCGTCGGTATCGTGCCGAGCACGCCGAAAAATATGGCCATGATCTCGGTCGCATTTGTGAGGCATTGCGGGAGGCCGAAGCGAAATCAGGCCGTAAGGTTGTACACCGTAAACCGCGCCTTCTGCTCCCGAAAACTGGCAGCTAACAAGTCGCTGCACCGGACGGCATCCGCTGCGCTCCATTGCCGCCGGTGAGCTTGGCCGTCAGCCAGCGTAGCCGGGTAGGGTGGGCATGGCCCACCTTTTCCCGTGAATCCTGATTTGAATGGTGGGCCGTGCCCACCCTACAAGACTGTGGCGAAACATCTGCGAGTGCCGTTGTTATTCAAGGGCGAGGATTTCTCTAAAAGCGACCTCTGATAAAAAGACCGACTCGGTTTTAACAACCGAGCCGGTCTTCCGCGCATCAAAAATGCCTGGATTTGCTTTAAGCCGCCAACGCCTGCGCCTTTCTGCGCCTTTACCTATGCCACCCGACACCGACAAACTCGACAACCTGCTGGACCACGCCGAGCGCCTGCTGATCCGCCTGGAAAACCTGCTGCCTCCCGCGCCACCCGAACCGGACTGGGACAACTGTACCGCCTTCCGCTGGCGCAAGCAGAGGGAACGGGGCTATCTGCAACCGGTGCGACATCCCCATCGCCTGCGCTTGCGGGATTTGCAATGCATCGACCGGCAGAAAGCGGAACTGGAGCGCAATGTCCGCCAGTTCCTGGCCGGACGTCCGTTCAACAACGCCCTGCTGTGGGGTGCGCGCGGCACCGGCAAATCCTCGCTGCTCAAAGCCTTGCTGAATGAATACGCTGGCCAGGGTTTCCGCCTGATCGAAGTGGATAAGCACGACCTGATCGACCTGCCCGCCATCGTCGAACCGCTGTATGAGCGCCCGGAACGCTTTATGCTGTTCTGCGACGATCTGTCTTTTACCGCCGACGATCCCAGCTACAAGGCGCTGAAAGCCGTGCTGGACGGCTCCATCAGCGCCGCCCCGGACAATGTGATGCTGTGCGTCACCTCCAACCGCCGCCATCTGCTGCCGGAATTCATGTCGGAAAATCTGGACGCCCGGCTCATCGACGGGGAGTTGCACCAAGGCGAAGCGGTAGAGGAAAAGATTTCCCTGTCGGAACGTTTCGGGTTGTGGCTGTCGTTTCATCCCTTCAGCCAGGACGATTATCTGGCGATCGTGGCGTACTGGCTGGAAGCACTGGGCTATACGCCGGGATTGACGGCAGAAAACCGGCAGGCGGCGCTGCAATGGGGCTTGCAACGGGGTTCCCGCAACGGCCGGGTGGCCTGGCAGTTCGCCCGTGACTGGGTGGGACGGGACACTCTGTAACTCCTCCAAACGACAAGCCCCGCTCAGGCGGGGCTTAGGTTTGACCGGAAGGCTTAATTTACATCTCCATATCGTCCATGGACGGCATGGACGGCGTCGTCTCCTTCTTCGGCGCCTCCGCCACCATGGCTTCCGTAGTAATCATCAGACCGGCGATGGAGGCGGCATTCTGCAGCGCCGCGCGCACCACCTTGGTCGGATCGAGAATACCCATCTCGATCATATCGCCGAACTCTTCGGTCGCCGCATTGAAGCCGAAATTGCCTTCGCCTTCGACAACCCTGGCCAGCACGACCGAAGGCTCGGCGCCGGCATTGGCGACGATCTGCCGCAGCGGCTCTTCCATCGCCCGGCGGGCAATGGCGATGCCCACATCCTGGCCCTGATTGTCGCCCTTCAGATCCTTTAGATTCTCCAGGGTGCGAATCAGGGCCACGCCACCGCCCGGCACCACGCCTTCCTCCACCGCGGCGCGGGTCGCATGCAGCGCATCCTCCACCCGCGCTTTTCTCTCCTTCATTTCCACCTCGGTCGCCGCGCCGACCTTGATCACCGCCACGCCGCCGGCCAGCTTGGCCAGGCGCTCTTGCAGCTTCTCCTTATCATAAGAAGACGTGGTCTTGTCGATCTCCGCGCGGATTTGGTCGATACGGGCCTCGATATCGGCCTTGGCGCCGGCGCCGTCCACAATCGTGGTGTTTTCCTTGCCGATAATCACCCGCTTGGCGGAACCCAGATCGTCCAGGGTGACTTTTTCCAGGTTCAGGCCGACCTCCTCGGCAATCACCTGGCCGCCGGTCAGAATCGCCATATCCTGCAACATGGCCTTGCGCCGGTCGCCGAAACCGGGCGCCTTGACCGCCGCCACCTTGAGAATACCCCGGATGTTATTCACCACCAGCGTGGCCAGGGCCTCGCCCTCCAGATCCTCGGTGATGATCAGCAAAGGCTTGTTGGCGCGGGCGACGCTTTCCAGCACCGGCAGCAGCTCGCGAATATTGGAAATCTTCTTATCGTGCAGGAGAATTTTGACATCCTCCAGCTCGCAGTTCATGGTGTCCTTGTTATTGATGAAGTAAGGGGAAATATAGCCGCGGTCGAACTGCATGCCCTCGACCACATCGAGCTCGCTTTCCAGACCCTTGCCTTCCTCCACCGTGATCACGCCTTCCTTGCCGACCTTGTTCATGGCCTCGGCGATAATGTTGCCGATAACCTCGTCGGAGTTGGCGGAAATCATCCCGACCTGGGCAATCGCCTTATTGTCCAGGGTGGGTTTGGAAATGGCTTTGAGACCTTCGAGCGCCGCCGTCACCGCCTTGTCGATACCCCGCTTGAGATCCATCGGATTCATGCCGGCGGCCACCGCTTTCAGACCTTCCTTCAGCATCGCCTGGGCCAGCACCGTTGCGGTGGTGGTGCCGTCGCCCGCCACGTCCGAGGTCTTGGATGCCACTTCCCTGAGCATCTGCGCGCCCATGTTCTCGAACTTGTCCTTGAGTTCGATTTCCTTGGCGACCGAGACACCATCTTTGGTCACCGTGGGGGCGCCGAAAGCTTTATCCAGAATGACATTGCGGCCACGTGGTCCCAGGGTGACCTTGACGGCGTCGGCGAGAATATTGGCGCCCCGCACCAGCCGCTGCCGGGCTTCATCGTTAAACTTGACAACTTTTGCAACCATATAAAACTCCAAAGCAATGCTTACAGTCGGTTCGGCAAGGCGCCGGATTTATTTGTCGAAAACGGCCATGATGTCGTCTTCGCGCATCACCACCAGTTCTTCACCATCCACCTTAATTTCATTACCCGAGTACTTGCCGAACAGCACTTCATCCCCCACCTTCACATCCAGCGGGATTGTCCGGCCATCTTCCAGAATCTTGCCGTTACCGACGGCGAGCACCTCGCCGCGAACCGGTTTTTCCTTGGCGGTATCGGGTATCACGATACCGCCTGGAGACAAGCGCTCCTCTTCCTTACGTCTGATGACGACCCGATCGTGTAAGGGACGGATTTTCATACCTAGTTCTCCTCAGCATTAAAACTACTGCTGTAATGTACAGTTGTTAGCACTCAGCAGTGCTGAGTGCCAGTATAGGATCGTTTGTGCCCGTTTCAATGGGGACGCCGAAAAATTTTTCAAGCCGGGGGCGCCTCATACTTGGGGGGAGGGCGCCTGCTGCATCAGGCGAATCACTTCGGCATCGCTAACCTGGGGGAAGTAGTCATAGTAGGCCCCCACGGCGCCCAAATAATGTGCTGTAATATCCAGGCCGACGACCTCGTCCGCTTCTTGCAGCAGGCGCTCTACCGTATCCTCCGGGGCTACCGGGATAGTAACCACCACCCAGCTTGGCCGACGCTTTTTAATATCGCGAATCGCCGCCAGCATGGTCAGCCCGGTGGCGATGCCATCGTCGACCAGGATGGCGGTCTTGCCGGCTATGGGGAGCGGTTCCCTGCCCTGCAAATACTGTTCACGCCGTCGCCGTGCTTCCCGCCGTTCGCTGTTAACCTGGTTCTCGAGCCAGTGGCGATCGAGTCGGGCGATTTCCCAATCGTTGTAAACCGGTTCACCATCCTCGCTCACGGCGCCGATGGCGTACTCCGGATTGTAAGGATGGCCGATCTTACGAGGAATGATCAGATCCAAGGGCAAGTGCAGGGCTTTGGCAATCTCCACCGCCAGGACGACACCGCCGCGCGGCAGGGCATAAACGACAGCCGGCTGATCGCGATACTTCTCCAGGGCAAGAGCCAATTGCTTCCCCGCTTCGCTTCGATCTTTAAAACGCATGGCAGATCCCGATGACTGATGTAGGCAATGTTTTGCAATTAATCATGTCTCTCTGACTTTGTCCAGGCAAAAGAAGGGAACGACCGGCGGGGATCCGGACCTGGGCGCCGGCTCAAGCCCAGGAGCGCTGAGTGCTAAAGGAGCGAAAAGTCTGTCCCTGCGTCGCCGGGGTGAATATGGCATGGAAACTTAGTTTTACCGGTGGAGTCAAAGGAGGTAATTTGATTGAACTGTGGCCAGTTCGCATCCACTTGATTCTCCTTGGTTTTCATTAACTTATTCAGACCGGCCCGGCTGGCGGAGCCTTGACCCGGCTTCTGTCCGCCGGAGTCGCGGGACCGATTGAACCATGTAAGGCGAATTAAGGCGGATTGGGTTACGATTGGGTTGCCGATTCCGGCAATGCCGGTTCATCCGAGAAGCGATTCATCGTTTAATTTTTAGACAGCCATGTATTTAGAAAAAACCTATTCCGGTCTTGAAGAACTCGTTTACCAGGACGAAGGGCGGAATTTTGCCGCGACGGGTGATATCAGCGCGGCTGAAGGTATCCGCGACATCGTCGCCATCGAGACGGAGTTCAATATTCTTGACGAACTGGGTCTGGACAGCCTGCGACCGGCAGCCGCCAGGAATGATTCAGAACTGCTTGAAGACGGCCTGAAAGCGGACGCCGTCCGCGCTTCGCTATTGGTGGCCGACCGGACCCGTGAGCCGTTGAGCCTGTATATTCGGGAGATGGGAACGCATCGTCTGCTCAACCGCCAGGATGAAGTGGTGCTGGCCCGAAGGATCGAAACCGGGTTGCGCCAAAACCTGGAGGCGATGGCGAGCTGTCCGGCCGGCGTTGCCGCTGGATTGCGTTTACTCGAGGAAGTTATCGGCGGTGCGTTGCCGGTGACGGCGGTGCTCGCCGCCACGCCGGCGGCGAAGCGGGCCGGTCACGCGGCGGGCGCCGAAGAAGAGCCGGGCTCGGGGCCGGAGTTTCAGGCATTCGAAGAGCAGGCGATTGTCTTGCGCGAGCTCTATCGACAGTGGCTACAAGTCTGTGATCGGTTCGGTCTTGCCAGCCCGGAAGCGGCACAGTTGCGCCAGCGGCTGAGCCGGCAGTTGCTGAACATCCCGCTGTTGCCGGAACGCATCGAGGGATTGGCGGAGTCGGTGCGGGCGTTGGGCAGGCAATTGCAAGGTTACGAGGGGGCGATCCGGGATATTGGTAGCGCTCAGTTAGGTATGTCGCGGCGGCAGTTGCTCAGTCACTTCAAGGGGAAGGAGACCAGCCTGGCCTGGTTGGAGCCGCTGCTGGCAGGCGCCGCGACTGACCCCGCCAAGGGCGAGGCTTATACGGCTCTTCGGCAGGTGCGGGAGGAACTTCGGCTGCTGGAAGACAGGGCCGGCCTGCCCCTGGCGGAACTCAAGGATATCAACCGGCGTATGGGGAGCGCAATGGCGCTGGTGCGGCGCACCCGGCAGCATTTGATTGAAGCCAACTTGCGCCTGGTGGTGCACGTGGCTAAAAAATACGCCAATCGGGGGTTGCCGCTGGCCGACCTGATTCAGGAGGGCAATATCGGCCTGATGAGAGCGGTCGACAAGTTCGATTACCGGCTGGGCTTCAAATTTTCCACCTATGCTCATTGGTGGATCCGCCAGGCGATCACCCGCGCGATCGATGATCGGGCCCGTCTGATCCGGATTCCGGTCCACGCCACCGAGAAAATCAACAAGCTGCGCCGGGTATCGCAGCATATCCTGCAGGCGCAGGGACGCGAAGCCCTGCCGGAAGAACTGGCTGAGCAGGCGGAGATGTCGGCGGAAGCGCTGGCGGATTTGCTGAGCGTAGCCAGACCGCCGGTTTCCATGGATATGGCGGTGGGGGACGATGAAGACGCCCATCTGGGTGACTTTATCGAAGATAAGCGACGGCCCATGCCGGTCGATGGGGCAATGGACGCCGAACTGGCACAGGGTGTTCAGGATCTTTTGGATACGCTGACGCCGCGCGAAGCCCAGGTGTTAAGCCTGCGCTTTGGGATCGGCGTCAGTACCGAGCATACCCTGGAAGAGATCAGCAGGGAATTTGCGGTTTCCCGTGAACGGATTCGTCAGATTGAGAGCAAAGCCTTGAACAAGCTGCGTAAACTCAATCGTTCGGGGGAATTGCGATCGTATCTGGAAGGCTGACGGAGGGGGCAGGACAGCCTGGGCAACGGGTCCACCTTGTTGCCCAGGCTGTACAGGTTTTATTGTGAGGCTGGGGCTGCGCCGGTAACCGTCACTGCGACCCGGCGATTCGGTTGGTAGCATTCGATGAGTGCTGCACGGGTCCTCGCGCCGCGGGCGGCGCACTCTTCAGGCGTAATCTTGAGCTGGCTCTCGCCCCGGCCTTCGGCGCGGATGCGGTCGGTGGGAACGCCCCGGCTGACCAGGTAGTTCATCACCGCATCTGCCCGGCGCTGGGACAATTGCATGTTGTAGGCGTCCGTACCGAACGGATCGGTGTGGCCGACCACCAGAATGTAGCTGAACGAAGCTTCCCGCAGTTCTTGTAAGAACCTGTCAAGCTCCGCTATGCCTTCGGGTTTAAGCACAGCCTTGTCAAAGGCGAAGAGCGCATCCGCCGAGAGTTCGATCGTGCGGGTCGCAGGCGCCGCCAGTGGCGGAGGAGGCGTTACCGCTGCCCGTGGCTTCTCTCCGATCGGTATCTGGAGGCCGGCGGAGATGATCCAGTCTCCAAAACTGTCCTCGTTACGGATATCGCCTCGATTCGCATCCCAGCGATAGAGGCCTTCGGCGCGCGCCAGCACGTTATCGGTGATGGGAACCAGGAAGCCTACACCGCCTTGGGCCGCGAAGCTCCACCGATGATGCTGCGTACTATAAGGATCTGCGTATTCATTGTAGCTATCAAAATGGTCACGGATTTGGCCGATTCCGCCCATCAGATAGGGCTGAAATCCCTCACGCCGGAAGAAGAACAGGGCATTGGGGCCGAGTTGCGTGATATGGACGGCGCCGGGACCGCCGTCGTTATCGAGGTACTGGTAGGTACCGCGGAACTCGAGGTTCAAATACTCGTTGATCGGCTTACCGATGGCAAGCCCGCCTCCCCAGCCGTTGTCGGTCTTCCGATCCTTGTCGGCGAAGATGTAGCTGCCATAAGGCGCGATGTAGAAACGATCATCGAGCGGGTCTCGGGTTTGTTGCGCCGCGAGCGGAGCCGAGACGACTAAAGCCGAAAGTACTGCGAAAGAGACTTTTTTCATTAACTACCTCCCAATCAACTCAGTGCACACTGAAAAAGCTGGATTTGTTCCAAGGTTGGTGGACCTCGGGCAGAATCTTGATTTTTGATTCTATAAGTTTTCCTCCTTATTATGATAGCAGGAGAATGATTTGATAGTAAAATTTAAAAGTAATTGACCATAAGGTCAACAAAATAAATATTTATTAAGTACACAATCTACATAAATATAACTTAATACCAGTTCGCGCTGTGAACCGGCGTATAGAGCAGGTCTCTATGCGAACTATAGCAGCCACGGTAAGATGTGCAACCGTCGCCGCAACGCAGCATAAAGATTTTTTAGCAGGTTAAAGGCTGCCTTATCTTGACCTGGCGGCCGGTTACAGCAATGTTAGCGGCTGGATCGATTGTAAATCTTGTAGGAGAAACGGCTGCGATGACCCGATCGGGGTGGAGTTGTCGGGAAAAACTGCATACTATTGGACTATCTGCTGTGTAAGGCGGCTGGCAACGAACGTAAAAACAGGCTATGACGATATTCGACAAATCTTTACTCACATGGCTTCTTCTGTCCTGTTCCCTGGCGATACAGGCGGCTGAGCAACCTGACTGGAAGGTTTTGTTGGAGAAATCGAATCCTGCCATGCAAACGGAATGGGGCGCCCGTTACGAGCATGGCGAAGGCGTGTCCCAGGATTACCAGCGGGCAATCGCCCTGTACTGCGCCGCCGCCGAACGCGGCTATACCAGCGCCCAATATCAACTGGGCTGGCTGTATGCCAATGGTCGGGGCGTGTCGCGGGATGACGCCATGGCGGCGGCCTGGTTTCGGCTGGCGGCGGCCAAAGGTGACAGTTATGCCCGGCGCATGCTGGCCCTGGTCGATGATCCCAGCCGGATCAAGCAGGCCGGCGGTTGCCCGGTGACCACCGTCGTTCTCAAGTTGCCACCCTCGCGGGCCAAATTGACTTTTGTTCCAAAAGATGACCCCGGCCGGCAGCGGATCGCCGCGTGGGTCAATCAACTCGCGCCGAATTACCGGCTGGATCCCAACCTGGTGCTGGCGCTCATCGAAATCGAATCGGCCTTCAGGGTCGATGCCCGTTCGCCCAAAAATGCCCTGGGACTGATGCAATTGATACCCAGTACGGCGGAGCGTTTCGGGGTACAGGACCCGATGGACCCGATTCAGAACCTGCACGGGGGCATGGCCTATCTGCGCTGGTTGCTGGCCTATTTTCAGGGCGATGTCCGCCTTGCCCTGGCCGGTTACAACGCCGGCGAGAACGCCGTGCTCAAATACGGCGGCATTCCGCCCTACGCCGAAACCCAGACCTATGTGGAGCGGATCACCCGTTTGTATGGGAGAGTCACCCATCCACCGGTGGGTCTGAACGTGGGTCCCGCCAATCTGGTCCGTTCCGGTTAAGATAGATGGCCAGATCGATGGGCGCTTTTCAGACGATTGCGACGGACTTCGGTTTTCACCGCAAACCCTTCAGTAATACGGATGCCGACTTCTTCTTTACCAACACCGGCTATCTGGATGCTTACTTGCGTTTGCTGGATGGCGTTCGCCAGCGTTGCGGTCTGCTGATATTGACCGGCGAAGCCGGTACCGGCAAGACCCTGTTGTTACGTAAACTGGCCCAGGAGGCGCCGGCGCAGATCAAATTCGTATGCTGCTATTCCACCAATCTCGATTTCGATGATTTACTCGCGGTCATCTGCGATCAAGTGGGCATCATCGGCCACGGCCGGGAACGGATGCATAAACTCAAAGCCCTCAAGGACTACCTGCATACCTACTCCGAACAGGGGGTGGAAGTCGCTTTACTGATTGATGAAGCCCATCTTCTGAGCGGAGATACGCTGAGCCGGCTGCTCACCCTGGCGCGACTGCGGGTTAAGGAGCAGTCGATGCTCCAGGTAGTGCTGAGCGGTGCGCCGGTGCTGGAGGAGATGCTGGCCCGGCATCGGGCCTTACATGCCCCGCTGGCCAGCGCCGTTCATGTTCGCCTGGATTCCCTGAGCGCCAGCGATGTTGCGGGGTTTATTTACCGGCAACTGCAAGGCGCCGGCGGACCGCCGCCGGAGACGCTGTTTCCGGCGCCGGTTACCGAGCGCATCGCCGGCTATACCAAGGGAATTCCCCGCCTGATCAACATGCTCTGCGAGCGCGCCCTGCTGCTGGCGCAACTCAACGACCAAACCACCCTGTCGATGGCCTTGATCGACGAGGCCGCCGAGGGACTGATGTTGCTGAGGCCGGAGCCGAGCGGGCCGCAGATCGAGGTCGGTCCGATTGAAACAGCCCGACCTGCTAATAACGGCCCTGTCTTGAAGTCACTGGAGCAGACGCCGGTTCGTATCGATAAATTATCCCTGGACAGAGTCGGGCCGTCTTTGAGCAGGATAGCGCCCGTGCCGGTGCCGGTGCCGGTGCCGGTGCCGGGAACCGATGCAACGCCAGCCATTTCCGTACCCCCGGATGCCAGCCGTGAGAGCGAGCGGCATGGACTGTTCGGCGCCAGGCTGCTGGTGATATTGCTGGCTTTTCTGGCCGGTCTGCTCGGTGGCGCGGCGGGAGCTTATTTATTTTTCCTGTAACAGTCAGCGGTTAAGGCACAACCTGAGGGTATCCACTTAAGCCGGGACGCCTTAGTAGTAAGCGTAGGGTGGGTTCCACGCACCACACAGCCGCGTGTGTAAGGTGCGTGGAACGCACCTTACAGAACTGTCCCGCCTTAAGTGGGTAGCCGCAGTCATTGCTTCAATGCTCAAGCCGGTCCAGTTCGGCCGCCAGCGCCTGGAGTTCGGGGGCGATCACGACGGGATAAGGTTCGGTTCGATTGGCGCGCAAGGCCGCCGGCAGGGCCGCCAGTTGCCGATGGACCCGCTCTCGAACCAGGTCCAGCGATTCGGCCTCGGTGAGCCTGTGCCCGGCGCGCATGACGGGCTGGAGCAGCGGTTCGCCGGGATGGGGATGCGCCTCCAGACAGAGCCAGTCGCCGGCCAGGGCGCCGTCTTCGGCCAACTGACGATAGACCTGCTTGCGCCCCGGCCAGGTGGCCTTGTGCTGAGAGCGCTTGCGGCGGGGAACGCCGGCGTATTCCTGCAATTTGTAAACGCAGTCCAGCGACGGGGCATCGGTGGAAATGTCCAGACGGGTACCGATGCCATAGCCGTCGATAGGCGCCTGGACCGCCGCCAGTTCCGCCAGGCGGAATTCATCCAGATCGCCGCTGCAAAAAATGGTCACGGTCTGCAAGCCGCCTTCGTCCAGAATCCGCCGCACGTTACGGGATAATTCAGCGATATCACCGCTGTCCAGGCGCACGCCCTTGATCGCGATGCCCCGGGCCCGCAGGCGCGGCGCCAGCCGCACCACTTTGTGGGCCGCCGCCTCGGTGTCATAGGTATCGATCAGCAGCACCACGTTATCGGGCTGGGCATAGGCGAAGTGCTCGAAGGCGTCTTCCTCGCGGTCGTGGGCCTGCACCAGAGAGTGCGCCATGGTGCCAAAGATGGGAATACCGAAGCGCATGCCGGCCAGCACGGTGGCCGTGCCGGCGAAACCGGCGAGCCAGGCGGCCCGCGCCGCCAGCAGACCCGCCTCCGCTCCGTGCGCCCGGCGCAGACCGAAATCCACCAGCAGCTTGCCGGGCGCGGCCAGCACGCAGCGGGCGGCTTTGGAGGCGATCAGGGTCTCGAAATGGATCAGATTGATCAGCCGGCTTTCCACCAGTTGGGCCTGTGGCAGGGGCGCGGTGATCCGTAACAGCGGCTCGTTGGGAAAAAACACCGTCCCTTCCGGCAGGGCATGAACCTCGCCGGCAAACCGCAGGGTGGCCAGATAGTCGATAAAATCCCGGCTGAAGCGTCCACTGGCGGCCAGCCAGTCCAGTTCTGCGGCGGTAAATTGCAGGTTTTCCAGATACTCCAACACCTGTTCCAGGCCGGCGGCCAGCAGGAACCCCCGGTTGGGGGGCAGGCGGCGCACGAACAACTCGAACACGGCGGTATCCGCCATGTTCTGCCGATGGTAGGCCTGCAGCATGGTGAGTTGATAAAGGTCGGTCAGAAGGACGCTGTCGCCGGCTGCCATCACGCCACCTCGGCCAGAGTGACGGGGACCGCGCCCCCCTGTCGCATCTCGGCGATGGCTTTGGCGCCATCGTCGGGCTGAACGTTCACCGCCCGGATGGCGTCTTCCAGCAGCCGCACGGCGAAGCCTTCGCGCAGGGCGTCTCTGACCGTGTCGAGCACGCAATAATCGGTCGCCAGGCCGCCGATGAACAGACGCTGTATACCGGCAGAGCGCAGGCGTTCGGCCAGATCGGAGCCTTCGAAACCGGAGTAGGCGTCCTTATCCTGGCGGGTTCCCTTGGAGATGACGGTCGCCTTGCCTTCCGGCAGGCGCAAACCGGGAGCGAATCCGGCGCCCGGACTGTCGGCCACACAATGCGGCGGCCAGGGACCGCCCTGAGCCTGAAAGGAGCAGTGATCGGGGGTATGCCAGTCGCGGGTGGCATAGACAGGCAGGCCCTGCCTGGAGAAGACCGCGATATAGTCGTTGAGTACGCCTACGACCTGATCGCCTTCCGCCACGGCCAAGCTGCCGCCGGGCAGAAAGTCGTTCTGTACATCGACGATCAGCAGGGCATCGCCGTTGCGGGGGTGGGAGTCGCCGGACATGATAAGTTACCCGCCAATTCAGAAATGTTGATATTGTATATCAATGGCTGACAACTGGCTTGGCAAGCGAATCGCTGTCAAGGAGAAATGTCCATGAAAGCCATGGCTGGCGCCACTCAAATTCTTGTATCCTGATCCTGAAATCCGTAGACGAAGGATGAGATCCCTGTGACTGATGAATTTCTCCTGCGTGTCGAGGCGCTGCTAGCCGAACTTGGAATCGCCCGAGAGCGGTTTGTGCATCGGCCACTCCCCCTGTTTCGGGAGCCGGCGCACTTGGTGGTGGTCGAGACCGACGCCGAGGGTCGGGAGCATCGGTTGGTCCCGGAGGCCGCTGCCGCGTGGCGCCCGTTTTCGGCCGCCGCGGCGCAGGATGGGGTGCGCTTGGTGCTCGTCTCTGCTTTCCGCAGTCTTCAGCAGCAAGCCGAGATCATCCGCTGGTCGCCTTTGGGGGTTATATCGTCAACAAGAATATTCAGGTATCTCGTACTATCGCGACGAATCATATTATTTTTCCGTTCAATTATTTCAATATATCCCATATTTTTTAATTCAAGTAAGCCAACCTCTTCCCTGCGATCATCTTCGGAATTACTACAATCTTTTGGTGCGTATGCATAATCGCCACCCTGCGTGCTAACGTTATGTATTTTTAAGAGAAGGTTGACTAGATATTCATTCATTCTGTATATCTCGATTTTGTCCTAGTTATAGGGAAACTACAGTCAGGCGGTCAGGCGCAGTATTTCCGTTTGTACCCGCAAACAGATACAGCCAGTGATTCATGCGCTTGCTCCCACACGTTCCAGATTCAGCGCCAACAACCGCCGCAGTATCTCATCATTGCTCAAGTCAGCCGGCCAGCCGTAGGCCGCCGCCACCGCCTCATCGAGCGCCCGGTGCGCATTCACCAGCCAGGCCGGGCGCTGGTTGTACAGGTTGGTGAGGGTGCGCTTCTTCAGTTCCTGGGCGGCCTTCTCGTCCACGGGGAGCAGCCGGTCGGGGTAGCCAGGCACGACTTCCGGGACCCGCTGCACCCACTCGGGCGGATTCAGCCAATTATCGCGCAGTTCCACCAGCCGGCGGGCGGCTTTAGCAATGGCTTGAGCGCGGGGATCATTGGCGTAATCGCTGGCGGTAATGTTGGGGGTCAGCCCTTCGGGGAAGGGAAAGGTCTCGAAAACCATTGTTGAGTTGTATCGCCGAGCGGTTGGGTGATTCCCGTATGGTGCGCCGGTCGCATTTACCCAAACAACATGAAAGCGAGAGGATAAAACGCCAAAAATCTCGTCATCATCGCGGACAATCACAATCAAGTTGTGCTCTGGTGCTACCGCCATATCAAACCATACAAAAATGCGATGCTTGGCGGTCTCCACCGTGGCAATATAGCGGCTGAGCCCTTTCAGTGCACGGCGCATACCAGGACGTGCTTCACCGTGACGCCACCAGTTAATTGCGCGGGCTTTCCGATTATTGACCAACCGCACCGATTTAACGTGTTCTTCCACATAGCGAAAAGGCGCTTCATACAAAGCGGCCTCGGTTTCGCTCATTGCTGGACCAAAATCGATCACCCAGCGGTCCTTATGTCCTTTCAATACGTCAGCGCCGTTGTAGATTGGGCGCAGCACCTCGGCGTTAGGGCGACCATGCGGGTTGGGCAATTTCAGCCAGCGGCGGGCAATGTCACCGTTCACGGCGAAAGCGCCGGCGAGGCACAAACCGAAGAAGGAACCGCCAGCATTTTCCGGCAGCGGTCGGGCCCGGGTAAGGTCCACACCGGTGTCACCACCAGCGGTCAGGTCGGCATGGATAACGGCGGCCGGCTTTCCATCCAGAATAACCGGTTGAGTAGACGCTCTGGCGCCAAAGCAGACCAGGGAAACGCGCACGGCGGCGCCTTCATTCACCCAAGGCTGATCGCTCCAGGCATTAAAGATTTCGCCGCAATTACGGATACGTTCGAGGATGGGTCGGTTGCGCTTCTTACTAATAACGTTAGTGGCAACCAGGCCGGCCCGCTGCGACTGGCCGGCCGTGATCTGCGCCCGGCCTTTCTCGAACCAGTACGTCACTAAATCCGCCCCGCCCGGCACACGCCCCCGATAAATCCGTCTCAGGGTGGCAACATACTCCTCGCCCAGTTCACCGAGCATTTTCTTATCGCCCAAGAACGGTGGATTCCCCACCATTGCATCTACTGCCGGCCAAGCCGCCTCGCTGCCATCAGGGTTCAACAGCGCATCCCGACACTCGATCTGATCCAGCGGCCGTAATACCGGGTTCATGTTCAGGTTGTAGCCGTGCGTCAACATCCATTGAATCTCACCGATCCACACCGTCACCCGCGCCAGTTCCGCCGCATACGGATTGATCTCGATGCCCAACACCGCTTCCGGTCCTACCGCCGGGAAACCCCGTTGCAAGCCCAGGGCCTCGGCTTCCAGCATTACCCGATGCTCCAGGTCCTTGAGGGTTTGCAGGGCAACGTACAGGAAGTTGCCGGAGCCGCAAGCCGGGTCCAGCACCCGGAAGGTCCGCAGCCGCTCCAGGAAGCCCTGTAGAGCCTGTTCCGCCTGATGCCGAGCCTTGGTATTGGCCATGGCGGATTTGGCCTGTCCTGCTTTGTCCAAGTCCTGCTGAATCGTCTGCTTGACCTGTGTCCACTCCGCCAGCAGGGGGTCCCGGATCACCGGGTCGATCAGCCGCAGGATGGAGCCTTTATCGGTGTAATGCGCCCCCAGTTGACTGCGCTTGTCCGGGTCCAGGCCCCGCTCGAACAGGGTGCCGAAGATGGCCGGCTCGATGACGCTCCAGTCCAGTTGCGCCGCCCGGTGGGCAATCTTCAGGTCCTCCACATCCAGCGGCAGCACTTCGTCATCGTTGAACAGACCGCCGTTAAACCAGGGAATGGACTCCACCCCGAAAAAGCCGCCACGTGTCATCGCCGTAAACAAGCCCTGGGCCATAGCCTCGAACTGCGCTGGATTACGCAACCCCGCTGTCAGCAGCCGCTGAAACAGATCTCGCGGCAGGATGCCGATATCCTCGGCGAACATGCAGAACAGCAGCTTGGTGATAAAGTGCGCCACCCGTTGCGGCTCATGGCCACGCTCGCGCAACCGTTGCGCCAGGCTGGCGAAGGCTTCGGCGGCCTCGGCCGTCACCGCCGCCGTGGTTCGATCCGGGCGTAACCGCTCCGGCTCGCTGAAGGCCCACTTCAGCAGGCGCAACTGCGCGGGGTCAGCCAGGGACTCCAGCGGCAGGGTGTGGACCTGATGAACGGTATTGGTGAAATTGGTATGGATCACGATGGTGTCCAGATCGGACACGATCAGCAGCGGGGGATTCTCCAGCGCCAGGGCGTACTGCTGTAACTGCCTCAGTGCGGCGTTGAGATCGTGGTGCTTGCCCTTGTACTCCCAGGCAAAGCAATGCCGCTTCCAGACATCGGCCCAACCCTCACCGCCACCGGTCTTTTTGGCGCCCTTCTCGAAGCTGTACCAAGTCCCGGTCGGGTCGGCGTCCGCCGGCGTGGGTTCCTCCAGCAGTGCGCAGAGATTGAGAAAATGCTCATGAGCCGCCGACCGCTCTTTAAGGGTGGCAATCTGCCATTTTTGGATGAAAGCTTGGGGGGTCACAAGTACGGTTCCCTGGCCAATGGGTTAGCCGGTGGCGTTCTGCTGTACCTACGCTTCGGTGAAATAATCGGAATCAATTTTCTTGATCTCATACGCCGCAACCGGCGACACGCCCACATTATGATCGATCATCAGATGAGCCAGCATTGCACCATCGATCAGCACGATTTTGCTGTCGATCCGCGAGACATAGTCTTCCGCGTCCTTGGAGAAGGATGACGTGGTAATAAAGATGCCCTTCTTGGCCCGGTGGCCCTGGAGAGCGCCGGCGAACTTCTGGACTTCCGGCCGCCCAACCACCCCATCCCATCGCTTTGCCTGGACGTAGATGATGTCCAGGCCCAGTCGATCTTCCTTATCGGTTCACTGCAATTTTCCTTCCCAGTAACCGTCACCAGTAACGGAACATACCAGATTTCGCTGAAGGTAACGGGTTCGGCAGGTCAGGAAGTAAGCCAGTTTGGCTTCAGTCAGTTCCTGTCGGCGGGGCGCAACACCGTCTCGGTAACGATAGCATCCGAGCGGTTTCAGGCAATCGATGGCCCTTACTCGGTCGAATCGGTGCTTATTCTGGGCCAGGGAGCGAGCGCACAGGCTTCTGTCGTAGGGAGTTCCAGCGTTTTGTCGCGGTGGCAGTTCTTCCCCCGGATTACAGGCGATCTGGATGCCGATAGCGATGTGGATGCCGCAGACCGCGATCTCTTGTTAACCTTCCGCGGTCAGATGGCACTTACCCCAGGAGACCGTCGTGATCTCAACCGCGATGGGATTATCGATATCCGCGATGCACGGGCAATAGTCAACCGAGTCTGCGCAAGGGGTTCCTGCCCACTCAATTGAGCAGGCAGCGTTGCCGTTGTTCAAGGTGATTAACCCTTAAGCTTCAACCGGGGCAGGACGAGATCGAAGTCCTGCCCTGTTGATTTGCGGCGCCTGGCAGCAAATCCTGCAAATCATCCTGAGAGCGCCGTGACTCATTGATAGCCGCCATCCCTTGGGCCGCACAGTTCTGTGGCTGCTATAGCAGGCAACGCCTGCTTTTCCCCGTACCGGCGTACTAGCTTTGCCCCCTGCTCGTCAAAGCGCAGTACGTCAATTCGCTTGATAGTGGTGGCCCATTCCTGCTCCAACTGCGACACTGCATCGGCGGCATACAGAGGAATACGATACCACAGCACACCGCTGTTGGATTCCTGTGTCGCCGATAACTCGATCTCGTGGCTATCCCTCCCCTGCAAGAACAGAGACACCGTGTAGGCGCCAGACTTCTGTGTGGACAGCCCGGTTATAAATTCGATTTTCTCCACGCACCCGGTCGGGGTGCGTACAGCTTCAGCACGCAAGGAACTTAGTGATATAACACTTGGACTGACCTCGACAGCCATGTTAGCTGTTTTGATGAGCTTACCCCTGCGGCCAGGGAAGTCGACGCGCGTTAAGAATTCGAAAGTGCCGGGGGAGGGGAAAGTATATTTGGCGATATAGAGACCCGGCTCGTTTGACAAGGGTATACCGGAAGGCGCCCGCTGATTCTCTGCCGCCAGCAAGGGAGGGGCTATTGGTTTACCGTTGGTGCGCACCTCGATACTGGGTGACAGTTTCGCAACCGGTTGGCCATAGTCGGTCGCCAATACAGAAAGCAGCGCTTCCTCCCCCGTATAGAAGTGCTTGCCACTGCTGATCATATTCAATTGGAACCGCTCGAATAGCGCGATCGTTACAGTGATTCTCTCAGTGCCGGCCGCTGGCGAATGGATAAGGCGCAGTCTCCATAAGCCTGGAGTCGGATCCTGTTGTTCTGGCAGAATAAATAGATCTCCAAGCTGCGGTTGCTGAGTTATCGCCCCGGCTTGAACGATTGTCTTGGAATCGTCAGGACTTACAGCCAGCCGGTTCGCCGGGTCGATCAGCGCAACCCGCGCGCCGGCAAGTGGAACACGCAGTTGAACCTGCAAGCGCCCCTCGTCGATTGCTGCCACTTGAAAGGGTATTTCGGTGCTGGTCATGCCCACGCCAAGCGTGACTATAAAGCTGGATGGGCTGCTCGCCATAACGTTAGCCTGCCCGGTATAGACTTCAGTACTCAGCGGGGACAGGCCCAGTAGAGCAACGGCCAGCCAAGTTATCGCTGTGTACCGATTCCAGCGCAAGGTTTTAGCGGCATGGTTCAAATCAATGTAACACATAGTCGGTCGCCAAGCCGCCGATGAACAGGCGCTGTATACCGGCAGAGCGCAGGCGTTCGGTCAGATCGGAGCCCTCGAACCCGGAGTAGGCGTCCTTATCCTGGCGGGTTCCCTTGGAAATAACGGTCACGCTTCCTTCCGGCAGGCGCAGGTCGGGGGCGAATCCGGCGCCCGGACTGTCGGCCACACAATGCGGCGGCCAGAGACCGCCCTGAGCCTGAAAGGAACAATGATCGGGAGTATGCCAGTCGCGGGTGGCATAGACAGGCAGGCCCTGTCGCGAGAAGACCGCGATATAGTCGTTGAGTACGCCTACGACCTGGTCGCCTTCCGCCACGGCCAGGCTGCCGCCGGGCAGAAAATCGTTCTGTACATCGACGATCAGCAGAGCATCGCCGTTTCGGGGGCGGGAGTCGCCGGATAGCATGGTTCGCTCGCGAAATTAAGATTTACAAGGTTATGACCTGTTTAATCATTGATTGTATACCAATCGCCAGGCGCCGTTTCAGGCAAAGCGCCGATATCGCCAAGCCAACATACGGCATTTTATGGTGAAATAGACCGTAACCGTTCAGACCCCCCACCCCAACCCTCCCCCACAAGGGGGGAGGGAGTTATTGCAAAACAGCTACTTAGCGTATTCCCCCTCCCCTTGTGGGAGGGGGTTAGGGGGAGGGGGGTGAACGCTTACAAATAGACCAGCTTCCACGGCAACGCCCGAAAGGGGAACGATTCGATGACTGTCGCCACCACACCTCCGGTCCTGGTCACTACTCAGGAAAGCATCCTGCGTATCCAGTTACACCGGCCGGACAAGAAAAACGCCATCACCGCCGCCATGTACCTCACCATGATCGAGGCGATCCGGCAGGCCGAGCAGGACCCGGCGATCCGGGTCATGCTGCTGACCGGCGCCGAGGACTGCTTCAGCAGCGGTAACGATCTGGCCGATTTCATCGATCATTCGGAGATCGTGGTCGAGGACAGCCCGGTGTTTCATTTTCTACTGACCATCTCGCAGGCGAGCAAGCCCATCGTCGCCTCGGTCGGCGGTCTGGCGGTCGGTATCGGCGTGACCGTACTGCTGCATTGCGATCTGGTTTACGCCAGCACCAATGCGTTGTTCCGGCTGCCCTTCACCCATCTGGGGCTGTGCCCGGAGGGCGGCTCCAGCCTGCTGTTGCCGCTACGGGTAGGCTATCAGCGCGCCGCCGAACTGCTGCTGCTGGGCGAGCCGTTCAGCGCCGCCAAGGCGTTGGAAATCGGCCTGATCAACGGTATTTATAACGTCTATGAACTGGAAGAGGCGGTCTGGCAGAAGGCCCGGCAATTGGCGGCGCTGCCGCCGGCGGCGGTGCAGTTGACCAAGTCGCTGTTAAAGCGCAATCAGGCGGAACTGCTGCGCGAAGTCCTGCTGCTGGAGACCCATCACTTCGTCGAACGGTTGCATTCGCCGGAAGCGAGACAGGCGCTCCAGACGTTTATGGGACGCAAGAAGCCGGATTGACGGCCCGCGTAGGGCGCATTGGCGCAGCGTAATGCGCCGCTGTTAGCCGGCGAGGACGCCGGCGCTCCCAGGGGACAAACAGGCGCCTCACACTTTTAGAGGCTGTATAAAAACTCCCTCCCCCACAAGGGGGGAGGGGACGTATCTCTGGGGAAATTAGCTAGTATTATCATGGTGTTAATTCTTATACAGGCTCTTAATTGCACCCGTCGGGCAGGGAACACTTGCATAAATAGCATAATTAATAGTATTTTTCTCTGGAAACGGGTCCAGCCCGGCGGTTCGGGTTAAGCCCTGCTCCAGTCGTGCAATCAGTCCTTGACACCTACTTTGAACTATAACCATGCAGCCAGCTATCGTTTCTCCGCCGTCCACCCCTTCGATCTGGGGGCCGCAGATTAAACATGGGGTTTATCTGGTCGGTGCGCCACGCTGTGGCACAACCGCTTTCAGCAAAGCACTGGCCAGGAATCCGCAAATCTGTTTCTCGAAACCCAAGGAAAACCATTTTTTTATTCGCGTCTCTCCGGATCTCTCGCCCGAAGAAATAAGTCGCACCTATCTGCAGCGGTATTTTCCCGGCCTCAATGAGAACCATCGGGCCATTGCCGAAGGATCGGTGAGTTATCTTTATTCGCCGGAGGCGATCGAAAAGATTATCGAACTCGATCCCAATGGCCGCTTCATCGTCATGGTGCGAAATCCAGTCGATATGATCTATTCCTATCATGTCCGGCTGTTATTCACCATGGATGAAGACGTAACCGATTTCGAGACCGCCTGGAATCTTCAGGAGGCCAGGAGTTATGGTAAATACATTCCCAAGCGCTGCCGCGAACCGCGACTACTGCAATACGCGGCGGTAGGCAGCCTGGGTGAACAGGTCGAGACCCTGTTCCGGACCGCCGGGCGGGAACGCTGTTTCGTGATCGTGTTCGACGATTTCATCAAAGATCCTATTAAAGTCTATAAGGAGGTACTGGACTTTATCGACATCGACTATGACGGCCAGACGAAAATTGCGCGAAAAAACCAGAATAGAGGTTTCAAGAGCCCCTTTCTGCAACAATTCGTGATGAATCCACCCAAGTTCATCGTCAAATTTATCGAGAAAAGAGAGGGACAGGGACTGGATAAACTCGCGTATCTGCGCTCGATCCGAAGGCGTCTGAAAAAAATAAATAAAGTCGAAATCAAGCGGGAAGCTCTCAGCGACCCCATGCGGCAAAAGCTCCGCGCCGTATTTGCCGACGATATCGAAAAACTGGGGGGTTTACTCAATCGCAATTTCGATCATTGGCGGTAACCTGTGGGAGCGGCGCCCTCGCCGCGATCAACCCGGCAGCGCCACGGGTACGGCCAGTTATCGCGGCGAGGGCGCCGCTCCCACAGCGCAAGGACCGTTTAGAGAGCCAGAAAATTTCCCAACAACCGATGTCCGATCTCGGTGACGATCGATTCGGGATGGAACTGCACCCCTTCGACCGGCCATTGCCGATCTGGG
>CAIMUS010000284.1 GCA_903844665.1 uncultured Pseudomonadota bacterium
CAGGGTAAGGCCGCTGATATCCAGTTCCTCGGCGGCCGCCACGGCCTGAATCCGGGCCTTGGGTCCGATCAGGATAGGTACGATGAAGCGGGCTTTGGCCGCCTCCACCGCGGCGATCAGAGAACTGCTGTCGCAGGGATGGGCCACGGCGGTGGACAGCGGCTCCAGCGTTTCGGCGCGGGCGATCAGCTCGGCGAAGCGGTCCTGGGCGTTCGCTTCGAAACCAGGCAGATCGACCCGTGGGCGTCGAATCTTGACAGTGGGAGCGATCACCTCAGCCGTGCCGGTGATGGCGACCTCTCCCTCCTGATTGCTGATCCGGCAATCGAACAGAACACCCTGAAGATCGGGTCGTTTTTCGATGGCGGTCACGATGACGGTAAGGCTATCGCCCAGATAAAGCGGGCGATGAAAATCGAGTATCTGGCTGCGGTAGACCGTCCCCGGACCCGGCAGCACGTTGCCCAGCAGGCTGGAAAACAGGGACGCCCCCCACAGACTGTGGGCAACCCGACGGCCCATCTGCCGTTCTTCCGCATAGGCTTGGTCCACATGGCTCGGGTTAAAGTCCCCCGAGGCGGCGGTGTAGTGATCGATGTCTTCTGCGGTTACGGTGCGGGCGAGTTGTGCCGTGTCGCCGATTTGAATGTCGGCAAACAGGCGGTTTTCGACGGTTTCTGCTGGCATCTGTTCATGACTCCACAAGGGCCTTCAGGGGCACTGTGCTGACCTTTGGGAAAGAATTAGGGCGACGCTATCGTCTTTCCCTAATTATCGTACGGCATGAAGCTGATAGTAGCATTTTGCTTTTATGACAATTTGAAGAACAACAGTGGTATCCATTCGCTTGACTGGCAGGGTGGCGTTGTAAGAACTTCGGAAGGAATCATTTGATTAGGTTTATATGGATAAGTGTGGGCTTAATGGCGGATAATGAGTAATAATTCGTACATAAACATGCGTTAAAATAGAAAAACGTGTTGATTTTTTGCTTGCTCATGTTTGCTCATGTTCGCTCATGTTCGCTCATGTTCGCTCATGTACATGCGGACTCCTCCTAAGCTCCCTTCTCTCTTGCATGTACATTTTCAGCGAAAGCCGGCCTGGGTCACTCCTCCGACCCACCGGCTTTTTTTTCACTCACGGCGCCAAAATTTTTCCATGTGCACCGGAAAACCCTTGGGAAAGTGAATGACCACGATAATCCGCCCCGCCGCCGACGGGATGATTTGTGCTTTCCGGATTACCCCTGACCAACCCCCACAGGAACTTACCATTGAGGAAATCAGAGCCGGGTCGCGACAGGAACGGGGCTTCGTCTGGCTGCATGTGAACAGCAGTCTGGAGGCCGGCCGCAAACTGGTGCGCCAGTTCCCGGAACTGCCCACCGACATCAGTGAGGAACTGCTCGATGGCAGCGACCAGATGCATTTTTGCCAGACAGACCAGGGCTGTCTGCTGACACTGCGGGATCTCCAGTATGAATCCGACCCCCATCGCCAGCAGGTGAGCTTTCTCCGAGTCTGGCTCGAGCCTCACCGCGTGATCAGCGCGCGGCGTCATCCGTTAAAGGGCATCGATGTGATTCGCCGCCGCATCGTGAGCGGGCACACGCCGGAATCGGGCGCCGCGCTGTTGATCGAATTGTTGGAAGCCCTGGCGACCACCTTCACGCCGGTGGCGGCGCGGTTGTCGGGCGACGCCGATGCGGTCGAAGATCGCCTGTTGGCCGAGCACATCGATGACCTGCATGGACCGCTCGGCAGCTTGCGCCGGCGGGCGGTGCAGATCCTCCGCCAGATCGAGCCACAACAACGCATGCTGGCCCGGCTGCAATTGCGCCCACCTCCCTGGTTCGACGAGGATGATCGGCAACGGCTCGCCGAAACGATCGCCGAAATTGGCGAAGTGACCGCCCAGATCCAGTCCACCCAAGAACGGGCCAAGGCCATGCAGGATGAGTTGACCGCGATCTTAACCGAGCAGACCAATCAAAATCTGTACATCCTTTCGGTGGTGTCGGTCATCATCCTGCCGATGACCTTGCTGTCCGGGATGTTCGGCATGAATGTGGGCGGCATTCCCGGTCTTGAGCAGCCAATGGGTTTTTGGGTCGTGTCCGGCCTGATCTTCCTTGTCGGCGTCGCTGCACTTGCCGTGCTCAAATGGCGCCGCTGGCTCTGAATGTCGCTACCATTCCACCTGAGAGGCAATTCTACCCAATTCAGCACTGGCGGCAACGCTGACTCGGCTTATCGTTAGCCATTGCTCTTCATTAATTGGCCGTAGACTTTGCCTAAAAACGTCGCTGAATGAATCTTTGGATCTTCCTCTGCGCAGCAGTTTTACTGAGTCTCGAGCGCCTTTGCTATATCTGGACCTGGCGCGCTCCGGAGGCGTTTCGGGATTGGTGCAACTCTCTCGAAATTCTCCATTCAAGGGATCCCGTCGATGTCCTGCGATTACTCTTTTACAGCTTCAAAGTCTTGCAATGTTCGGTTTTCCTCGGCTGGTGCTTTATCTACGGCAATGGCGCACTTTTTCCCTTAAGCGGAGGTGTATTGTGGCTCTCTGGTATCTTGCGGGGTACCCGATTATAATATAAACAAGTAGTTACAGTTGTTCCTGAAGGTTCACGTAGCGAGGCGATGAGTTCCCATGAACCGTTTTGAGATACCCTTAGATATCGAAGATGTCAAGATTGA
>CAIMUS010000285.1 GCA_903844665.1 uncultured Pseudomonadota bacterium
CACTTAAGGCGGGACAATCCGACCCTGGGAGCGCCGCACCCCAGTGCGGCTCTCGCCACTTGCCACTGGCGTCATTACAATGCCGCACTGGGGTGCGGCGCTCCCAGGGCGCCAGCGGCAACGAATGTCCGGATAACCATTATCGGGACCATACTAAGGTGTCCCGGCTTAAGTGGATACCCCTCTTTTCCTAATAGAGCATGACCAGTTAGGACGTTTTGCAGGTATTGATGCCAAACAGGTTGTAGGCGGGGCAGAAGCGGAATATCCCTGTCAGCAGAGGAACGACACCGATCCAGCCCCACAGACCTATCGTTCCGGTGGCGGCAAGAATCATCAACACCAGCCCGACGACGATACGGGCAATACGATCGACACTTCCAACATTGATTGACATGGCAAAACCTCTTACAAAGTGAGGGGTGAGTTAGGAAAACACTGACTTCCGGCGGTCATGACTTTTCCGCTGTTAACGCCGGTTGGCAATAGAGGCTGTACAGCGTTTTCAGCATGGCCAGCACTTCAGGATGGGCCAAGGTGTAATAAATGCGTTTGCCATCGCGCCGGGTCAGCACCAAGCCTTCATTCCGCAGTACGCCCAGTTGCTGGGAGAGCGTCGGCTGGTAGATACCGGTGCGTTCTTCCAGGTCACCGACACAGCACTCTCCTCCCACCAGTTGACAGAGTAGCAACAAGCGATCCGGATTGGCCAGGACACGCAACAGGGAAGCCGCTTCGTCGGCGCGGTGTTGCAAGCGGGACAACTCGATAAGGTCGACAGCCGAGGTCGTCATGCGTAAGGCATAGAGTAAATAACGATTATATACTATATCAAAAAATATTATATTTATAAATGTTGTATATCGATATCTTTCATGACTAAGAAAAATGAGGTCTTTATGAAGCAACACTCCATGCAGTGGTTGGGTTCAGTGCTGGTAGCTCTGGCGCTGATCCCAGCGGCATCACGCCAACGTTCCTTCGCTGGGGTTATCCTCCAGTCGGCAGAACCCAGATCGACTCCGTCACCAAACACCTGGAAGACGCCAACAAGGGGTGGCAGGTGACTGTGGCAAGACCGATCTGAAGACAACTCCGATAGGGGCTTGACGTCAATCTTATATTTCCACTAGGATGGAACTATGGAAAAGACAGACGCCCTTATCGCCTTAACCGCGCTGGCCCAAGAAACCCGCCTCGATATCTTCCGTTACCTGGTCCAGATCGGACCGGACGGGGCGCCGGCCGGACAGATTGCAGCCGCGTTGGGGCTGCCGCCCGCGACGCTGTCTTTTCACCTTAAAACCCTCCAGCACGCGGGCTTGGTGGAACGCCAACGCCAGAGCCGCTCCCTCATCTACGCCGCCAGCTTTGCCCGGATGAACAGCCTGCTGGCCTACCTCACAGAGAACTGCTGTGCCGGCGACCCCGAACACTGCGTCGCACTGTGCGAACCCGACCGGATGCACGCCGCGACCGACCCGGTGGTAGCCACGAATCATAACTTGGAAACCGCGAAGAGACGATGACGATGAACGATAAGGTTTATAACGTGTTGTTTTTGTGCACCGGTAACTCGGCCCGCAGCATCCTGGCGGAAGCCCTGCTCGACCGGTGGGGACAGGGGAAGTTTCGCGGCTACAGCGCCGGCAGCCATCCGACCGGCAAGGTCAATCCGCTGGCGCTGGCAATCCTGGAACGGCATGACTTTTCCACCGAAGGGTTGCGCAGCAAGGCCTGGGATGAGTTTGCCGTAGCGGGCGCCCCTCAGATGGATTTCGTATTCACGGTCTGCGATAACGCCGCCAATGAAGTCTGCCCGGTGTGGCCGGGTCAGCCGATGACGGCGCATTGGGGAGTAGCCGATCCGGCAGCGGTGGAAGGGAGCGAGATGGAGAAGATCCAGGCGTTCCGGGAGGCCTTACGGGTATTGGAAAAGCGGATCCAGGCTTTCGTCAATTTGCCGGTCCCGTTGCTCGACAGGATCAAGCTCAAGCAGGAAATCGATCAGATCGGCAAGCTGGCGCCAGAAGAAGTCAAGGAATAGGTATGAGCGCGCCCTGTGAAGTCGTTGTCCGACAGGCGGCGGGCAATCCGCTGGGGGTATTCGAGCGGTATTTAACGCTTTGGGTCTTCCTGTGCATCCTGGCCGGCATCGGTCTGGGGTCGGTGCTGCCGCAGCCCTTCCAGTTCATCGGCGGCCTGGAGTTGGCCAAGGTCAACATTCCGGTGGCTGTGCTGATCTGGCTGATGATCATCCCCATGCTGCTCAAGATCGATTTCACCGCCCTGGCCGGGGTGCGCGAGCATTGGAAGGGCATCGGTGTAACGCTGTTCGTCAACTGGGCGGTCAAGCCTTTTTCCATGGCGCTGCTAGCCTGGCTGTTCATTCGGGGGATTTTTGCGCCCTTTCTGCCGGCCGACCAGATCGATTCTTATATTGCCGGCTTGATCCTGCTCGCCGCGGCGCCCTGTACCGCCATGGTGTTCGTCTGGAGTAACCTGAGCAATGGCGAACCCCACTTCACCCTCACCCAAGTGGCCCTGAACGACACCATCATGGTGTTCGCCTTTGCGCCCCTGGTCGGCTTGCTGTTGGGCCTGTCCGCAATCACCGTCCCCTGGGATACGCTGTTTCTGTCCGTAGTGCTTTACATCGTAATCCCGGTGATCGTGTCGCAGGGGTGGCGTCGCCGCCTGTTGCAGCGCGGCGGGGAAGCCGCTTTACAGACCCGGTTGCACCACCTGCAACCGCTGTCTCTGACCGCTCTGCTGGTCACCCTGGTGCTGTTGTTCGGTTTTCAGGGCGAGCAGATTCTAAGACAACCCCTGATCATCGCACTGCTGGCAGTACCTATCCTGATTCAGGTGTATTTCAACTCGGGCCTGGCCTATCTGCTCAACCGGACAGTGGGCGAAGCACACTGCGTGGCCGGTCCTTCCGCCCTGATCGGCGCCAGTAACTTCTTCGAACTGGCGGTGGCGACGGCCATCAGCCTGTTCGGCTTCGAATCGGGCGCGGCGCTGGCCACAGTGGTGGGCGTGCTGATCGAAGTCCCGGTGATGCTGTCCGTGGTGCGGATCGTCAATGGCAGCAAAGATTGGTACGAGCGCCGGTTTGCCGCCGCTGTTAAGACGTAACCCTGAACCTGCAGCGGCCGCATTGCCCGGTGGCGTGGCAGAGGCACTTGATTGCCAGATGTTCTGGCAGGAGCATGGTCCCCCGCATTTTCATGCACTCTATGCGGAATACGAGGCTCTGGTCAATATCAAAAAGCTTGAGATCATCAGAGGCCGTCTCCCCAAACGAGCAATGGCGTTTGTGCTGGAATGGGCCAGTGAACATCAAACAGAGTTGTTAGAGGATTGGAAACTATGCACGCAGAGACAGACACCGAAGAAGATCGAGCCACTGGAATAGTTCCGCCGATCGTACCGCAAGCGCCGTGGCGTATTGCCGAGGTGGAGGCGCGACCAGGATTCCGGCTTTGGATTCGCTTCAACGATGGCGCCGAGGGCGAAGTCAATATGGCGGAACTGGTGCACTCATCTGAAGCAGGCGTTTTTGCCGCTTTGCGCGACGAAACACTGTTTCGCCAAGTCCGTCTTGAATGGGGCGCCGTGACCTGGCCCGATGAACTCGATCTCGCGCCGGACGCCATGTACGACGAAATCAAGCAACATGGAGAGTGGGTCCTCTCGTGAGTGGCTTTCAGCCCAAGCGCTATCAGCAAAGCGTTCTCGACAGCGTGGAGGCGTATTTCCGCGCCTGCCACCAGTACGGCCCCCCCACCCACCCTAACCCTCCCCCGCGAGAGGGGAGAGTGTTTTTATACAGCCTCTTAGACCCGCCGGAACAACCACCCGGCGAACCCCAGGATGAATACTACCGGGGATAGCACCAGTAAAGGAATGTTCAGGTTCAACAGCATCCCCAGATTGGCGATCACCAGATTGAGGAAATACAACACGATGCCAATGAAGGTCCCTACCAGAATTCTTTGCCCGGCATTGCTCAGACGGGGCAGGCTGAATACGAAAGGTATCGATAGCAGCGCCATGGCGCCGGTGGTGAATGGCAGCACCAGCTTCTGCCAGAGTTGCAATTCATACGGACGGATATCCTGGCCACCGGCCTGCAAATAGTGAATGTACTGATAGAGGTCCGACGGCGACAGACTGTCGGCAGGGTATTGCAGGGCCTGGAGTTGCGCATCGTCCAGGAAGGGGCGCCACGATTCGCTGGGCAGGCGCTCGGTAGTGATGTTTTGCCCGTCCAGGGTTTTCCGCCAGACTCCGTTCAATAGCCAGTTATCGCGCTGCACGATATCGGCGCTGTCGGCGTGAATGAGGTTCAGCAAGCGGCCCTTATCATCGAATTCATAGATATTGATGTCGGTCGGAATCCGGCCGTTGCGGATTTTGCGGATATTGATAAAGCGCATGCCGTCGCGCGACCAGAAACCCTGGTCCGTGCGCAGCGCCCGGATTCTGCCCATGGTAATCAGTTGCCGCTCATAGGCCTTTTGTTGCAGGGGAGGCACGATGAATTCGGTCATAACGGCCACGGCCAGCACCAATACCAGACCGGCTTTCATCACCGCCCAGCCGATCTGAGCCACCGATACGCCGGCAGCCCGCATGGCGACGAGTTGATGGCTGCCGGCCAGACTCCCCAAGGCGAGGGTGCCGCCCAGCAAGGCGGTGGCCGACATCAAGTCTAACAGGCGCCGCGGCGCCATCAGCACAACGAAGATGACAATATCCCGTAACCGGTAGTCGCCCTTGCCTATATTATCCAACTGACCGATGAAATCCAGGAAAGTAAACAACGAAATCAGGACCGCCATGACCAGGAGATAGCCTCCGGCGACATGCAACCTGATATATCGATCCAGTATTTTCATAGTATTGACTCTGAGCAAGCGACGCGGGTGAGGATAGGAGTGCCCGCCGGCGGGCGGGGTTATCAGGATTTCAGGTGAGTTGCTGTCGGGATTCACTGTTGGCCGGTACCAGGGGGGATCGAGGGCGATTTCAGTCTGAAGCGCCAGGTCTGCTGCACCAGCAGCAGCGCGATCAGCACGACCATCAAGGTATCGACCCACCACAGTCCTGGAAAGGCTCCGACCCTGCCTTTGTCCACCCAGGTCATGGCCATCGCGCTTAGATAGTAATAGATTATAAAAACCACGATGGCGAGCAATACCTTGACATATTTACCCTGACGAGGGGTGGCGCGGCTCATGGGCACGCCCAGCAGGCCCAGCAGGATAGTGGCCACCGGTCTGGACAGACGCCATTGCAACTCGGCAATATCTCCCGAGTCGCTGGAGGAAGCCAGGGTAAGGCTGGAAGCGGCCTTGCGTTTATAGCCCAGCGGCTGCAGCTTCTCGCTGTCCAGACGCATCATCCATTGATTGAATGTAATCATTACATCCTGACTGCCGGTGCTGTCGAGATCGTATTGATGCCCCTGCAAGAATACCCATACCGGCTGGTCGTCCGCTGTCGGGGCCTGTTGATAGGCTTTGGCGGCATAGATGACCTGGGTTCTGTTGCCGTTGGTGCTGGTCAGAAATACTCCTTCCAACTGACGGGTGCGGCGGTCGATTCTATCGACGAAAATGGTTCTGCTGGCATCCGGACTCTGGTAGAAGCGGCCGGCTTCGACATCGTCGAGATTGAACCGGATGGCGGCTTCCGCCTGTATTTGATAGCTTTCCTTATAGGCCCAGGGCCTTGCCGCCAGCGACAGAAAACCTACCAGCAACGCGCACAGCAGGGACAGTCCCAGTACGGGCCATACCAATCGCCCTTCGCTCATGCCGGCCGCATGCAGCGCGGTAATCTCGCTATCGGTGTACAGCCGTCCCAAACCACCTACGATTCCCAGATACAGGGCGATCGGCAGCATGAGTTCCAGCGAAATCAGATTCCGGAGCAGAATCAGCTTCACAACTTCGGATATCCACAGCATGCCGGAATTGGCGTCGGCGAGAAACTGGGCGGTGCTGGCGCCGACAAAAATAATGATCAGAATGAGACTTATCGCCAGTAACGGCTTGCTGATTTCACGGATCAGATAGCGGTCTATAATCAAGACGGATTCCCCATAGAGAACATCATTCAGCTAATCACCACCGGCCAGGCGCCGGACAAACATCCAGTCATCGATGCTGTCCACGTCCACCGCCGCCTCCGGGAAGGGTAACAGGACATAGCCCAGACGCAACCCAAGGCGGTGGGAAAGCCTGGCGAGCGCCGCGCTCAAGGAGAGCCTGCCCAGCAGATAACGCAGCACGGTGGTCCAGCCCAGTATCCTGAGCATGCGTACCGGCCGCTTGCGCTGCTGCTCGACCTGGCGCCAGAAATCGGCCACGGCGCGCCCGCGCGGCGTCAGGAAGGCGAACAGATTGCAACTGCAATAGCTGTTGTCCTGAAATTTCAATACCGTCCTTCTAATGCCGGGATAAGCCGCCGCCACCTGTTCATAGCGTGCCAACCCTACCACGGCGTCACAGCCACTGTGACTGGCCTGAGCGCAAAAATAATCGACGATACGGGGGCTGAGCAGGGCATGATCGGCGGTGGTCAGCAGCACCGGGACCTGTTCCGGCAGCGTTTGCAGCGCGGCGGCGGCGCTGGCGCTCGGCGTCGCCTGAGTGGCCAGCCAGCCGAAATCGCCGGCGGCGATGCCGGCGTGCAGCCGGGCGTTCTGCTCGACCGCCGGCCAGGGTGGTCCACAGAGAAGCCGCCCGGCCACAGCCGGGCTCTGTTCGAGCGCCGTCAGCACCCGCAATACCATGGGTTGACCGCCCACCGGGCTCAAGGCTTTACAACAAACCCCCGCCGCCCGGGCCACCGGGTCGTTGGGGCCACGATCCCCCGCCAGTACGATCGCGGTGAAATAACCCACCCTCTGCGCCTCACCGCTGGCAGTGCGGACAATAATAGGTAGCCCGTTGGCCCAGACGACTGAGCCGGATCGGCTCGCCGCAAGCCGGACAGGGTTGGCGGTCCCGATCATAAACCCTCAACTCATTTTGGAAATAGCCGGCCTCGCCATTGCCGTTGACGAAATCCCGTAGCGTGGTCCCTCCCCGGGCAATGGCCGCGGACAGGACCTCGCGGATGGCCTGTACCAGCACTTCATAGCGAGCCAGGGCGATCCGTCCGGCGGCGCGCGCCGGATGGATGCCGGCGGCGAACAGGGCCTCGTTGGCGTAGATATTACCGACCCCCACCACGATATGACCGTTCATGATGAATAATTTGACCGGTGTCGTGCGGTTGCGGGCCGAGCGGTGGAGGTAGGCGGCGGTGAAATCGCCGCTCAACGGTTCCGGTCCCAATTGCCGCAACAGTGGGTGGGATTCGGGCGGATTCGGCGCCCACAGCAAGGCGCCGAAGCGGCGCGGATCGTTCAGGCGCAGCGTGTAACCGCTGGCCAGTTCGATATCGGCGTGATCGTGTTTCCGCAGCGGCGCCTGCTGTGGCAGCAGTCGCAGGCTGCCGGACATACCCAGGTGCAGCAGCGCGCTGCCGTGGTCGGTCCGCAGCAGCAGATACTTGCCCCGTCGCTCCACCGCGCGAACGACCTGGCCGTCGAGCGCAGTTTCCAGATCGGGCGAAACCGGCCAGCGCAAGCGGCGCTCCCGCACCACCACCCGGGTGACGGTCTGGCCGGTCAAATGGGGCGCAATCCCCTGGCGGGTGGTTTCGACTTCGGGCAGTTCAGGCATCGGGCGCGGTTGTTAGAGCGAGGGCGGTAAACTCCGGCGTTGGGGCTTATACGTTCCATCGGATTTTGCGGCAACTTGAAGCCGCCGGGTTCAACCGCCGGATGCGGAAGACCGCATGTCCGGTGGTGTGGGAGGGGGTAACGGGCGCAATCCCGTTACCCCGACCCGATCCTACTCTGTTCGGGGGTGCATCGTGCCCCCTTAAGCATCAAAGACCGTACAATTCCCGGTAATCCGCATCGCGCCCGGCGATCAGCTTGGCCAGATTGAACACCACCTGGCACTGCTTGAAGGTGGCGTCGTCCTGCATCTTGCCGTCGAGCATCACCGCGCCACTGCCGTCGGGCAGGGCTTCGATCACCCGTTTGGCCCATTTCACTTCGTCCGGCGAAGGGCTGAACACCCGCTTGGCGATGCCGATCTGGTTGGGATGCAGGGTCCAGGTGCCGACGCAGCCCAGCAGGAAGGCGTTACGGAACTGGTCCTCGCAGGCGACCAGATCGGCGATATCGCCGAACGGGCCGTAGAACGGCAGAATGCCCACCCCGGCGCAGGCATCGACCATCCGGGCGATGGTGTAATGCCATAGGTCCTGCTGCGCGGTGGGTCGGGGCGCTTCGGGATTGTTCGGGTCGGGGTCGGTGCGCACCAGATAGCCTGGATGGCCGCCGCCGACGCGGGTGGTCTTCATCCGCCGGGAAGCCGCCAGATCGGCCGGCCCCAGGCTCATACCCTGCATCCGCGGGCTGGCGTTGGCGATGTCATCCACATTGGCCACGCCCAAGGCGGTTTCCAGAATCGCGTGCACCAGAATGGGTTTCTTCAGGCCGGACTTCGCTTCCAGTTGGGCCAGCAACTGATCGACGAAAAAGATATCCCACGGTCCCTGCACCTTGGGAACCATGACCACATCCAGTTTATCCCCGATCTCGGTGACCAGTTGGATCATGTCGTCCAAAAACCAGGGACTGTCCAGGCTGTTGACCCGGGTCCAGAGCTGGGTATCGCCGAAGTCGGTTTCCTTGCCGATCTTGACCAGCCCTTCGCGGGCGGCGATCTTGCGATCGGTGGGCACGGCGTCTTCCAGATTGCCCAGCACGATATCCACCTGCCTGGCGATATCCCCGACTTTGGCGGCCATCTTGGGATTGCTGGGGTCGAAGAAATGGATCATACGCGACGGGCGGACGGGAATCTCCCGCAGAGGTTCCGGCGCACCGACGGCCTTGGGCTTGAAGAAATCGCGGGGACTGCGCAGCATGGCTTTCTCTCCCAATCTTGTTAGTGGAATGGCCAGAAAAACCGAACGGTTTTAACGGCGCATCATACCATGGCGGGATGGTGAAATCCCGCCTTCGCTCGACGCGCGAACCGCGCGTCGAGCCAGTGCAACAGATAATCAGCCGCCTGTTGCCAGTTCATCTCCAGCATCATGGCGTGGGCCAGCTCCGAAAAGATCGCCAGGTCCGCCCGGTAATGCCGGGCCATGTCCTGCATCAGGCCCGTGGAAAAGAAAGCATCCCGACCGGCGGCCATCACCAGCATGGGTATGCCGTGATCCCGCTCCAGCCGCAACGGGTCCAGCCCCAGCAGATCCAGGCAGACCCGCTGCGATTCCCGCTGCAGCAGGTGGAAATAGCGTTGCAGCCAGGCATCCGGGGTATCTTCCGAGAACAGGGCCTGGCGCACCAGTTGCAGGGTGGCGAAGCGGGGACCCAGGCCCTGGAACAGGGCGATACGGTGCAGCAGCAGGGGATTGCTCGCCGCCATCCCCCAATAGGAGGGCAGCAAACCCTGCGGTGGCGCCGAAGCCATCAGCACCACGGCTGGAACCCGGCGAGACTCCAGGTATTTCTGCACCACCATCCCACCCAGCGAGTGGCCGATCAGAACCGGCGGACGTTCCAAGGTTCGGATGGCATGCGCCAGATCGTCGACATAATCGGCGAGACTCCACCATAACAACCGTTCGTGGCCGGCGCTGGCGCCATGCCCGCGCAGGCTGAGCGCATGCGCGGTGTAGCCCTGTGCGGCGAAGTACGGCAGGAAATGCTGGTCCCAGACGCCCGCCCCGGTGAAGGAACCATGCACGAACAGCAGGGGAACCGGCTTGGGTTCGGCGGTGGGGTAACGGCTGATGATTTCCAACTGCATTATGCTTGCGGTGACTACTCTACTTCTGACATCTTACCTGTGACATGATACGTTATATAGGGGTCCGGTCTCCAGCGATGTGTCGGCATCCCGGCATCCTGCCCGGATTCGCGCTTTCGGGATGAACCAGACGTCCGTTGAAGTAGTCATTACGTTACACTGGCGCCGTTTAACCAGCGTGGTGCAAGCCTGTCAGGCAGTAACAAACCGTTATCTTCCCGAAACCACCATTCCTAAGCGGAATCATGCACCTGTGAACTGCCCTGCCACCTCCTTCGCAAGCATAGCCATCGCCAAAAGCTGGCTGGCCACACAGTTGCGCCAGCTGTTCACCTCGGATTTCAAAGTGAACAACCGCCGGCGCGTCATCCGCCTGGAGGCGCCCCTTACCGATTGCTCTCCTTTGGAGTGGCTGAGTTGGCAAAACCATCCTCAGCAAATTTACTGGTCCGACCGGCAACTGGCTTTCGAGGCAGCCGGCGTCGGTTGCGCGGATTATATTCGCTGCGACAACGGCCAGGAGTACGAGCGCTTGTTGCAAAGTCTTGGACGACAACTGGATGCCCAGTCCGGCCAAGCCCGCTATTACGGCGGTATCCGCTTCAATCCCGGCGCGGAGGTGGATGAACACTGGCTGCCTTACGGCAACTGTTGTTTCATCCTGCCCCAATTCGAGGTCTTCGCCGATGCCGGCGGCGCCTCCCTTGCCTGTAATGTGCTGCTGGACGCCGGCGAGCACCCGGGACAAAAATTACGCTTTCTGCTGAAAGCCCTGGAACAGATCCGGATGGAGCAGCCACTGGAAGAGTCCGGTGGCGCCACCGCCTGCCTGGGCCGCAGGGATACGCCGGATCGGGCTGAATGGCTACGCAAGGTGGAAGCGGCCCTGGCCATCCTGCAAACCGGCAAGCTGGCCAAGGTCGTGCTCAGCCGCAGCACCACCCTGGCGTTTGCGCAACCTCCCAATCCGTTGTTCCTGCTGAAGCGGCTTAAGGAAATCGAACCCTTCGCCTATCACTTCTATGTACAACCGGCAAGAGGTCACGCCTTTCTCGGCGCCACGCCGGAGCGGCTGTTCAAGCGGCAGCGGAATCTTATTCACAGCGAAGCCCTGGCGGGCACCTGTGCGCGCGGCGCGACGCCGGCGGAGGACGCCGCCCTGGGAGCGGCGCTGCTCAGTTCGGAGAAGGAATACCACGAGCATAGGATCGTCCTCGACGATATCAAAGCCATCCTGGAGCGACACTGCCGTTGTCTCGAAATCAGCGAGACACCGCAATTGATGAAGCAATCCAAGGTCCAGCATATCTACAGCCTGCTCGAAGGCCGGTTGCTGGATACGGTTGCCGATGTAGAGTTGTTAAGGCTGCTGCATCCGACCCCGGCGGTCGGCGGTCTGCCCAGGGACAAGGCGCTGCGGGAAATCGCCGCACTGGAGCCGTTCGACCGTGGCTGGTTTGCCGGCCCGGTCGGCTGGATAGGGCATGACGCCACCGAGTTTGCGGTGGGCATTCGTTCCGCCATCGTCCATGACCGGTCGCTGCGCCTGTTTGCCGGCGCCGGCATCGTCGGGGGTTCCGTACCCGAGTTGGAATGGCAGGAAATAGAAACCAAGATCAGCGTCTTCATGGATGCCCTGGGAATCCAGTGATGCCGCTCGACAGCAGCAATATCAACACGCTCTGGAGCTCGCTGCTGATCGAGGAACTGGTTCGCAATGGCATCGATTATTGCTGTATTTCCCCCGGTTCCCGCTCGGCGCCGCTGACGGTCGCCGCCGCCCGCCAGCCACGGCTGCAAACCATCCTCTGTCTGGATGAACGGGGCGCCGCTTTTCATGCACTGGGCTATGCCCGCGCCAGCGGCAAACCGGCGGTGCTGTTGTGCACCTCGGGAACGGCGGCGGCGAATTATCTGCCCGCCGTTATCGAGGCCGCCATGGACCGGCTGCCGCTGCTGGTGCTCTCCGCCGACCGTCCACCGGAATTGCAGGAAACCGGCGCCAATCAGACCATTCGCCAGTGGCGGTTATTCGGATCATATACCAAATGGGAGTTCGAATTGCCCTGCCCGGCGGAGACTATAGCGCCACAGTGGGTTCTGACCACCCTGGATCAGGCGCTCTATCAGACCCGCAATTCCCCCTGTGGTCCGGTGCATCTGAATATTCCTTTCCGCGAGCCGCTGGCGCCGGTCGTAACTCCTGTCGCCGAAAGCTATGGTGAAGCGCTAGGACCCTGGCTGACGAGCCAGGCGCCATTTACGGTCTATGCGCCGCGCCGGTCGATACCGACCCCGGCGGCCATCGGCGCTATAACCGATCGCTTGAATGGTTCGACTGGCTTGGTGTGCATAGGACGCCTGGATACGGAGGTGGAAAGGACCGCGGTCATCCGGCTGCTGCAACGGCTGCAATGGCCGGTGTTTGCCGATATCACCTCCGGTCTGCGGCTTGGCGCTCATAGCGCGCCGCTGCTGTCTTATTTCGATCAATTATTGCTGTCCCAGCGCTTTCACGCGCATTACCGTCCTTCCATGGTTTTACATATCGGCGGCCAAGTCGTCTCCAAACGCTTGCCGGAATTCATTCAGCAGTTGCAACCACTACATTACATCGCGGTCAAGAATCACCCCTTCCGCTACGATCCCGGCCATCAGCTCAGCCACCATCTGGAAACCGATATCGCCGCCTTCTGCCAGGCGGTGCTGGAGCGGCTGGAACTGCGGCCGCCGCCGACGGACACCCGCACCCTGCTGGACTTATCCACCGCGGTGGGAGAAGTCGTCGACCACTTTATCCAGCCGGAGCAGGCCGTCAGTGAAATCGCCGTAGCCCGGCTGCTCAGTGCGCAACTACCTGCCGGGCACGGCCTCTGGCTGGCCAGCAGCATGCCGATCCGGGATATGGATATGGTTGGCGGCGGGCGGGTGGGTGGCGTTCCAATAGGCGCCAATCGTGGCGCCAGCGGTATCGAAGGCAGTATCGCCGCCGCCACCGGTTTCGCCGTCGGTTTACAGACGCCGGTGACGCTGGTCGTAGGCGATCTGGCCTTCCTGCACGATCTCAATTCGCTGGCTTTGTCGAGGAAAATTCAGCAACCGTTGACCATCGTCCTTATCAACAATAACGGCGGTGGCATCTTCTCGTTTCTGCCGATAGCCGGTTTCGCGGATGTCTTCGAGGATTATTTCGGCACGCCGCACTCGCTCGGTTTTCAGGCAGCCGCGCAGTTATTTGCCATCGACTACGCCGCGCCCAGGACCAACGCCGGGTTGCTGGAGGTTTATCGCGCGGCGGTCGCTACCGGCAGGTCCACGCTCATCGAAGTTTTTACCGACCGCCGGGAGAACTACGATCTGCATCAGACACTGCAAAGTCGGATCGTGGCCCGGATCGATCAGTTGTTGTCGTGAGCGGCGTTACCTGCTCAGTCTTGCTCTACGAACTGCCCCTGGTAGCGCCCTTACAGTTGGGGGGACAGGAACTGCTCTCCCGGCGTGGTTTTATCATCCGCCTCGGCGACGATGAAGGCCATGTCGGTTATGGCGAGGTGGCTCCTTTTCCCGGCCTGCACCGGGAAACCGTGGAGGACGCGCTGCGGCAGTGGCGGGAAATACAGCCGGATTTGCCCGATGGAGCGTTACCGGAGAGGTTGGAACGCTTACAAGGTGGCTTCGAACACTGGCTGGGCGGTTACGGACTCTACCCCTCGCTGCGCCACGGACTGGAAACGGCGGTTCTCAATTACCTGGCCTGCCGTCGGGGGATCACTTTGGCGGCCCTGTTGAATCCGGCCTATTGCCAATCGCTGGAGTGTAACGCCCTGCTGATCGACAGCACTGAGTTGGCGGCTCAGGCTCAACACTTGTCGGCGGCGGGTTACACCACGGTAAAACTCAAAGTTGGCCGGCAACCACTGGAACAGGATATAGCATTCGTCAGGACCGCCCGGCAAACCCTGGGTTCTGCCTGTAGATTTCGACTGGACGCCAACCGCCATTGGGATTTGGCCACGGCGGTACGCTTCGGCCAGGCGGTGGCCAGTTGTGAGATCGAATACATCGAAGAGCCGCTGGCCGATCCTGGACAGAGCGCCGTATTTCATGAACTGACAGGCATTTCGGTCGCCCTGGATGAAACTCTGGCCCTGGCGAATCCGGCGACTCTGGATATACCGCCGGGGGTGAGCGTTTTTGTGCTGAAACCCGCCGGGTTGGGTGGTTTCGAACGCAGCCTGCGGTTTATCGAACTGGCCAGACGCTGTCAGCTTAAAACCGTGATCAGCAGC
>CAIMUS010000286.1 GCA_903844665.1 uncultured Pseudomonadota bacterium
ATGGCAGCAATGATATTGAACCGATCGGGTCAAAACCCTGACGGGAAGATTACAAAGTTGTCATGTCCGGAGGCATGATCGTGGCAGTGCCGACCGCCGGTTTCGCTATCGAGACAGACGTCCCCGAATGAAATCATGCATGGCTCCAGCCAATGCGGTAGAATTAAGTTGATCCCATTCATGGGAAGAGAACCAAGATGCGCTTGTTGATTATCGAGGACGAAAAAAAGACAGCCGCCTATCTTAAAAAAGGGTTGACCGAAAACGCTTTTACCGTGGAGGTGGCGGAAGATGGCGAAACCGGCCTGTTTCTGGCGACAACCGGGGAATACGACCTGGTTATCCTCGACCTGATGCTGCCCAAGCGGGACGGTTGGTCCGTGCTCCAGGCCCTGCGGGCGAGCGACCGCCATACCCGCACGTTGTTACTGACGGCGCGAGATGCCGTGGCCGACCGCGTGCGCGGTCTGGAACTCGGGGCCGACGATTATCTGGTGAAGCCGTTTGCGTTCTCGGAACTGCTCGCCCGGGTGCGCGCGCTGCTTCGCCGCCAGCCGGTCCGGCAACCGGAGACGATGCAACTCGCCGACCTGGAAATCGATATTGTCCGGCATAAGGTGACGCGCGCCGGCACCCGTATCGACCTCACCCCCAAGGAATTCGCGCTGTTGTTCCTGCTGGCGCAACGCCAGGGTGAAGTCCTGTCACGGACCCGGATTGCCGAGCAGGTCTGGGATATGAATTTCGACAGCGACACCAACGTGGTGGACGTGGCGGTTCGCCGTCTGCGCGGCAAGGTGGATGAGCCATTTGAAAAGAAACTGATTCATACCGTGCGTGGCATGGGCTATGTCCTGGAAGAGCGCTGACCTCACCGCCGCCGCTCCCGATGCGGCGGCTTCCGCTCCGTGGTCGATCACGCGGCGGCTTACCCTGTTCTATACCCTGTCCACCTTAGGCCTGCTGACGCTGGCTACCCTTGCACTGTACCAGTTGCTGGTGAAAGACCTTAAATACGAAGATAGTAAATTTATTGCAGGAAAAATTCACGATATCAGGACGATCCTGCGGGAGCATCCGGACGATCCCAAGTTTCTGGAGGAGGAAATCCAATCAGAAGGACTCACCTCGCCGGCATCACCCCACCGCACCCATTACTCCAGATTGGCGGATGCGGCAGGCCGGATCGAACTCGAAACACCGGGCATGACGGCGCTCCTGCACGGTGCGGCGTTTCCCCAACCTGAGGGGAGCGGGCAAACTTCTTTCGAGGGCAACATCTGGCACTCCCCCGATGGTCGTTCCTACCGGTTAGTGACCGTTTGGGCAGATCCCGATCGACCCGTCCGACTGATCCAGTTGGCGCTGGACAGTTCCAAGCAAAAACATCTCCTGGTCAAGTACCGCAAGCGGCTCGCTATCGTACTGTCGCTGGGCATCCTCTTATCAGCGCTGATCGGTTGGGCGATCACCCGCAACGGCTTATACCCGTTGCGGCAGATGGCTGACGCGGTACAGCGCATTACGGTTAACCGACTGCACGAACGCATTGATCCTGGGCACTGGCCTAATGAATTGCTGGTGTTGGCCCGCACGTTCAACCAGATGCTGGCCCGCCTGGAAGATTCGTTTGTACGGTTATCCCAATTCTCGGCAGACCTGGCGCACGAGCTGCGCACGCCCATCAGTAACCTGATGGGCGAGACGGAAGTCGCCCTGGCCAGGGTGAGAGAGTCGGAAGAATACCGGCAGGTGCTGGAGTCCAGCCTGGAGGAATACCATAGACTCTCCACGATGATCGACAGCCTGCTGTTCCTGGCGCGGGCCGAGGGTGCGCAACAGCCGCTCCAATGGGTCCGGCTCGACGGTCGTGCCGAACTCGACCTGATTCGCGAGTTTTTCGAAGCCATGGCGGAAGATCTGGGTGTAAGCCTCACCTGCCAAGGTGAGGCCACGCTGGCCGCGGATCGCATCCTGCTCCGCCGCGCGGTGAGCAACCTGGTTTCCAACGCCCTGCGTTACACGCCGCGCGGTGGTGAGATCACGCTTGCAGCAACGTCGGCTGGCGAAAAATGGGCTGAAATCAGCGTCAGCGATACCGGCTGTGGGATTGACCCCAAGCATCTGCCCAGGCTCTGTGATCGCTTCTACCGGGTAGACGACGCGCGGGTTCACCATGACGAAGGCGCCGGACTGGGATTGGCGATCGTGAAATCGATTATGGAACTCCATCAAGGCGCCCTCGACATTCGCAGCCAGCCGGGACACGGAACCACGGTGACACTGCGTTTTCCAGTGGCGCCGCCGGCCTCATCCGGTGAGACTTCCCCGGTGGTTCACCTCAGCCACGGTGGTTGTCAGCCGGGTTGAAAGCAGCCATTGTTCCTGCCTCCGGTGCTGGAACAATATGTGATTCAAGCCGTTATAAATAGGCGTGGAATTTGCTTAAGTTTCGTCCTATGTTGAGACATTTTGCCGAAACCGTATTCAAGCAAGCACAGCAGAATGAACCCAATGATTCTCAAGTCCGTTCCCACCCGGGGGAGAACCCTTGATCATGCCGCGTTCGTCTATGATTTTTTCGAACCGATCCTGCTGCTGGGGAAGCAATCGGAATATGACTTGGAGATCGTTTCGCTCCTCGAACTCAGCCCCTCGCACCGGGTTCTTGATCTGGGCTGCGGGACGGGGGTACTAACCCGGATGATTGCCGACCGGCTGGACGGCGGAGCCGGCGGGGTGTGCATAGGCATCGACGCGGCGGCAAAGATGATCCAGGTCGCTCGAAAGAAGCGTGCGAGTGCAACGTGCCGCTTCGAGGTGGCCGCAGCCGAGGCGCTCCCGTTTGAAGACAGATCTTTCGACGCGGTGGTTTCCAGCCTCTTTTTTCATCATGTACCGCTCGATCTTAAGGAAAAGGCCCTGGCAGAGGCTTTTCGTGTCCTTCTGCCTGGCGGTAGGCTCGTCATCGCCGACATGCATACGCCCACTACCTGGATGGGGGCGCTGGTATCACATGTCGCCCGCTGGTTTTTCCTTCAGCCCCCGATCGGGGAGAACATCCGGGGTGTGCTACCCCAACTCATCGAGCACGCAGGTTTCCTGCCGCCCAAGCCCATTTCCACCTACTTCGGGTATATTGTGACTTTCGCCACCCGGAAACCCGAGGCCGGCTAGCAGTGAAGACTCCGTCACCGATCAAAACCATCGAACACCAGACTGATGGCAGTGAGGCGCCGAATCCGTTTGCGATGCTGACAGGGGAGTTATCCTCCGCACTCTCTTTGTACTGGTCGGCGGCGGCGCGCGTTCTCAACGGCAGCGGGATCACACTGCGCGATCCCACTCCCGAGTTCTTCTCCCTGGAAAATAATTTCTTTTCTGCGCTCTTCCTGTATTCGTATTACCGGGCGAACCTTGCTCCGCCGCGGCGTATCCTCTATGCCGCCATCAACCAGTGTTTGCGAGGGATGGTAACCGGGTGCGACAATATCCTGGACGATGAGTACAAAAAGACGCTGGAGACCGATCTGCCGCCGCCAGCCACACGCATCCGCTCCATCCTTGACATCATGGTCTCCGATCGCGTTCTTTTCGAGCTCCTGTTGCAGAGCGATCAAACCAACGGTCTGACGCACGAAACGGTCCTGGCTGTGAGTTCCGCCTCGCTTCGTGCGCTGGCGGGCAGCGGTAAGCAGGAAGCGTCTGAGGAAGGGGGGATCGAGCAGCGGCTCGCTCCTGAGACCGTTCTCTGTGCTGTTCATCACTACAAAACGGGCCTCCTGTTCCAGGCGCCCTGGGCTGTACCTGCAGCCATGGAAAGCCTTCAGGACAGTGTCGTTACTCCTCTGCTGGAGGCCCTCTATCGAATCGGGATAGGATGTCAGATTATGGACGATATGGTCGATCTGCCAACGGACCTTCGACAGGGGCGCCACAACTATGTCGCCTCCTTGATTTACCACGATCCGGATCCTGCAGAGTGGACTCGCCTCCAAGCCGGGTTGGCCTCGGATCGCGGGAGAGAACAAGGCATAGACCTGCTCGCCCAGTTTGAGCACGCGCGACGAACCGCCGCGCAGTCCGCCCGGTACTTTCTCGAAGCGGGGACACGGGTGCTGTTCGCCACGCCGCACCAGTACCTTGTCGAGCCTACTATCTCGTTTCTTGCAGGACGGCTCCGGGCCGACCGTTTCCTTGCAGATCTCGCGAGCTAAATGTTCAAATCCCTGGGATTCTGGACCAGGACCGCCTTTCTGTTCCTGCTCCGGTCAGGTCGCTCCACGGCAGTCCTGTCGTTGATGGTTGTCACCGCCGTCTCTACCCTGATCTTCCTCTCCGCCCTGGCCGTCGGCATAAACGATGCTATGGTCCGAAACTCAGTCAGCCTGTATTCAGGCCATATCTCCGGTTTTGGCCTCCCTGTTGGATTGAACAATCGGAAAATCGGGTTCCGGCAAGACCACTTTTCTCAATTGCCTTGGGGGGCTTGAGCGACCGGAAACAGGAAGCGTGACCTGCTTTGGCGTTGCTATCCATTCCCTGTCCGAAACGGCGCTCTGCCGCTTTCAACGGCGAAATGTGGGCTTCGTGTTCCAGTACGGCAACCTGCTTTCCTGCCTGACGGTCTTTGAAAATATCGCCTTTCCGTTGACGCTGAATGGTATTGACGGGAGGAAAAGAGAACAGCGTGTCCAGGAACTGCTGGAGAGGATAGGTCTTGCTGGAATCGGCGCGGCTTTGCCCCACGAACTTTCAGGGGGTGAAGTCCAGCGTGTCGCCGTCGCCCGCGCGCTAGCACGACTTTCGGAAGAAGTTTCTTTACCCCCACCTAAGCTTTTGATCTAAAAATTTTTTTAGGCAATTTCATGTATACACAAACGGCGCTTTGGCGGGGACGAGATGGCGAAATAACCGCCACGCCTCGGGATCAC
>CAIMUS010000287.1 GCA_903844665.1 uncultured Pseudomonadota bacterium
GGAGACCGCGATCAAGCACGTGCTGGCCTGGCAGATCGACCAGGCGATGAAGCAGCAGCAGCTTTCCAAGGTGGAAATGGCGCGGCGGATGAAAACCAGCCGGTCACAACTGGACCGCCTGCTGGATCCCGCGCATACCGCCGTAACCCTCGACACGATGCAGCGCGCCGCCGCCGTGTTGGGCAAGCGGCTGCGTCTCAATCTGGTGGATGCTCCAGAGGCTGATCTTCCAGAGGGAGTCGAGACGAATTGTTGAATTTTGCCGCCCGGCGGAGAACGGGCCGGAGGCTTTGCACTCCCTCCATGACCTGCGTTTAAGGTACAATCTTCTTTCAGGCTAACTTTACTAATGATAAGCCATGTCATCAAAAACTGACGAACAAGAGATGCTGAAGCGCCTCCGTGAACTGGAGGAAGAAAATGCCCGTCTGCGTAATGCTACCAAATCCAATACTGGCGCAAAATTGACTGTCACCGAAGGCGAATACAAGGGCCACCCAACCCTCACCTTCGACGGTCCGTTCCGCAGTTTTACGCTCGGTCTGAAAAAACTGGTCGTTCTCAAAGAGGTATGGCCACAGGTCGAAGTGTTCCTAAATCGTCATGCCAAGGCGCAATCGGGCCAAAGCCTTACCAACGATGGTGATGACAAAACATGATGATTGAAGCTGTTGATCTGATGATCATGTATGGGTTTAGTACGGCTGTTCTCGATTATCAGAATCGAAAACTTGAATATAACGTGTGGTAGTTTTCTAAAAGTGTTGTCTAGTTGTAAAAACGATTGATTTGATTGACTACAACCTATTTATCAACACTTATGCAACACTACTGAATGGTACTTACATGGTTAATATGATATGGGGATCAACCAACAAGCCTGTCTCGAGCAAGCGATTGGCAGATTTCTTTGCAAGCAATCCAGAGCACGAAGGCTATCTATACATCGGTTATCCGATCATCGGTACGCCAGAAGGACCTTATCCTATTGATGCACTGTGGCTTTCTCCGCAAAGAGGCATAGTTATCTTCAACTTAGTTGAGGGGCGTGAACTGGAAGGCTTTCAGGATGCACAGGACGATAGCGCCAACAAGCTTGAGGCCAAGCTGCGCACTCATAAGTCGCTTATGAGGGGGCGTACCCTACAGGTGCCAATTCATGTGGTGACATTCGCACCAGCGCTTACAAATGCTGCGTCATGCTCAGATGATGCTCACACAGTATGTAGCGAAACGGACTTGAGTAGTTGGATTGAAAACTGCAGATGGGATAACGGCAGCGTATATCAGGCGGTAGTGGCGGTCATCCAATCGATCTCGACGATACGTAAGGGACCCAAGAAAAGGGAAATCAAGTATCCCGATTCTCGTGGAGCCAAACTCAAAAAGCTTGAAGACTCTATAGCCAATCTAGACAATCTCCAAGGACGTGCTGTCATCGAAACTGTAAGTGGAGTGCAGCGGATTCGAGGTCTGGCTGGTTCGGGGAAGACCATAGTACTTGCACTGAAAGCCGCTTATCTGCATGCACAGCATCCTGATTGGAAGATTGCAGTAACTTTCCAGACCCGCTCACTCAAAGGCCAGTTTAAGCGGCTTATCAATACTTTTGTCATCGAACAAACTAATGAGGAACCAGATTGGAATAACTTGCACGTTATTAATGCTTGGGGCGCACCGGGAGATATTGATCGCAGTGGAATCTATTACAGTTTCTGCATAGCTCATGGCTTGGAGTTTTACGATTTCAAAGCTGCACGTGCGCAGTTTGGACAAAGCCGGGAGTTTGAAGGAGCATGCGAGAAAATATTGCAGGAGGTAAAAAATCCAAATCCTCTCTATGATGTCATTCTCATCGATGAAGCTCAAGATCTTTCGCCAGCTTTCCTGCGACTTTGCTACGAATTTGTAAGGGGAGATAAACGTCTCGTTTATGCCTACGATGAATTACAGAACCTGAACAACAAATCTTTGCCATCTCCCGAAGAAATTTTTGGTCATCATCCTGATGGCACACCGCGAGTTCATTTTGCAGAATCCCGGTCCGGAGCACCACAGCAAGATATCATTCTTCAGAAGTGTTATCGAAACTCTCGTCCAATTCTGGCAACAGCACATGCTCTGGGATTTGGTATCTACCGTAAACCAACAGGTAAAACTGGTACTGGCCTCATTCAGATGTTCGATCAAAGTCAACTTTGGGTTGATGTCGGCTATGAAGTAATAGATGGTAAATTAGCCGATGGATGCAATGTGGCATTGGCACGTACCGAAAATAGTAGCCCGAAATTTCTCGAAGATCATTCACCGATTGATGATCTGCTCAAATTTAAATATTTCGATAGTTCTGAAGCTCAGGCAGAATGGCTGACGGGAGCTATTAAGCATAACTTGGAAAAAGACGAACTTCAGCCGAACGACATTATTGTTATAAATCCAGATCCCCTGACTACGAGAAATACAGTCGGTCCCATTAGGAAGATGCTTTTTGATCAAGAAATTAATTCACATCTAGCTGGTGTAGATACATCGCCTGATATCTTCTTCGACAATGATGGGAAATCGATTGCTTTTACAGGAATTTACCGTGCTAAGGGAAATGAAGCCGGTATGGTGTATATTATCAACGCACAGGACTGTTATGAATCGTTTGGTAATCTTGCGCGTGTAAGAAACCGGCTTTTTACAGCCATCACACGCAGTAAAGCATGGGTTCGGGTTTTGGGTATCGGCGATCAAATGCGAAAGCTCACTGCTGAATTTGAAAAAGTAAAAGAATATAGCTTTGAGTTAAGATTTCGCTACCCCACTGAAGAGGAGCGTAAGCAGCTAAATATTATTAATAGAGATATGACAGAGGATGAGAAACAGCGTATAACAAAGGGGAAAACTGAACTTAATGCTCTCTTAGATGATATCGAATCTGGTAAAGTATTTCTCGAAGACCTGGAAGAAAATCAAATCAAGCGACTTCGTGCTTTACTAGGGGAAAGGTGAAGCATAATGCTAGAGTTTAAGGCGATTCGGAAACAGATTGAAACCCTGACCTCAGACATCATTAAGTTGAGCCTGTGCAACCACCAACACTATCCATCAATAACACCTAGCCCTGGCGGCTTCATAGATATTTCTTTTAGCAGCCAAGGAGACTTAAGCATCGTACTCAAAAACCAGCCTTACAAGGAAATATATACTGAATTGGATCGAACACAATCATATAATATGAAAATGATTGATGGTGCTTTAATCCAGATGATGTACCGTTTTAAGGATAATATTCTGCAGAACCATCGTTTAGCTTTTTTCCCTTCACCATACCTTGATGAATTTCAAAACAATCCTGAAATCTACGAGGACGATGAGATTTTTGCTGACATAATCATGAAAAATATCGTTATCTTTCCATTGAGATTCGATTATGTGGCTAATGACGAGATTTTCCGTGAATTGGATCACCCAAGATCACATCTTACGCTCGGGCAGTACATGAATTGCCGTATCCCTGTGACTGCTCCATTGACACCTTTTGCATTTATCGATTTCATTCTGCGCCACTTCTACAACACTGCATATCGTAAATACTCAGTGGATCTCACTGTGTTTCCTGAAAGGTTTCCAGATACGATTGCAGATGCCGAACGTGGAATTATTCATCTTCACCTTCCATTATAAATCACATTACCAGTAGCTCGCTGGTTACAATTGTCTTTCTTAACTAATTAGTAAATGTAATCAATTCATAAAATGCAATCGCAATTAAGCACGTAGTTATTCAACTAATTTTTTACCCTATAAACCGATGCTTCCGATGCCAAGCAAAATGCTTTGGATCGGGGCGGAGAATAGTATCTTCTGGGAAAAACAGGGGCTTCTCGTGGTAATCGCACAGGGTGCGACCGTAGGGTGAAGACTCTTTGAAGTGGCCCTTCGCGACTTACCGCCAGCCATCAATTGAACGACCCCCGTTAATCGACGAAAATCGCGAAGATGATGGTCGGAGTACCCTTCAGCGCCATCCCCCTTGTTCCGAAAATCCAGTGCATTCCGAAGATCCAGCAACGGCATCAACCATTCCTTTTCTACATCGTTTTGGATCATGGCGGTCATGGACTTGTCCTTCTCCACAAGTGTGCAAACCCAACAACCGAATCGGGAATCGCCGCAGCTAGGCGTGGTGGTATCCATAACGAGTGGGCACTCGCCATCTGGTGAAGCCCCGGCATACATTCCCATCAGTTCTTTATTACTGACCTCCCAAAGGTTCTTTCGGTTATTCAAAAAGAACCAGACGTCATCATTGGTCCATGCCTCGACAGGGGTGTAAATCATGCATCCAGAAAGCGTCGCGCTCGGACTCAGTCGATCTCTTACGCGAAAGCGGTTGTGCTTTTCCAGGACCCTGGCTCTCGCAATGCTTTCTGCCTTACGAACGCCGAGACAAAGTATGGCTTCACGGTTATCGGTGACAACTTGGCTGATAAATCGATTCGATGGTCGGATTTTCAAACGCTCTGTGCACCATCGAAATTTCGGCCTGGGAGCGGGATAACCACGTCCTATCAAGTTCACCCAGAAAGACTCTTCGACTTTAGGGCGAAGCAACCGAGGCTCAAATGGCATTTCCTGCTCAGCGGCAGCGCGTTTCATGACATCGAGCGAATTAGCGACCCAGGCGGCAACCACCTGGTTTTCCACCAGCGTATCGGTCGAGATAACGTAGACCGTCTTGTGACGTTGCTCTGGCGGAAAACCGGCGATAGCGCCCCAAACAAGCTGAAGAGTGGCGGTAGAATCCTTGCCACCGGAGTAGCCGATAATCCAGGGCGCGTCATCGGCGGTATAAAGGGCGCGGATTTCCTCGTGGAGCGCATCGATAGTGGCCTGGAATCCCAGTTCATTGAAGGTGGAAACACGGGGCGTAACTGTTCTGGCCGTCGCCGCCGGTAGCGCGCTATTTCCACTGGGTCGGTCCTCTTCGGTTTCCAGCGCAAGTTCCTGCTGGATAGGAGCGATCCCGGCAGGTTCCAGAGTTTGTTTCGGTGAAGGTTTCATCGCTTGTGAATTGATCGGTTGGAAGGCGTTCATCACCCAGTTTTCCGGCTGTGGGCTGCTCCACCCTCTGCTGCTTTCCATCAAGCGGCAGCGAGGGGGCTTCTTTAATCATCTTGGTGGTGAGCATAATGATCAGCGGTAGAAAGCATACACTAACCTGGAGCGCAAATGACGCCAATCTATCTCGACTGCAACGCCACCACCCCGCTCGAACCCGAGGTGCGGGATATCCTGCTGCGCTTCCTCACGGAGGAGTTTGGCAATGAAGGCAGTCGTACCCATGAGTATGGAGTCAGGGCCAAACAGGCGGTTCAGAAGGCCAGGGATCAGGTGGCTGTCGTGGTCGCGGCGAAGCGGGATGAGGTGATCTTTACCAGCGGAGCCACCGAAAGCAACAACCTCGCTATTCTGGGTCTGCGGGCGGCCGGACGGGAGCAAGGGAGGCGCCATGTGATCATCACGGCTATCGAACACAAGGCCGTCTTGGAACCATGCGCCGCTCTGGAGCAGGAGGGGTTCGAAGTGACCCGCCTTCCGGTCACTGCCGGGGGCTTCGTGGACCCGGCGGCGATCCGGGCCGCGCTCCGGCCTGATACCTTGCTGGTCTCGATTATGCAGGTCAACAACGAGACCGGCGTGCGCCAGCCGATCGAAGCTATCGCCGAGATATTGAAGGACCATGCCGCCTACTTCCATACCGATGCGGCGCAAGGTTTCGGTAAGGACATCGAGACGCTCCGCAACCCTCGGATCGACCTGATCAGCATCAGCGGCCACAAGATTTATGCTCCCAAGGGCATCGGTGCCCTGGTGATGCGTCGGCGCGGCTATGATCGTCCACCGCTTCGCCCGCTCGTCTACGGTGGGGGCCAGGAGCGCGGCCTGCGACCGGGGACGCTGCCTGTCGCCTTGATCGTTGCCCTTGGTGCGGCCGCCGAAATAGCCGTTCGCGACCACGTCAAGCGTCGGCAAGCCTGCCAAAAAATCAGAGAGCGCGCGCTTCAGGCCCTGGCGCCGCTCGACCCAAAGCTCACGGGCGATCAGTCTCAGGTTATGGACCACGTTCTGAACCTGGCTTTCCCTGGGCTGGATTCCGAGGCCCTGATGGTCGCCCTGAAGGATTTCATTGCCATCTCGAACGGTTCGGCTTGCACTTCGAGCAGTTACACCCCAAGCCATGTCCTTAAAGCCATGGGAATGGATGACGACGAGGCCAACGCCTGCGTTCGTATCAGTTGGCGCCATTTGACGCCAGCGGTCGACTGGGATGCGGTGGCCAACAGAATTCGCACCCTGCGGTGAGACTCGGCAGTTACATCCGCCGCCGACGGGGTATCTGTTTCCCCGTCGCGGTCGCTACCATATCGAAATAATCGCGTTTCTGTTCCGGCCCATAGCTGACATGCACAGGTCGGTCCTCGCCATAATGATACAGGCGGTCGAAAGGCGTATTTTCGACTATCCAATCGGCCACTTCGCGCATGTTCTCATCCGCCACGACGAAATCCACCGCTGCTCCCTGACGCGAACAGATGAGTTTTCCTTTGGCATTAAGTTCATGCGCAACATGCTGATCGAGTGCTGGCGCGATCCGTCCAGGAATGCGCCTGGCCAGTTCGGGCGAGCAAAAGCCGTAGGTCAATTCGATCATCCCGAAATACTCGATCATCGGATCGAGAATGTTGACCGCCAGATCATGCAGGGCGGTATAGCTGTCCGGCTCGCGGGGCAAGTTCGGCAGTCCGGTGCGGGTTTGGGTTTCGCCGCATTCGATAAGCTGCCGGTAGCTCAGATAGCGCCCGCAGGGCGTATCCAGAGCCGGAATCGTCCGGCTGCGCACCAGTTTGAATCCTTCGACCGCCCAGCGGTGATTCTCCAGGGTCTGTAAAAATTCCGCCGGCTGAGGACCATAGCCGGACAGATCGAGCCAGGGCAGTAGCCGGCTTGTTACGGTATTAGGGAGTGGAGCCGGCTTCCAGCCGGCTTGTTACTGCCGAGCCGGCGAATCAATTGTACAGGCCGGGAAATTTGCAATACCTTGGCGGATAGTCCCTCTTGGTTGAGTTAGTAACCCAGTAACGTACCTTCCGGATATCCCTTTACGCCTTTCCTACCGCACCGGTCGGGACTATCTGGTACAGGACTTTTTCAATCCCTGCCTGGAAGCCGCTGTGCTTTACCGCCGGACGGCGGGATATTTCACCAGTGCCGGGCTGGCATTGGCGGCCCGCGGGGTAGCGCATCTGGCGTCCCGGCGAGGAAAGATGCAACTGGTGGTCTCGCCTTATCTGGAGCCGGACGATGTCGAGGCCTTACAGACAGCGGCCAACCATCCCACCGAAGCTCTGCGAGCGATCGCGGCCCGAAGCCTGGCCGACATTGAAGACGCCCTGATCAAGGATCGGCTCAATGCGCTGGCATGGCTGGCGGCGGCAGGTCTGCTGGAAATCAAGTTGGCCATCCGCCTGGACCCGCAGGGCGGATTCGCGCGCGGCCTGTTCCATGAGAAAGCGGGCATCTTCACCGACAGCGCCGGCAACCATGTCGCGTTCTCGGGTTCGTCCAATGAAACCGCCGGCGGGTTGCTGGAAAACTTCGAAAGCATCAAAGTCTTCTGTTCCTGGCGTGACCCCGAAGGACGGGTGCAGGAGGAAATCGATAACTTCGAGGCGCTTTGGCAGAACGCCACGCCGGGACTGCGGGTCATCGAATTCAGCGCCGCCGGCAAGGAGCTACTCGCGCGCTTTCGCGATTTTGACAGGCCGCCAGCGGGACTGGTGATTCACCAGGTGGAGGAACCGGGTCCGCCGGAAGTGTTTCGACCGCCCCGAGGCTTCGAGCTGCGCCCCTACCAGGTTGAGGCTATCCGCGCCTGGAGCAAAGCGGGCGGCAAGGGCATCTTTGCCATGGCCACCGGTGCGGGAAAAACACCGACCGCGCTTACCCTGGCCAGCAAGGTGGCGGAGAAAAACCAGCCCTTTGTTCTGATCGTCGTCTGCCCGTTCATCAACCTCTGCCGGCAATGGATCAGGGAGATGGCCGCTTTCGGCCTTGATGCTGTCGCCTGCTTCGAGGGACGGGACCGTTGGCAGGCGGAACTGGAGGAAGGCTACCAGCGGCTCGCCGTCGGACTCTCGCGGGTTCATGCCATCGTGACCACTAACGCCACCTTCATGAGTGACAGCTTTCAGGTTCGTCTCCGGCCAAGGGTGGCTTCGGGAGCAGCCCATCATCTGCTGATCGCAGACGAAGTCCATAATCTGGGGGCGGAGCGCAGCAAGGAAATGCTCCCGGATGGGATCACCCTGCGTCTCGGCCTGTCCGCTACCCCGGAACGCTATTACGACCCGGTTGGAACCGCGGCCGTGCTCTCCTATTTTGGCGACATCGTTTACCAATACCCGCTCTCCCAAGCGATCGCCGAGGGCCGCCTCTGCCATTACCGCTACCAGCCAGTTCTAGTCGATCTGACCGATGACGAGGCCGACGCCTACGAGGAGATCACCGCCAAACTCGCCCGATTCCTTCACGGAGGGGATGCCGAAGAGGAAGTGGAGCAAGCCGCCATGCGGTTGCTTATCAAGCGGGCGCGTCTCCTCGCCGGAGCGGTCAACAAGCTGGACGCTCTCGACCGGGTGCTTGGCTCGCTGCCTGAACCGCCGCACAAGGCGATTTTCTACTGCGGTGATGGGCGGACCACCAAAGAGGTTTTACGATGAACGTCAATCCACACATCGGGTCATCGCTGGAGGACTTTCTGGAAGAAGAGGGACGCCTGGAGGAGGCGACGGAGACCGCGATCAAGCACGTGCTGGCCTGGCAGATCGACCAGGCGATGAAGCAGCAGCAGCTTTCCAAGGTGGAAATGGCGCGGCGGATGAAA
>CAIMUS010000288.1 GCA_903844665.1 uncultured Pseudomonadota bacterium
GGGCGGTTCGCGAACCGCCCCTACGGGGATTCCCTGGGAGCGCCGGCATTTTGCCGGCTGTTGACTGGCGTCGATGCCCTGAGGCCGGCGAAGATGCCGGCGCTCCCAGGGTCGGATTGTCCCGCCTTAAGTTGGTGGCCATCACCACGGAAGCGAGCCGGCGCGGGCGATAACGGCGTCTGGGCGGCATCTGGCCCGCTCCCGCAGCCTTTCCCGAGACCAAGAACCAGACCGGGCGCAAGCACCTTATACCGCCGAACCGGTCAGCGCTCCAGCCGCTTCTCGAATACGCTCTAAATGTACATAAAAAATATATATAAAATGCGCTAGCAAGAACACCAATTGAAGTGCTATTCTATTCAAGCAATTACCCTCTGGACCCTCTTGCAACCAGGTTTCATAAGGGGGATCAAGCCAACCACCATATCTAAACGTAAACGTAGACAACGATCGTAAAGAAACAGGCGCAACCTGTCGTTCGCGCTTGCCTGTCAGCGAGCTTGCTCGCGAAGGGAGCGGTCGGCGGCAGACCGGTGCTGTACACGAGCACGCGATAAGCTATCGATGATCGATGCACAACCTTCGACTGGTTACACCCTAAAGAAATTTATCTTTTTAATCAGGACGATCCAGATGACTTCTATAAATTCTCTAGTTGTTCCGACCTCCCAAAGGTACCCTCATATCGTGGCGACAGGCTTCACAACAGCATACTTGGGCGATGAGCGAAGCCTCCGGGAGTTTATCGTCGGAGATTATATATGCAGTCAAATCGCTCAGTCTAAAGGGAATTGTCTGCTTTATTTGATTAATGACAGCTATGATCCCCTAAAATATAGCCAGCTAAGGATTGCATTGAATAAAGACGAAAAAATGCTCGCACAGTTCGAACATTTTTGTGGTTGTCCAATCGCCGAAGTTCCAGATCCTTTTGGGTGTCATGAGAGCTATTCCCAACATTTTAGCGACGCATTTCTCAAACGTTTACATCACCTTGATATCCATCCGGTAATGCTGGATACCTATCAAGCATATCGGAGTGGATATTACAACCAATTTATTGAAACTACGCTTGAAAACTATTCACAAATTCAGGAGGCGATTGCAGGCGAATTTGATTCTCTCATTATTCATGATCTGTTACACATGAAATGCCCTAAATGCCACCATATGGATGCCACCCATATTCACCAGGTAGTGAACGGCAAGGTTCAACTCGAATGTAATCGTTGTAATACGAATCGATGGTATGACAGCAAGGAGCTTCAGGGAAAGCTGGGTTGGAAACTCGATTGCCCAGCACGATGGAATCTCTACAAAATCGATGTCGAGACTTTCTCTAAAATTCATCTCGCACCAAAAAGCACTTTCGTTGTTGCTCAATTCGTATCCAAACATTTTTATGGCGGCAACATCCCAGTACCTGTAAAATATGGCGTAGTACAGTTAGATAAAGAAATATCTTATAATCTCATTAAAATTCTACCTCCCATAATTTTGAAAAAATTATTCCTGGAACATTTTAATCGGGATATCAAGATTACTAAAGAGTCTGTGGAACACTTCTGCCACAGATTTCACATCCAACCAGGAATCAGCTATATAGACTATATTCAGAAGGAACTTCCAAAACATGCCATTCGTACCGCGGCGCGAGAGAGCATGCAAGCAGAAGGTGTTTCCCACCCATCGGAAGAAATACTGGCTTTTTTTGGAAAACGCTTTGCCAAATTCTATTACAATAAAGATCACTTTATCGGCTTTCCAAATCTCCAGACACTGGCTACCGTGGACACCGCTACCGCAAGGGCCGCGCGGGATATTATTGTTCATGTGCTTTCGGTCCGTGATGAACACCAAACCGAGGAAGCAAACACCCACGCCAGGATCGGCGAGTATTTAAAAGATCAACACAAGGCGCCGACCAAGGTGGTTCAATTTATCCGGCGGATACTCGGCCAGCCGCAAGGTCTGAGGCTTAGTATATTGCTCACCTTGTTTCCCATCGATTATTTGCGGATAATTCAGATAGCCCTTGATTTTTATACGAACAGTGCTTCCGATAGCATTGATGAAAACACCAAGTTAGCACTCAAGCTGAGCAAATCCAGCCCATGGGTGAACTTGACACCGAATTCAATCAGCCTGTAGTAGATTATGAAAACGATTACTGTGCTTCCGCTACTGCTCCTGTTTTTATTAATGGCTTGCAAACCCAATAACGGGCCAATTAACGATAAAATAGTGAGCGATGACTCGCTGGAAAGTGTAAAGCGATCGGGTGTCATCAGATGGGGAGCAGATGTGGTCGGTGGTGAGCCCTATGTTTATGAGGACCCTAAAAATCCTGGTGTCTATATTGGTTTTGAGGTCGATATCGCGGCCAACATTGCTAAACAGTTAGGAGTAAAGCCGGAATTGGTAATCGATCCATGGGATAATTTGATACCCGATCTTCAGAAAGGTGATTTCGATATAGCCATGAATGGGATCGAAGGGACGGAAGATCGTGCCAAGATTGTCATGTTTTCAGAGCCCTACTTCGTATATGCACAGCAGATTACCGTAAGACAAGAGACACAAGGGATTAATAAATTGGAGGATCTAAAAGGTAAAACAGTTGCAACTCTCTCGGGAACAGCCGCTGAAGATATACTCAGGAGTATTCCGCAAATTCTGGTTAAAATCAATCCTGAAATTATTTATAGCTACCAGGATCTGGAAAATGGTAAAGTTGATGCCGTTGTTCTTGATTCCATCATAGCGGACGCTTATGGGATCACTAATCTGAAATTAAAAAATACCGGCGAACCTTTTGGCGAAGGTTTCTATATAATTGCCTTTCGACAGAATCAAGTTGCACTTAGAGACGCCATCAATAACATACTCAAACGTATGAAAGAAAATGGAGAACTCAGAGCTATTTATGAAAAATGGAAAATTATGAATCCGCAGCAGGCATCGATAGGCATTCGATAATCAATTGGACAGTCAACTGAAATCTGCTGAAACAATTAAACAGTGATATTCCATTGTGACTTGTTATAGAGAGAGCAATAAATGGCCATCGAATATGAAGTCATATCACCAGTTACTGGGAAAACCACCACCCGCATACATTTGGCTCCAAAATCCGAAATTACAGAATCAATTTCGGCTTTGAACAGCCAGCACGATTACCTGGATTTTGACACTGTATTCAAATTTCTGCGGCGTCTGGCGGATCAGATAAATCTTCAGAAACAACTCTTTTTCGAGGCCACTTACCTTGAAACCGGCTTCATTGCCAGCGACAGCATGGAAATCATCGATGGCGCAATCGAATTTCTCGCCGATTTCGAGTCGTATGCCAAGGAGTTATCGAAAGAAAATAAAACAGCCTCTCTCATTCCGCATTCCTACTCTGGAACCTCCCAGCGAACCATGCGTATCTTACAGCAACCCGCTCGTTGCGTGGCTGCCATCCTACCTCAGAATGCCGCTCTTAGCTTAGGGGTCATCATCATAGCCTCCGCTCTTTATGGGGGATCACGGGTAGTCCTCCGCCCACCGTTGCAAAGTACGTCCACCAGTGTGCTACTCGCCGACGCGATCGCTCGAAGTGAACCTCCCATTTCCCGTATCGCCTTCGTCCACAGCCTGGCGGAAGATTTCCTTGAGGCATGCTATCTGTCTGATGAGGTCGATCTTATTCACTATATCGGGAGTAGCCAATACGCCCCGGCTATCCTAGCAAGAGCCTTTGCCGCCGGGAAAAAATGCCTTATAGACGGCCAGGGAAATGGGATGCTTTATGTGGACGATACCTTCCCAATAGATGAAGCCATTCGCATCATTACGACAGCCGGAACGCGCTTCAATGGCGAGACCTGTACCTCCATCAATGGTATTCTCGTCAAGGATAGCATTTATAATAATATCAGAGAGGGATTGGTCGATAGCTTCCAAAGGCTCCGGGTTGGGGAACCTTTAGAGCCAGAAGTTCAGGTTGGACCTCTTTTTAGCGGGCAACAGGCGACTCAACTCGCCAAAACAATACGCGAAACCGCCTCGGCACAGGTGCTTTGTGGCAACCAGGTTGCAGGCGCCTATTTCACGCCCGCCGTGGTGGAAGGCGTTAACCTCTATGATACTATCGTCCGCGATGGACTCTTCGGTCCCGCTATCTGGATCGCCCCTGTTGCCGCCGAACATCATGTTTGGAACTGGCTCCGGTCAAACCGATTCCCATTGAGTGATTCATTGCTAAGCACCGATGAAGCTTTGATTCAAGCTTTCATCCAAAACTCGAGAGCTCCCCGTATCTGCATAAACGTGGATCAAGCCATAGAATCCATGTTCGAGCCCTGGGGCGACTACCCTCCGGGTGGATTGAACGACGTTTCCATTTGGATTGAAAAATACCGTCGCGCTTTCATAGTAGATGGTAATCCAAGTGATGTCACCCGCATCCCGCCGCATCTTGCTGCTTGAAATCCCGATGCCGACAACGCTCCATATCGGCCTACGGTTCAAGCTGGTATGCATGGTAGCCGGAGCCTTGGCGATAGCCGCCATAGTCGCTGCCCTAATGCTGCGACAGATGCTGTATCAGAACATGATTCAGGAAAAAAAGACTATCGTCGATATAGTAACGACCTCGATAGTTCACGATATTAAATATGAATATCTTCAGGGTAGAGAAAATCCGCTTTCTGGTGGGATTATCAGTAAATATATAACTTATTATAGGATCATAAAACGTATCTCACTTTATGACAGTCAACTTATTAACATCGCTGATTCCGAACCTGGTTATGTATCCACGACTACTCAGGATCCCGATATCATTCAAGCCTTATCTATTGCAAAACCTACCGTGAAGGTTATAGAGTTAGATGAAAATAATCTCGCGATCTACTCAATTGCTCCCATTCTGCGAGGATCGAAGATCAATGCCGCCGTTATTTTGGATATTTCTATCCAAGATATCCGTAACTCTTTAGCGGCTATCAACTACCGCATTGGACTTATTTTTATTATCACCGTTATAATATCTTCGATCTTTATCACCATTATGCTGCGCCGGAGCATACTTCCAAGATTGGAGCACCTTATAAGAATAACCAGGGAAATTGCCGCCGGTAATTATAAAATCCGGGTGAATGATAACCGCGGCGATGAAATCGGGCAATTGGCTCAAGCCTTCAACCAGATGACCGGTGATCTCCAAAAGTCGAAGCAGGCGCTGGAAGCTTACCATTCTCAGAACTTTGAGCAAAAAGTTCAAGAGTTACATCGGGCGTATAAAGAACTTGAAAATACTCAAAGCCAATTGGTTCATAATGAAAAGATGGCCTCTCTGGGCTTATTGGTGGCTGGCATAGCACACGAAATCAATACGCCCCTTGGGGCAATCAGTAATGTATCCAGAAGTATTGGAAAACGAGCCAATCTCCTGCCTGACTTATTTAATACTTTTCTGCTACAGGAAAATCCATCGACTCCGCTTGCAGTGGAGTGCCTTCATGAACTGGTCAGCTTACCTGCATGTATACAAAATTTTCCTTCTTTCAAAGAAATTCAGGCTATCGAAAATTTACTTTGCCGAGCTGGAGTCGATAACTGGCGGGAGGTGACGCGGGCTCTGGTAAATCTGAACTTAACTGATACAAGCAAGCTCGAAAAATACCTGGACTGCTTTCGGAATCCAACATTATTTCATCTTATAGAAGCGGTAGGAATCATCATTCAGGGAGTGAAAATTACCGAAACGAGTTGCACTAAAGTACAAGAAATTATCCGTGCTCTTAAATATTATGCCTACCTCGATAAAGCTAAGGTTCAACCGATTCAGGTAAATGAATCCATTCAGACTGCCTTGGTTCTCTTAAGAAATAAATTAAAGTATAAAGTTAACATAATAGCAGATTTAGATCCGGATATCCCGCTGATTCAGTGTACCAGTGAAATACATCAGATCTGGACTAATCTTTTGAACAATGCATACGATGCTATAGTGGAAATGGGCGACAACTATGCAGGGCAAATTGTCGTTTCCTCCTGCACTATCGATGACCATATTATGGTGACAGTGTCAGATAATGGAATCGGTATTCCTGAAAATAAGTTAGGAAATATCTTCGATCCTTTTTTTACTACCAAAGATATCGGCAAAGGAACCGGGTTGGGCCTATCTATAGTATCCGGCATTATACGAAGACACAATGGTACTATTAGGGTAAAGCAATTGCAAGGGCCAACTATCTTCGAGGTTCTGCTACCTTTGAAAGGGGAACCTGTTATAGAGAAAAATTTTAGTAAAATTAATTAAATTACCATCCCTATCAACAGTGCTTTTAATTTCTCATATCGACAGAGTAGGACTGATGCAATGATAGATAGTAACCATGATTTATTGATAACAAAATCATCTTCGGCTGAAGAAGAACAATATATAATCTGTATAGACGATGATCTTAACTTTCTTAAGTCATTGAGCTTTATTATTTCCGAGAAGGTGTCAGTAGACACTCAGGATAAAGTGTGGTATAAGGTTTTATATCTGGGAAACGTCATGGAAGCTCTTAGTACTCTACGCCATCTGTTATCCGAGAACCAGTCTGTTGCGATGGTGATAACAGACCAAAGAATGCCACAAATGAAAGGCACCGAATTTCTGGCTGAAGTAAAACAGCTCTCACCCGAAACCATCCTGGTTTTGTTAACTGGCTACGCCGGACTCGATTCTGCTATTGAGGCAATCAATAATAAGTTATTGGATAAATACCTGACCAAACCAATTGAGAATGAAGATGCCTTCATTCAAGATATTCGACATTTATTAAAAATGTATCAAATTAATAAAAAATTAAAGCAAATGGAAGAGAGAGCTCATTTCCTTGCCTATCGTGATAGCCTTACCAGCCTTTTTAATCGGGAAGCTTTTAAGGACCGCCTTAATAATACCTTAGCAATTTGCCTGGCGAATAACTCTTCCTGTGCCGTTCTTTTTTTGGACTTAGACAATTTTAAGCAAATCAATGATACCCTTGGACACTCGGTGGGTGACTTGCTCCTTCAGGCAGTGGCAGAGCGCCTGCTCAGATGTGTACGGGCAACGGATTATGTGGCCCAGATTGGCTACAACACCAGGGACGACAACATTGCACGCTTGGGAGGTGACGAATTTACCTTATTATTGTCGGACATCCGATGTGTGGAGGACGTCACTCTGGTGGCCCAGAGAATTCTTGAGACTTTTAAGCATCCTTTCAAGCTCGATGAGCACGAGGTAATCGTCACGACAAGTATTGGCATTTCCTTTTTTCCCCAGGATGGGCAGGATGTTGAGAGTCTTCTGAAGGCTGCCGATATGGCGATGTATCGCGCCAAGAAGCTAGGAAAAAACAGCTACCATTTTTATCATGAATCCATGGGAGAAGCTGCGCAGCAACGCCTGGCTTTGGAAGAGAAGCTGCATCGGGCTTTAGAACGTGGTGAATTCTTCCTGGTCTATCAACCCCAGACCAATATTATTAATAACCATATCGTCGGTGTCGAAGCGCTGCTGCGATGGGATAATGAGATATTGGGAAGAATATCACCAGAAGTATTTATACCCCTTGCCGAGGAGAATGGGCTGATTCTGCCCATAGGCGAATGGGTATTACGTACTGCCTGCGCTCAAATCAAAACCTGGCAGAAATCGGGGGTGTCAATACCACGGATCGCAGTTAACCTGTCGGCACGCCAATTCTTGCAACCCTACCTGCCCAATCTGATTGCCCAGGTTCTACAAGAGACCTCGCTTGAGGCTGGCTCTCTCGAATTGGAAATCACCGAGAGCCTGCTGATGAAGGATCATAAGGTTACCGTTGAAATCCTACGTTCGCTCAAGGAAATGGGAATTCATCTGGCTATCGACGATTTTGGGACCGGTTATTCCAGTCTCAGTACTCTGAAGCGTTTTCCAATCGATCGATTAAAGATCGATCGATCCTTTGTTGCCAATGTTACATCGGATTCGAATGATGCGGCGATTACTATGGCCGTGATTGCCATGGCCGATCGCATGGGATTAGAGGTTACCGCCGAAGGAGTCGAAACCGCTGACCAATTGGCTTTCCTTAAAACCGAAGGTTGTAAGGAAATTCAAGGATTTCTGTTCAGCAAGCCCCTTCTGCCCGAGGAGATACCCGCCCTGGTGGCGGAGATCAATAGGCCAAGCTTGGACTAAATTTGTTGCGCGCTCACGTGAATAAAATCTCATAATTAATCCCGCGTAGGTTCAGGTGACGAACGAACCCCAACATTTTATATGTGAGATTACGTTGGGGTTTCTTCGTCACCCTAACCTACGGGCTGCCAAAGTGGATTACACCCCTCCCTTCATCTTTATCGCCCCTGCCGTTGGTTTGGCAGTAAAATGACAACTCCGATCAAACTATAGCATTGAAATAAGGAGACATCATGCCTAACATTACCTGGGTGGTGGTTGCCGACAGCAGTCGCGCGCGAATCTTCAAGGCTGAAAGTGCCCACGGGCCGCTCCAGGAACTGGCCTCGCTGGCCCATCCTGAAGGCCGCCTGCATGCGCACGAGCTGACTTCCGACCTGCCTGGTCGCGCTTTCGACAGCAGTGGTCTGGGCGGCCGCCATGCCATGGAGCAGAATATCGATCCGAAAGAAAACGAGGCGCTGAAGTTTGCCCGGCAGGTCGCCGGGCATCTGGAAAACGGACAGAGCGACAATCAGTTCGCCAGGCTGGTGCTGGTGGCGGCGCCCAAATTTCTGGGCCATTTACGGCAAAACCTGTCCGATCGGGTGGTTGCGCTGGTGTCCCAGGAAATTGACAAAAACCTGGTCCAGCAGAGCGCCGAGGATATTCGGCGGCATTTACCCGAGCGGCTGTAGCACCACCGCCTCATAAAGCCAACAGCGTCACCCCGAACAACATCACCGCACCTGCCAGCAAATGCCGAGCCAGCTGTTTTTCACCGAACCACAGGGCGCCGTAACCGATTCCGAACAGCAGGCTGGTGCGCTTGACGGCGATCATATAAGCCGCCTCTACCTGGGAAATGGCCAGAAAATGGGTGATCACCATGGCGCTCAGCAGGACGGCGATCGCTAACTGCGGACCGGGCCGGCGCCATAGCACCCGGCCGATGCCCGGCTGCTTGCAGGAAAACAATACGAGGGTGAGACCGCCCACCAGGGCATAGTAAAACGGACCGAAAGCCGGGACCGGAATAAAAGCCAGCAGTTTTTTACCCACCACCGAAGTCAGGCTGTAAATGGCCGCTACCAGCAGCATCAGGCGGGAGCCCGGCTCCCGCCCGATCGCCTGTAATGGCGCCAGCCAGGCGCGCCGGCTTCGACCGGCGCCGGCTTCCAGATTGAGCAGGTAGGCGCCCGCCACGACCAATAGAATACCGCCCAGCCCTTTGCCGGAGACCCGTTCGCCCAGAATGAGATATCCCGTCAGGGTGGTCAGCGCCGGCGTGAACGCCAGATAGGGGAGGCTCAGGGCCAGCGGGCTGTCACGGATGGCCCGCAGGTAGAGCAGCATGGCCAGAATTTCCAGCGGGACGGCGAGGGCAATCCATGCCCAGGCGACCGCCGGCAGCGACGGCGGCGGTCGCCATAGCAGCAAAGGGGATAGCAACAGGCCGGTGCCGACAAAACGGACCAGCGCCAACTCCGGAGCGGTGTAATCGCCCAGGTATTTCTTGGTGAGGGCGTCCGCCGTAGCCAGACTGAAGGCGCACGTCAGAGCCAGCCAGAACCATTCCATGGCTATCTCCCCCCACCCCAGCCCTCTTTACAAGGCCGGGTATAGGTATAAAGTTAACAGGAAGTAAGCGTTCACCCCCCTCCCCCTAACCCCCTCCCACAAGGGGAGGGGGAATACGCTAAGTAGCTGTTTTGCAATAACTCCCTCCCCCCTTGTGGGGGAGGGTCGGGGAGAGGGGTCTGAACGGTTACAACAGGAACAAACTGTGGGAGCGGCGCCCTCGCCGCGATCACTGGCCGCACCCGTGGTGCTATCGGGTCGATCGCGGCGAGGCGCGCTCCTACAAAAAGATCTGACGGCAAGGACAGATGGAAACAGGACGATCAGCCGCCGGGTGGTAAGCCCGTCTGATTGGCGTGGGCTTTTACATCGCCCCGGCGCCGACGGACGTAGTCTTCCAATTGCCGGTGCAGCGCGTTGAAGGCATCGCGTATGACCACATAGGCATCTTCATGGGCGTGTTCATCGTGATGCTCGCGGCTGACTACCAGCTCTTCCTGGGGTACGGCAAGGTCGATGCGCACATGGAAGAGATTGCCCTGATTGTGATGTCTATGGGGGGCTTCTACGATGACCCGGCAACTTATGATCTTTTCAAAGAATTTTTCCAGCTTGGCGGCTTCCTGCCGAATTCTGGCCTCCACGGCAGCCGAGGGCTGAATATGACGGAAGGTGATTTGTAATGGCAGTTGCATCGTTCTCGTCTCTCCAAACGTGATTGCGGAAATACAACGCGGTCAGCTTTCCCATGGCTGGATCTACCGCCTCGACGTCGTCCCGACGGATACCGGTATGCAGGGTGCGGACCCCGCAGGAAATATCGAAACCTACCCCTCCGGCGGATACGACGCCTCCTGCCGCCGGGTCGAAAGCGGCCACCCCGCCGATCGGAAAGCCATAACCCCAGTGAGCATCGGGCATGGCGAAAGCGGCCTCGACGATGCCGGGCAGGGTGGCGACATGGGTGAGCTGTTCATAGACTTTTTCATCCATGGCCTGGATCAAAGCCTCGTCGGCATAGATAACGGCCGGAACGCGCATCTTCCCGTGCGGCGGGATTTCCCATCTAAAATCCCCGGCTCGGCTAAACAGTGAGGTGTCTATAGCGGCGCCTCCCCTCTGGTTGTCGCTCAGACATCCACCACGCATTGGGCCAGCCAACCGCCATCCGGCAACTGGCGGACGCCCAGCGACAGCCTGTCCTAGAGGCTCGCATGCCCCGGCTGGGCATACTGGCGCTCGTACAGGGTCTGACACCCGATGCAGCGCGCGGCCGCCGGATTGGCCTCCAGCCGCGGCGGCGGGATAGCGACACCGCAGTCTATGCAGATCCCGTAATTGCCTGCCTCGATCCGGTTCTGGGCGGCTTCGACCTGACGGATTTCCTTTACATGTCGGTCGATATCGGCCAGATTGAGATCGAGCAGCAAATCGGCAACCGATTCTTCCTCGGTATCGTGGACGGTGGTCGCGAGTTGCTGATAATCAGGATCCTCCGAGTTGAGCAATTCCTGGCGGATTTCCTCGCGCAGTTGCCTGAAGCGTTCCTCCAGGCTCTGCTTGCAATGCTGGAGCTGGTGTGCAGACAGGGTTGACATGGATGCTTCTCTTGGCCTCCTGGAGTGTAAGGGTGAAGTCCTGGCCACAAGGTTCGAGAACTATTGTACTCTAAATTACAGGCGCTGGTTTTCTTCCCGCCGGGCGGAAGAGGCGCGCGCGCATTCTTTGTCGGAATCGGCAAAGGTTTGATCCGGCAAAAATTATTGTCCGGCCGCTGAAATTGTAGTCGGTACGGACAGGCAGTATCCGCCACGAATCGGGTGAGTAGCTTGCGAACGGCAGCCTGGCTGTCAGCGTCCCTTGAATTGGGCGGTACGCCTTTCGACAAACGCCTGCACCCCTTCTTTGACATCCTCGCTCTGCATGATGGGCATCAAGTCGGGGAGCAACCGGGCCAACGCCGCCTTGTCGCCTTGTATCCGGGCGATGCGGGCCGATTTCAGCGTGGCCTGTACCCCCAACGGCGCCTGCGCGGCGACGGTGGCGGCGATGGCCAGGGCCCGTTCCAGTTGACTGCCCGGCTCGGCGACTTCCTGCACCAGTCCCAGCCGCAGGGCCTCGGCGGCGGGAATCTCGTCCGCGGTCAGCAGGTAACGCATGGCGTTACCCCAGCCGATCTCCTGGATCATCCGTACCGTGCCGCCGCCCACCGGATAGATGCCACGCCTGATTTCGATCTGGCCCAGACGGAGATCGGCGGCGGCGACCCGGATATCGGTGGCGAGCAGCAGCTCGATGCCGATCGTGAAGCAGATCCCCTGTACTGCCATGACCAGGGGTTTGCTCAGGCGATTGTCTTCGTCCAGACCCAGCGGCTCGATCGCACCTTCCGGCAATTCGGGAAAACGGCCCTGGGCGAAGCAGGGAGCCCATTGGACCAGATCCAGACCGGCGGTAAAGTGATCGCCCTGGGCGAACAGGACCCCGCAGCGCAACTCGGGATCGCGCTGCAACTGGCCATAGGCGGCGCCCAGATCGCGGTACATATCCAGATCGAAGGCATTACGTTTTTCCGGCCGGTTCAGGCCGATCAGCAGGATGTGATCACGCGCTTCGACAGTGATTTTACTCATTCAGTCATTTCTCCACAGGTTAAAAAAGGCTTGGATGGATCGATAAACAATAGCACAGTGGAATGAACTGCGCCGATCCTAGCAGTTGACTGGCCAGCCGCGGTTAGGTCAAAGTTAGGCCCCTGGATAACTACCCTGAACAATCCCTGTTTCCCACCATGCTGAAATACTGGCTGCTTGCCATTCGTCCCAAAACCCTGAGTGTTGCAGTCGTGCCGGTGCTGGTAGGTTGCACTCTGGCCTGGATCGATCGGGGTACCCTGGACTGGCTGGTCATGGGGGTGACCCTGCTGGCCGCCGGCCTGATTCAGATCGGCACCAATCTCCATAACGACGCCGCCGATTTCGAGCGGGGCGCCGATTGCAGCGCTACCCGACTGGGGCCGGCGCGGGTCACGGCCCAAGGCTGGTTGAGTGCGGCCCAGGTCAAGCGGGGCGCCGCGCTCTGCTTCGGCGCCGCGCTGCTCTGCGGCTGCTACCTGGTCTGGGTAGGCGGCTGGCCGATTGTGGGGATCGGGCTGGCGGCCATCGCCGCGGGACTGGCCTATACCGGTGGACCGCGGCCGGTGGCCTACAGCAGCCTGGGGGAGCTGTTCGTCTGGTTGTTTTTCGGTCTGGCGGCGGTGACGGGAAGTTATTATCTGCAAACCGGCAGGCTGAGCGGCGGAGCGGTGCTGGCTGGCGCGCTATTGGGCATGCCGGCGGCGGCGGTGCTGGTCGTCAACAACTATCGGGATATGGATAACGACCGGCAGGTGGGCAAGAACACCCTGGCGGTGCGGCTGGGCCGCCGCGCCAGTCAGATCGAGTATAAGCTGTTGATGCTGTTGCCCCTGGCGTTGCTGCCGTTGTTTCAGGTGCTGGGTTTCGGCGGGTTTGCCTGGTTGCCGCCCCTGCTGGTGCTGCCCTGGGCGCTCAAGCTGGTCGGACGGTTTGGTATGGAACCCCCCGGACCGGTGTTCAACCGGCTGCTGGCGGCCACGGCGCAATTCCAGTTGGTTTATGGTTTGTTATTTTGCCTGGGATTGTTGGGTTTTCACTGAGTTGCTTTTTCTGGGCGCCATTGCAATGTTGCTGACCTCAATTAGCGTGACTATAGATTCATCAATGCTATCTTTTCATCTGTGTAATCCTTTAATCTGCGTCAATCTGCGGTTCAAATTGGGTGGCGGAGTTCAAATGTTGGGGTTCCTTCGTCACCCCAACCTACTAATTGCGCCTTTTATATTACTGTTGCTCGACGGTAATGTAGGGTCGAATCTTTTCAAGTGTCTTGGGACCAATACCGCTGACATTCAATAATTCCTCGACATTTTTATAAGGACGTCCAGCGATGATTCTACCAGCAAGCACAGGACCGATACCGTTAATAGACTGAAGTTCAGTCTCACTGGCTTTATTGATATCAATTATATTCGATGAAACTTGGCTTTTTTTAATCTCGCCCTGTAACTCTCTCAATATACGGTCTTGATCACGTTGCTTAGCGCGGAGTTGGGCGATTTGGTCAGGATCGCTCTCCGACCAGATACCGACCTTTTTCAAGATGGCCGCTAATTCAAGGTCACTGAGTCTTTTAATCATTTCATCACGTGGTGTATTGTCCGGTGTTTCCCGGCCTATGCCATGAGTCCGTGCAAAACCATTCTTGACGAGCAGAGTGGCTAAATCATCGCCGCTGGCTGTAGTGATGAAACCATAGATCCGACCTTGAGAAGACCTTCCTGGCGCAGTTGCAAAACTCGTATGTAGGGTAAAATTTCCAGTCAGGATATTCTGGACGAAGGCCTTGGCTTCATTGCCAAAATAAACAATACGGGTAGCATCAGGCAGTCCGAAATAGCGTGCTTGCTCCTGTATCCTCTGGGCATCGACCTTCGAATTTGCGGAAGTTTCAGGACAGTCGACAAAATAAAGCCTGACATGCAGCGTTTTTCCATCGGCCTCCAAGAAGAAGCTATCTCCATCGTTGGATCGATGGTCAATTAACTTCACATTGGAGAATTTTTGTAACTCGGCCGCATAGGAGACATAGCCTGTCGCATTGATTACGGCTATGGTTAATGCAAAAAGTAGTGTGATCAGCTTTGCTGATTTATGCATATTAGCTTGATATTACAATCACTCCGCAAAACTGACAATTTACCGTCGGTAAGGAGAACATAAGCATGCCCGCCAGCCGCCGTTCCATTAGGCGACTGGCAGGCATTGATTATCCCACGATTCGTTAGCCTGAAAAGATCAGGCTAAGGACTACAGCATCTCGATCGCGCAGGCCATGGAGACGCCACCTCCACCGCAGATGGTGGCCAGTCCCAAGGTCTTGCCGCGCTTCTTCATCGCATAGAGCAAGGTCACCATGATGCGGCAGCCGGTCGAACCGACCGGGTGACCCAGACCGACACCGGAACCGTTCACATTGGTGATTTCCCGGTTCAGGCCCAGTTGCTTTTCGCAACCCAGGTACTGCGCGGCGAAGGCTTCGTTCAGCTCGATCAGCTCGAAGTCTTCCATCTTCAGCTTGCCGTCACGCTTGAACAGATCGTGCACCGCCGGCACCGGACTCAAACCCATGATCGCCGGATGGCAGGCGCCGCGACCGACGGAACGAATCCGGGCGATCGGCTTGATGCCCAGTTCCCTGGCCTTATCCGCCGACATGATGACCATCGCGCTGGCGCCATCGTTGATGCCGGAGGCGTTACCCGCCGTGACCACGCCGGTCTTGGGAATAAAGGCCGAGGGCAGTTTGGTCAGATCGTCCATGGTCAGGCCGGGGCGGAAGTGCTCGTCCTTGTCGAAAATGATCGGCGGCTTCTTCCGCTGCGGAATCTCCACCGCCACGATTTCCTCCTTGAAATCCCCTTCCTTGGTCGCCCGCTCGACGTTGTTATGGCTACGCAGCGCGACCTCATCGACCTCCTGCCGGGTCAGTCCCAGCATTTGCACGATCCATTCCGCGGTAATGCCCATGATGTAGGGTTTACCTTTGAAGGCTTGGCCCAGCGCGCTGTCCTCGACCGGGCTGCCCTCGGTGCCAGGCACCAGGTGGGAACCGGCGTACAGCGCATGAATCATCGTGTCGATAAAGCCGGTATCCTGCAAGCGGCAGCCCCAGCGGGCGTCCAGCACGGCATAAGGGGCGCCGGACATGTGTTCGACGCCGCCGGCCAGAATGACATCGGCCACCTCAGCCTGGATCATGGCCGCGCCCGATAACACCGCTTCCATCCCGGAAATGCAAACGCGGTTGACCGTAACCGCCGGCACGGAATTGGGAATGCCCGCCAGCAGGGCGCCGACCCGGGCGACATTCAGCGCATTCGGATGCTCCAGGCAGGAGCCCATCCGCACGTCGTCGATGATAACAGGATCGATCTTGGCGCGGTTGACAGCTTCTTTCAGCACGGTGCTGGCCAACTGTCCGATATTGACGTCTTTCAATGCGCCGCCGAAAGCGCCGACAGCAGTCCGACAGGCGGAAACAATCACGACATCTCTCATAAAACCCTCACTATGGTTGGTATGCAGGGGGACAGGGAAAGCCTGAATAAAAAGGGGCGGCGTCACCGCCGCCCTGAGCGACTTTACTATTAAACGCGCTCGAAAATGCCGGCCGCGCCCATGCCGCTGGCCATGCACATGGTGACCATGCCGTAGCGCAGATTATGGCGCTTCAGCGCATGTACCACCGTGGCGGTACGGATAGCGCCGGTGGCGCCCAGCGGATGGCCCAGGGCGATTGCGCCGCCCAGCGGGTTGACTTTGGCCATATCCAAACCGAGTTCGCGGATGACCGCCAGACTCTGCGAAGCGAAGGCTTCGTTCAGTTCGATCCAATCCATATCCTCCTTCTTCAGCCCCGCCATCTCCAACGCCCTGGGAATGGCCTTGATCGGGCCGATGCCCATGATTTCCGGCGGACAGCCGGTGACGGCGAAGCAGACGAAGCGGGCCAGCGGCGTCACGCCCAGTTCCTTGACCTTGCGCTCGCTCATCAGCAGCACCGCGCCGGCGCCGTCGCTCATCTGGGAGCTGTTGCCGGCGGTGACGGAGCCTTTGGCGTCGAACACCGTCTTCAGCTTGCCGACGCTTTCCAGCGTGCTGGGACGCGGCCCCTCGTCGGTATCGACCAGGCGCCTGACGACCTGAACCGACTGGCCGTCGGGCGAGAGCAGATGCTCTTCGATCTCGTAGGGCAGAATTTCATCCTTGAACTCGCCGGTTTTGATGGCTTCCAGGGCGCGGCGGTTGCTCTCCACGCTGAAGGCATCCTGATCCGCACGGGAAATGTTCCAGCGCTTCGCCACCTCTTCGGCGGTGGCGCCCATGCCGAAAGCGAGGCCGCGCAGGCCGGGCATCTCGAAGACCTTGGGGTTGACCGCCAGCCGCCCGCCCGGCATCGGCACCAGGCTCATGCTCTCGGTGCCGCAGCCGATCATGACCTCGGCATCGCCCAGACGAATCCGGTCCGCCGCCAGAGCGACGGCCTGCACGCCGGAGGAACAGAAACGGTTAAGGGCGAAACCGGGCACATCCACCGGCAGACCTGCCAGCAGCGCGGAGGTGCGGGCCACGTTCAAACCCTGTTCGCCTTCCGGCAGTGAACAGCCGCCGATCACGTCCTCGATTTCAGCGGGATTCAATTGCGGTACGCTGTTGACCACGCCGCGGATGCAGTGGGCCAGCAGGTCATCGGGACGGGTGTTGCGGAACATGCCACGCGACCGGCCCACCGGAGTGCGAAAAGCGGCGACGATATAGGCGTCTTGAATTTGCTTGCTCATCTTTAAGATTCTCCTGTGATCACGAATTCTGTTGCGGGGCGCACTTCCTGAGCCGGCAGGCCAGGAGAACTCGCGCCCGGCGAAAGTTCATGAACCTTGGCTTAGTTACGCAGCGGCTTGCCGGTCTGCAGCATGTGGATGGCGCGCTCCTGGCTCTTCGGATGGGCGGCCAGCTCGACGAAGGCGTCGCGCTCCAGCTTCAGCAGCCAGGACTCGGGCACTTCGGAGTTGGGTTCGATATCGCCGCCGCAGATAGCCATGGCGATCTTGCGGGCGATAAAGTAATCGTGCTCCGACATGAAATGCCCTTCCAGCATGTTGACCATGCCCATCTCGATGGTGGCGACGCCGATCCGTCCGGCCACCTTGACCGGCTTGCGCAGCGGCGGCCGGTAGCCGGCTTCCGCCAGACCGCGGGCCGTCGCCTTGGCGACATACAGGATCTCGTTCGGGTTGAACACGACGATGTCGCTGGGCCGCAGGAAACCGAGATCCTGGGCCTCCTGCGCGCTGGTGGCCACCTTGGCCGTCGCCACGTTCTGGAAAGCCTTGAACAGGAAGGGATTGAAATTGTTGTCGGGGACCGCCTCGGAAATCCGCCTGGCGAATTCCATACAGCCGCCGCCGCCGGGCATCAGGCCGACGCCGATTTCCACCAGACCCATATAACTTTCCAGCGCGGCGACCGTTCGGTCGCACTGCATGGCGATTTCACAACCGCCGCCCAGGGCCATGCCCTGTACCGCCGCGACTACGGGAATGAAGGAATGCCGCAGCCGGGAGTTGACGTCCTGGAAGCTGGACACCACCTGTTCCAACTGCTTCCATTCGGCCTGCATCACGACCGGGGCCAGCCCTTCCAGATCGGCGCCGACGCAGAAGGGTATTTCGGTTTGCCAGATGACCAGACCGGCGAACTTCTCCTCGGCGATGTCCATGGCCTTGTTAAGGGCCTCGATGACCGTTTCGCCGACCGCGTGCATCTTGGTCTTGAAGCTGATGATGGCGATATCGTCGCCCTGGGTCCAGACCCGGGCGCCTTCGTTCTCGTACAGGGTATGACCCATATCCGGCGCCGCTTTGTCCAGCACCCCATACTTGACGAAATCCAACTCGCTGCCCTCCAGGGTATGACCCATATCCGGCGCCGCTTCGCCCAGCACCCGCTCGGGATAGTACTGGCGCTTGTAGACCGGCAGGGTGGAACGGCCACGATAGGCTTTGGCCGCCGGCGACCAGGAGCCTTCCGGCTTGTGCACGGCGTCGATCTCCATCACCCAGCCGGGCAGCGGGGTATCGGACATGGTCTTGCCGGCGGCGATGTCTTCGGCAATCCAGCCGGCCACCTGTTTCCAGCCGGCGGCCTGCCAGACCTCGAACAGGCCCTGGCTCCAGCCGTAACCCCAGCGCATGGCGAAATCGGCATCGCGGGCGGTGTCGGCGATTTTATCCAGCATCACGGCCGCGTAGTGCCACATATCGCGGTGAATGGCCCACAGGAACTTGGCCTGAGGCGAGGTGGCGGTGCGCAGGGCCGCAAAGCGTTCGCCCAGGTTCTCCTTGGCCAGGATTTCCTTGACTTCAAGATCGAGGTCTTTGCTGACGGGGACGAATTCACCGGTGTTGGCGTCCAGCACCAGACGGTCTTTTTTGGAAGCGCCCGTGCGATAGATACCGCCCCTGGTCTTGTTACCCAGCATGCCCTTGTCGACCAGACCCTGCAACCAGGCGGGCACATGATAATACTTTTGCCAGGGGTCGCTGGTGAGCACCTCGGCGGACTTGTTCAGGATGTTGGCCACGGTGTCCAGACCGACCAGATCGGTGGTGCGGAAGGTGGCGGTGGAAGCGCGACCGATGGCTTTACCGGTTAAACCGTCTGCGATATCGAAGCCCAACCCCAGTTGCGCCGCGTGGTAAATGGTGGCCTGGATGTTGAACACGCCCAGCCGGTTGGCGATAAAGTTGGGGCTGTCCTTGGCGCGGATCACGCCCTTGCCCAGGGTGGTGACCAGGAAGGTTTCCAGCTTGTCCATAAAGGAGAGGTCGGTGGCGCTGCCCGGAATCAACTCCACCAGGGCCATATAGCGGGGCGGATTGAAGAAGTGAATGCCGCAGAAACGGCTGCGCAGTCCCTCGGGCATGGCTTTGGCCAGCACGTCGATGCCGATGCCGGAGGTGTTGGTGGCGAAGATCGCCTCGTCGTTGATATAGGGGGCGACCCGGGCGTACAAGCCTTCTTTCCAATCCAGCCGTTCGGCGATGGCCTCGATGATCAGGTCGCAACTCCGCAACGCTTCCAGATTCTGGTCGTAGTTGCCGCGCTCGATCAGTTTCAGTCGGTCCTTCGCACCCGCCGGCGCGGGTCTCATCTTCTCCATGCCCTTGACGGCCTTGTCCACGATGGCATTCTTGTTATCGCCTTTATCGGGCAGATCGAAGAGTATGACCTCGACATCGGCGCTGGCCAGATGGGCGGCGATCTGGGCGCCCATGACGCCGGCGCCCAGAATGGCCACCTTATGTACGTACTTGCTCATAGCGTTGTTCTCTCCTCGTGGGTTTGCTTGGAAGGTGTGGAGACACCCGTGGAGTCGTAACTGCTTTGGAGTCGGCTGAGTTGCCAGCGGTTCTCATTTAAGGCGAATTCTATAGTGTACCAGCTTTGTCAATCAGGGGGGACTCAATCCGGGACAGGGTTGCACGTTAAGGGTTAACACACGTCCTGTCAACGGCAAGCGGCAGGGTGGATCCGGTGCTTGCCCGATCCACCCTGCCGTAGCGGCCGTGACGCCGGGCGCCGTACTGAAATACTCAAAATCTCCAGGTACCCTGGAGGCTGAAGATGCTGGAATCCGCTTCGTATTTACCGTTGACCGTATTGCCGACCGGGGCGCCATTAGCCAGTCGGCTGGTGCTCACCTCGGTATCGTTGATATCGTAGCTGGGGGTAAATAAATAAGTATAGGCAAAGTCGATGCCGAAGGTCTTGGTGGGTTCATAGCCGAAGCCTACCACGAACCAGTAGCGGTCTTCGTCCGGAATTCGCGGGGTGCGGTATTTGGTCTTGACCGGAGTGGGGTCGAATTCGAAACCGCCGCGCAAGGTCCATTCATCGTCTAACTTGTAACTGGTACCGATGGCGGTGCGCCAGGTATCTTGCCAATTTTCCGGCTGTACCGAGTCGGGCTTGGCGCCATGTTCGTAATTGACCCTGATCTCCTTGAATGCGCTCCAGTCGGTCCAGGTAGTGCCCGCCATTATCGCCCAGCGGTCGGTGAGTTCATGAGAGGCGCCCAGTATCAGCGTCGCCGGCAGGTTGAGGTTGACGTTGGCCCCCAGTTTTTGCGATACCGACAAGGCTCGCAGCGCGCCGGGAGCTGTAGCAAAGTTGGGGTTGCCCCGGATCCGGAGGTCCCCGTCCCCTTTAATATTGGTCTGGGAACGATACGCGAGGCCGAGGCGGGTGCCGGGACGGGGCTCGAACAGCAGGCCGGCGTTCCAGCCATAACCCCAGCCTTCAGCGGTCAGTTTGCTGAGGCCATCGTATTGCCGCGAGGAGGGAGTGGCGGGGTATCTTTTCAGGAAAGCGATGGTGCCGTAGTCCAGCGCGTTGGTCAGCCGGGCGTCGCCCTGCATGGCGTTGAAGCCGGCGCCGATGGAAAACTGTTCGTTGAACCGGTAGGAGACCGCCGGGTTGATATTGACCGTCTTCAGGTGCGATTCCAGGGCGTTGTAACGGCCTACCCAGTTCTTGCTGTAGTCGGTGGCCAGACCGTAGGGAATGTTGATGCCCAGGCCGGTCGACCATTGCTCGTTGATCCGCTGGCTGATAAAGAAAGTGGGCACCACCGCGCCCTCGCCGCCATCGTCGTACTGGCCGGTAGTGGCGGGAGCGGCGAATCTGGAGAACGGCGGGGGACTGTCCCCGAAGGCGTTGGTGGAGCCTTTGTTTTTGAACTGGAAGCGGGGATCGATGTAATGCAGGTTGGCGTCGACTTCCCCACCCTGAAGCCGGCTCATGCTGGCGGGATTGAAATACAGCGCTCCGGCGCCGTCGACGCTGGATGCGGCCATGCCGGCATTTCTCACACCCTGGCATTTGGCGCATACTTCGGTGATTTGGAAACCACCTGCCTGACCTGAATCGCTGTACGCCACGATCCCCGCCACGGCAAGACTCAACAAAGTTCTACTGAGGATTGGTGTTGACATGGACTCACTCTTTGGGCGCTGCTGCGCGCAGAGCTATGCGAGCCGTGGGCAGAGCGTCATAATGGTTTATTCTTAAAGGTTATGACCCGGTGGCGGTTGCCGCAAGCGGGCTTATCGGCCTGTAAAATCCTGCTCCCGGCTGAGCCGGGTCCCCTCCCTGAAGGCCATTCCAAGCTGGTCCTGGCGACCGCCGTCCGCGTCCTGCAAAGGATACTCCCAGTCGCCGGGAATATCCAATGTTGCCGGGGTGCAATTGAGTAGGTCAGAAAACTGTCGCGCGTCCGAGGCTCCGAAAGGCCAATCGAGCTCGGCGCCGGTAGCAGCGGCATGCCGAAGTACAGGAATGCGGAGGCTGTAACGCGCCAGCAGATCGGGATCATCGGCGATTTCAATAACATCCAATCGGACGCCCAGCGCCTGATAGATCACCCTCTGGGCTTCTTCACACAGATGGCAGTCGGTGGTACCGTACAGAATCAAATGAGTCATTATAAATCTCGGCTACCAACTTAAGGCGGGACAGTTCTCTTAACTATAGCTCCGCTAATGATTATCCAGACATTGCAGGGTGGTGGGTAGCCGCGCAACTCCCACCCCCATCACCGTCACCCCCACCCCCCAAATTGTCGTATGATTCCGCTAAGGATTTTAACCGTTATAGCCACAATCATGCACACTGCTCACCATGCCGATTTAAAAACTCTGCTGGAAGTTGCCCGACCGGCGTCGGTCCTGTTGCTCGACCCCAATCCTAAAGGGTTGCCGGCGAGGACGCCGGCGCTCCCAGGATTAGCCATGCGCAACCCGATCGCTCTTATCCTCTGCTTGCTGCTGGTCGCCTGCGCCGTCACGCCGTTGCGTCCGCCGGCGGACCCCGACGCGGCGCGCTGTCTGGCGCTGTATGAAACCGTCGATCGGGTTGTGGCCGAACAAGGTTACTCGCCCTCCTCGCCAGCCCGAATCGAAGGCTTTCCCTATCTGCGGGTCAATCGCTCTCTGGCCAGCTATCGCGAACAGTCCTTAAATCCGGCGCAACGCGCCGCCTGGCTGGCGCGACTGGCGGAACTCGATCAGGCCGCGCGACCGATCGAGTTGGCCTCGTTACCACCGCCAGTTATGGAGGAACTGACAGCGAGGCAGACCGTAGCGACCACCCTGCCGGCTGCCCTACAGAGTTGCTCGCGGCAACTGCAAACCGCGGACCTGGCCGACCCCAAACGCTTTGCCGCTTTACGGGAACGCGCCATCGTACCACCTGATTACCTCACCTGGCGGCAAATACTGGGTTTATATCCGCTGAGTTCCCTGCCCATCAGTTTCGGCGTGGCCCGCTGGCATCGCGAAACCTATCAGACCTTCGCCCAGCCCCTGGCTGCCTTGCCAGTGCAGGGCCGGTTACGCCGTTTCCGCCCGCCGGAGGAATCCAGCGGGCCGTTGCCGGCAACCCGACTGCCTCAGGATGCGCTGGGCATCCCTACTCCCGACACCCGGCAACTCGCCGCCCTGTTCGCCGCCTATGCACCGGTCTGGGAAATCGACGTGGCCGGAACTTATGATCTGCCTGGCGTTCCTTACTGGCAGGCCGACGGCAAGCCCGGCGTCAACAGCGCCAACTCCGTGGTCTATCGCTATCCTTCCTATACCCGCTGGCAGAATCAGACACTGCTGCAATTGAACTATCTCATCTGGTTCAGCGAACGTCCCGCCAGCGGTCCACTGGACATCCTGGCCGGTCCGCTGGATGGCGTGATCTGGCGGGTCACCCTGGCTCCCGATGGTCGACCGCTGGTATACGACTCCATTCACGCCTGCGGCTGCTATCATCAGTTCTTCCCTTCCGGTGCGCTCAGGTTGCACCCGGCGGCGTTGGAGTTGCCGGAACCGCCGCTGGTCCCGCAAGCGGCGCCGGCGCTATCTGCTGAAAAACGCCTGGTCATTCGGCTCAGTTCCGGCAACCATTACATTCAAAGAATGTATGCTGACACAGCTTCCGGGAGTAGCTATGCCTGGGAAGATTATCAGGCGCTCTATGCCGTATCCAATGGCGACCGAAGACGCAGTCTGTTCGGTTCGGATGGGCTGGTGGCGGGAACCGAGCGTTCCGAACGCTGGCTACTGTGGCCGATGGGCGTTCCCTCCCCCGGCGCCATGCGCGAACGCGGTCGCCACGCCACCGCCTTCATCGGGCGACGGCATTTCGATGATCCCGAGCTACTGGACAGCTTGTTCGAACCCGTGGAGACAAAACGATGAAAACCGCTTTGAGAGTGCTACTGCTGGGCTGGATAAGTCTGCTGCTGGCCGCGCCGATGACCCTGCCGATAGGGCAGTTCTCCGCCGGCGAGTTGCAGGACTGGAAGGCCAAATCCTTCGCCGGCGAAACCCGGTATCAACTGGTGCAGCAGGACGGCCGCCGGGTCTTGCAGGCGGACAGCAAGGCCACGGCTTCCGGGCTGTATCGCGAGATCGCCGTCGATCTGGAACGCACGCCCTATCTCAACTGGTCCTGGCGGGTCAACAATGTACTGAACGGCGTCGACGAGCACACCAAGGCGGGCGATGACTATCCAGCCCGGGTCTATGTGGTCGTCTCCGGCGGTATCGCCTTCTGGAAAACCCGCTCTCTGGTGTATGTCTGGTCCAGCAACCAGCCGGTCGGCAGCACCTGGGACAATGCGTTCACCGGCAACGTCAAAACCATCGCCCTACGTTCCGGCAACAGCAAGGACTGGTTCAGCGAAAAGCGCGATGTGCGGGCGGATTTCAAGCGCCTGTTCGGCGATGATATCAAGCAGATCGACGCCGTCGCCCTCATGACCGATACCGATAACAGCCGCCAGGCGGCCACCGCCTGGTACGGCGATATCTTTTTTTCCGCGAAATAACGTAATGGTCTCAGGGCTTGTCGTCGGTGCCTATCTTGTCCTCCGTGCCCGCCAGCAGATTGCGGATATTGGAACGATGCCGCCAGATCAGCAACGCCACCATGAACCACAAGGCCAACTGGTAACTGCCGGGCAACCCGAACCACCAGCCATAGATCGGGGCCAGCGCCGCCGCCGTCAAGGCCGACAGTGAGGAAATACGGACGACGAAGGCCATGAACAGCCAGGTGGCCAGGGCCGCCAGGGCCACCCAGGGCGACAGGCCGAGGATGGCGCCAAGCGCGGTCGCCACGCCCTTGCCCCCTTCGAAGCCGAAGAACACGGGATACAAATGGCCCAGAAAAGCCGCCACCGCCGTAGCGTCCAATATCGGCGCGCCGGCGCCGACGGCCTGCGCCAGCAACACGGGAATCAATCCCTTCAGAAAATCACCGGCCAGGGTGATCGCGGCGGCCTGTTTGCCACCGAAGCGGAGGACATTGGTGGCGCCCGGATTGCGGGATCCTTCGGTACGTGGGTCTGGTAAACCCAGCACCCGACAGACGATAATGGCGGTGGATATCGAACCGAGCAGATAACCGAAAACAATCAAAACGATGGCGATCGACATAAGGATAGTGGACGGCTCCAGCGTGCAGGGTCGGAGTTAAGATTTCTTTTCATTCAATGGCGGAATCCAGCGTGGATATTATCTTCATTCGTGAACTGCGTATCGAGACCGTAATCGGCATTTATGACTGGGAGCGCCAGATCAAGCAGGCCGTGTGCATCGACCTGGAAATGGGAACGGATATCCGCAAGGCGGCGGCCAGCGACGGTATCGAGGACACCTTGAATTATAAGGCGGTCGCCAAACGCCTGCTTCAGTTCGTCGGCGACAGCCAGTTTTTTCTGGTGGAAACTCTGGGTGAGCGCATCGCGGAACTGGTCATGACCGAATTCGAGGTGCCCTGGCTGCGGCTCACCCTGAGCAAGCCCGGCGCGGTGCGCGGTTCCCGCGAGGTCGGCATCATTATCGAACGCGGCGAGCGGGTTTGATATGGCCGAAGTCTATGTCAGTGTCGGCAGCAACATCGAGCCGGAACGGCAGGTACGTTCCTGTCTCCGCGCGTTGCGCGAGCGCTTCGGTTACCTGCGGGTTTCCACCATCTACCGCAGCAAAGCGGTCGGCTTTACCGGCGCCGACTTCCTCAATCTGGTGGTGCAATTCGACATCGACGAGGATGTAAGGCAAGTGGTCTCCAGTCTGCACGCGTTTGAGGAAGTTCATGGCAGACACCGCGACGGTCCGAAATTTTCCAACCGTTCGCTGGATCTGGACCTGCTGCTGTACGACGATATAGTATTGGCGGAGCCCGGCCTGCGCCTTCCCCGCGAGGAAATTACCCGCTATGCCTTCGTGCTGCGACCTCTGGCGGAACTTGCCGGGGAACGACGCCATCCGGTACTGGGCCGGACCTTCAGCGAACTCTGGCAGGCTATGGCGGCGGACGGTGAGCCGCTGATTCCTATTAAACTGGAAGAGTAATTCTGGGAGCGCTGGCGTTCTCACCGGCTAACGACGGCAGGGCCGGTTGGAACAGCCTCGGTGTTGGGTTACGACGCGCCCGTAACGTCCCGGCTATTTCCTGGCTCGGTAGAGGGCGCGTCTAACCCAACCTACGGGGAGTTTCACAGTAACCCAACCCACGAAGATTTTCATGGTAACCCTTTGGAGAAAGAACGAATGGCCACTAAAACCCAAGCCAGCACCTACCAGATCAAGGTGACTCTGGCTGACAGCAAGCCCCCGATCTGGCGCCGGCTGCTCGTGCCTAGCACGATCACACTGGCAAAACTACACGATATCCTTCAAATCGCCATGGGCTGGACGGATTCCCACCTCCATCAGTTCATCGCCAAAAACCAGTCTTATGGTGTGCCGGATCCCGAGTTCTCTGAGGACATGCAGAATGAAGCACGGGTGAAACTGAGCGAGGTGCTGAAGCAGGAAAAGGATGCCATGGTCTATGAATATGACTTTGGCGATAGTTGGCACCACAAGATAATCCTCGAAAAGGTGCTTCCCTACGACCCGAATGTATCGCTGCCCCGCTGCACGGCGGGCAAGCGCGCCTGTCCCCCGGAGGATTGTGGCGGCGTCTGGGGCTATGCCGGCTTTCTGGAGGCCATCGGTGATCCAAAGCATCCCGAGCATGAGGAAATGCTCGATTGGGTCGGCGGGGAGTTTGATCCCGAGCATTTCGACATCGCCGAGGTGAACAGCCTCTTCGGTTAGGTCGCCATGGGTTCCTCCCAGTAAGGTCAACAGCCAGGTAGGTACGCATTGCGTACCTTTTCCGGGCTTTGCCCGGTATGCCACGGTACCGGTCTTACGTGGTCAATTCAATCGTACAAGTCGATATTTTGCCCTGCCGCATTGCGTCACCGCATGCGGTAGAACGAAGCATCGTTGGGGCCGATATACTCGGGTCGCCACCATGTGGCCGGTTGCAGGGAGTCCTTCACCTGGTCTTCTACGCCCAAAACCATGCAGAACAGCGCCATGCGGACGGGAATACCGGCATCGGCCTGCCGGAAGATCGCAAGTCTGGGATCGCCGTCGATATCGTTGCTCAGATCGTTAGCTCCCGGACGGCTGTCGCGCGGCAGGGGATGCATGATGATGGCGTCATCCCGGCATACGCTGGCCAGGATCGATTTCTCGATCCGGAAATTGACACCTTTGTTGGCGGCCTTTTCGCTTTCCGACATACGCTCGATCTGAATGCGGGTGGCATAGATGAGGTCGCAGCCGGCCAAGCCTTGATTCAGATCATTGGTTTCGATCAACTCGTGCCCACGCTCGCGGGCAGCGTCGATGAAGTCGCGCGGAATCTCCAGCCCCTTGGGCGACAGCATCACGAAGGTTAAATTCCGATACAGCGACAGCAACCGCACGAGCGAGTGGATGGTGCGGCCATAGCGCAGATCACCCACCATGGCGACCCGGCAGCCATCGACGTGCTTGTTCAGGCGCTTGAATTCGGAGCGGACGGTATAGAGGTCCAGCAGGGCCTGGGTCGGATGTTCGCCCGCGCCGTTGCCGCCATTGATGACGGGAATGTTGGTGGAGGAGGCGAAGCTGTAGATGGCCTCCTCCTCGAAATGACGCACGACCAGTACGTCCGTGTAGCCGCCGACGACGCGCGCCGTATCCTCCAGTGACTCGCCTTTGACGATCGAGGAGAACTCCACGCCGGTAGTATGGGACACCGATCCACCGAGTCGCATGAATGCCGTGTCGAAACTGAGACGGGTGCGGGTGCTGGGCTCGAAAAAGATGCTGCCCAAGACGGCGCCACGCAGGACAGCCGTGGTCATCTGGCCACGCGCCACCGGGACGAGAGTGTCGGCGAGTCGATACAGGTGATCCAGCAGGGGCAAATCGAACTGCGAACTGGAGAGGATGTGCTGTCCTGTGATGTTCATGGCGTCATCTCATATTGCCTTGGGGGCTGCCCGGTGCGCCGCTGGTGGCGGATCGAATACCTTGTACCATAAAATGCGCTGCCAACCCATGACTTTTAATCCGCGATGAAACCTGTGCCTGCCGCTGCCCCTGTCCGCCTGACGCTACGCCGCCCCGACGACTGGCATCTCCATCTGCGCGACGGCGCCATATTACGCGCTGTGCTGCCGCTGACCGCCGCTGTTTTCGGACGCGCCATTGTCATGCCCAATCTCAAGCCTCCTGTCACTTCTATGGTACACGCCCGTACTTACCGGGATGAGATCATGAGGGCCTTGCCAGCCGGTCACGGCCAAGGAAAGCGCCTGTGGCTGCGCCGGCATCTTTACCGCCGCCACGGCACTCGAACTCTATGCCGGGATTTTTCGAGGAAGACGCTGGCGCCTACAACCAGAAGGACGCGGAAGGCTTCATCAAGCTGCATGCCTTGCGGCTGCGTATACCTGCTTACTTGAACAGGCTGGCTTGATAATTTATGTCCGTTAACTCGACAGTTCTAGACTTTTTCAGCCAGTGCGTCAATGCAATCCACGAAGGCAAACTTGTCCATCGCGAGAGCAGGCTGGACAAAGAATTTCATTTTCAGAATTGGGTTCGCGCTCGCTTTGAAGAAGCGGGCTTTAATTATGAAGTGGGTGGACGCAATAGCTATCCTGATTTTCGGATGGTTCACTTCGCTGAAGGTTACGAAGTCAAAGGATTGGCCTATCCAGGCCGTGAAGTCAGCTATGACAGCAATAGTCAGGTTCCCTCCGGTAACCACAATGGACGGACTATCTTCTATATTTTTGGACGTTATCCCGCTATACCCGATGGTGATACTTATCCAGTGTTGGATCTGGTGATTTGCCATGGTGATTTCCTGAACGCCGACCATGATTATGTTCATAAGAACAAAAGCATCAAGGGGTTTGGCAGCTACGGGGATATCATGATCCGGGATCGAAAGATGTATGTTGCCTTGACACCTTTCGGTCTGGTTTCCGGAGTGGCGCATACTCAGACGCTAATTCTTCCTGAAGATTTTCCGGTAACGGTCGGTTTTCAGCAAATCGGCATACTTATCCGTAAAGAAGCGGATAATTTGATTATAGGCTACCATTTTGATCTCAGGCACAATACCTTGATACCTGAAACAGCCCCTAATCCATTTGCTGGCAAAGAACACGTTTTCCACGCATGGCGCTTGCAAGACGCATCCGTTGAACCCGTTATGATGCGTGATAATATTTCAGACGGCAAAATCGATGATGGCAAACAGGGATAAAAACATCTCTCAGCTTAACCCACTGCGACTAATTGAAACAGACGCATTCCCATTCGAATTTCTATCGGTAATCGCAGAAAAGGAGAGCTGGCGTAAGGAGATCTATCGACCGGTCTATCACGTTCATAAATGGTGGGCCAAGCGGCTTGGCTCCGTCTTCCGGGGCATTATACTGGGCTGCCTTCTGCCGGAGGATGGCAACCTGGAAGAGACTTTCTATCACAAGCAGGATTTCTCAGGAGTCTCTATCTTCGACCCTTTCATGGGCAGTGGCACTACAGTCGGCGAGGCGCATAAGCTAGGCTGCATTGCCTTGGGGCGTGACATCAATTCTGTAGCTTGCGAAAGCGTGCGTGTCGCACTGGGTCCGCTTGACCGCAACCGCTTGCAAAAGGCCTTTTTGCAACTCGCCGCTACGGTTGGCGTGCGCATTAGGGATCTGTACCAATCTATGGATGAGCATGGGCGGTATTGTGACGCCCTGTACTATTTTTGGGTCAAACAAATAAAATGTCCGCATTGTGCTGCCGGTGTAGACCTCTTTCCCACCCGAATCATCGCGCGTAACGCCTACCCCGACCGCAAACCCGAAATTCAAGTCTGTTGTCCTCGTTGCGGTGATCTTTTCCCGGCACTGAATCACGATAAGCACGTACACTGCCGTTCCTGTCAACTGGAATTTGATCCGCACGTTGGGCCTGCCTCTGGCACTAAAGCAACCTGTTCCGTCTGTACTCATACTTTTTCGATTGCCGAGGCGGTGCGCGCTTCTGGCAAACCGCCTGTACACCGGCTCTACGGTAAACTCTTATTGACATCGGAAGGAAAAAAGCGCTATCTGCCTGCTACACCGACTGATATCCAGGCTTATAATGAATGTTCCGCGCTCCTTCAGGACGAATTAAGACGAGGTGCTATTCGCCTGCCTGAGACTGTATTAACAGATGGATTTAATACTCGCCAAGCGCTCGGCTATAATTATTGTAACTGGCGTGATTTCTTCAATGATCGGCAATTGCTTGTCCTGGGTTGGTTGCAGGAGGCAATAGCCGATTTATCGGATGTTCCGACAAGAGATGCTGTACTCTTGCTCTTCTCGGGTGTGCTGGAGTTCAATAATTTATTTGCTTCCTACAAAGGCGAAGGTACTGGCGCCGTCCGGCACATGTTCGCCCATCACATTCTCAAACCGGAACGTACCCCTATCGAAGCCAACGTATGGGGTACGCCGAAAAGTTCCGGGTCATTCTCAAATCTGTTCAAAACCCGTTTGATGCGTGCTGTGGCTTATCGTAACGCTCCTTTCGAGGTAGCATTCAACAGTTCGACCAAGCATCAACTTGCCAGTGCCCCTTTTTCCGGCTGTGTGGAAAACGCTTGGCCGACACAAAGGGATTTCAAGCCGCGTGGTATCTATCTTTCATGTGGCAGTTCCGATGAAACCGGCCTGCCGGATGGTTGTGTCGATTTTATTGTCACAGACCCGCCGTTTTTCGATAACGTCCATTACTCTGAATTGGCGGATTTTTTCCACGCCTGGCAGCGCCTGCATCCAAGGGGCTTTATTAATGACACACCAACCACCCGCCATCCATACGAGGTACAGGATACCGATGCGAACGCGTTCGCCGCCAAGCTTCTTGCTGTTTTCAGTGAGTGCCATCGGGTGTTGAAAGACAATGGTTTACTGGTGTTTACCTATCACCATTCGCGGGCGGAAGGCTGGATATCTCTGCTGGAAGCCGTCGTTGGGGCGGGTTTTTCGGTTATTAACACCCATCCTGTTAAATCGGAGATGTCTGTGGCTGTGCCCAAATCTCAAGCTAAAGAACCGATTCAACTCGATGTAATACTGGTTTGTAAAAAAAGGGAACATGATTCTCGTACTGCCTTGGAGCCATCGCAGGCTCTTGCCGAAGCAACACAACAGTCTACCCAAAAACTGTGCCGGCTTACAGGCGCTGGTCTAAAACTTTCGCGGAATGATCGGCGGATTGTTATTTTCAGCCAGTTTATTGCCGCTATGGGTCCAGTGGTTTCAGCCGCGAGAGCAATTGATACTTTGCTGCAACAACAATCAAAGCTGGAGGAAATAGCTGAACACGTCCTTGTTGGGACAGGCACAATGGAAGATTCAGAAAACATGCCCGAATCTATTGACAAGCAACAGATGGAGTTCACTTTTTGATTAATTTTTATGAGAGGGGACTAATAACCGTTGCTCCGTGACTTGGCGCCTGTCTTTCCCGGCCGATGGCCTGGAGAATGGCCAGATTCTCCGGCGATAGCAGTTTCACCAACGCTTCCGCCGAAACACCCCCCGTGTCTGCCTGTAACGCGGTTTCCTCAGAATCGAACCAGTATTTCGGAGCGCCTTTCGCTACCGCCGGGTCGCGAATGACCTGCTGCGTCCAGGCCATAAATTCGCCAACAGTACCAATCTTAATAAGTCATGGGGGAGCCCTTTCTCGTTCATGACTTGTTTGACTTCCTGCCAGAAGGTCCAGATCATCATTTCGGCCAGCCGGAGGAACCTGGATTACGCTTCGCAAGCTCCGCTCCATCCAGGCTACGCCGGCTATCCAGCGACCATCCTCTTCCCGTTCAATCTCGATAATCATCGCTTCTTATCTCAACGTGCGAGTGCCTAACGACTAAGCTCAGCGGCGCGCGCCTTTGGCGCGTCCGCTGGAGCGCCGTGTTGGGCTTTGGCCATCTCTGCAATAGTTGCAAAATGATTTTACTCCTCCTTCTCAGAATCTGTTGCAACGCGGATCGAATAAAATGCGGACTCGCCGACTTGCCCCGGTTTGGGGCTTACCGGATTGTCCGAATTCCAGCGGAAATTATGAATACGGTGATTCCTTGCAAATAGCTGGGCGACTTTGTTGGAGGCGAAGCCTAATTCAATCAAAAGGCATGCAGCAATCAGATGCATCAGCGTCGTGCTGACGAAATAAAGGTCCGAGTGTGTAGCGGCTTTTTTTTGTTGCTTGCCATCCCAGTGAGTGAAGTAGTTTCTCGTATGTTTTACTGTCGTCGCAAAGCCTACTTTATCGGCGACAAGTAACGATGTTGTCGGCTCTAACGCTTCCAGCAGTTCTTCAAGGCGGTTTTGTAGCGTCGGGGAATTAGACCACGTTAGCTTTTCGCGGAGCCATTCCCTTTCACTTTCGGGTACCGCGTCAATAATGCGTCTGGTTCTATCTCTCCATTCATCCCGGGGCAGGATGGCGTTGTTGAAACGTGACCTATGATATAGCTCGGCCGCTTGCGCTAAGCTTAAAAATTCTTCTTCGAGATACTGTTCTCTAATGCTTGTCACCGAGGAGTATAGGTTACAAACCATAGGAATATCTTTGATTATGCGGAACCAGTTGTTCACAAGTGGCCCCAAACTACCCCCCTCGATGTCTGTTTTTGCGAACAGCGTATCCTCAACAATCAGTTCTTTGTCATTTTCCTTTGTTTTTCTTCCCTTGAAGTAAACTCTGCATTCTTTGGGTTTCGTTGTCTCGCGTTCGTCAAAAACGCTAAATCGGGATATATCAATGGGCCTATCCATTGCGAGAGAGAACAAATCGCGCATGGGGCGAATAATATCAAGCCACCACTCAATGACCGATTTTGGAGCGTTCGCAGCAATATCGAGATACGCCATCGGAGTTAATGTAACGGGCGTTAAAATACCTCCCTGAGTGTTGAGCCCAAACAATATCTTGAATTCTAAGTCATTAGCCAAAAAGGTCTCTTCTGGGAGCGAGCGATACTTGTAAACTAGCTCATTTCCAATGGGCTTCCCCTTATCGTCCTTCCAGAATGTGATGGTACGATCAACGATAATCTGCCTTAGCCACTCCGAAAAATGCTGAAACTGCAACCGAATTCGGCGGAAGCGGGCTTCGTCTTCTGACTCAAACAGTGCATCAAATATCAAGAAGTCGGCTTGGTTTTTCTGGAAGTTAATGAGAGTCGCGGGGCCGAGTTCGGTCCTTCCGCAGATGATCGGAAAGAACTCATTAAAGCTACGGTCTGTGTAGATGCCGTTTTCTGGCTTCGTGAGGAAGCCCAGATTATCGAATAGCTTTAGACAGGGACGTTCATCTTTTGAAACAAGTAGTACGCCGGGATGATGTGGCTGATCTCTTCCCGGCACCCACCATTTGCCTAAAACATCTATCTCCTCGGTTTCACCTAGAGGCATATAGTAGTCCTGCAGTAGAGAACTCCCATAACGATCACTTTTCACTACACCAAGGATGCGTACCGGATTACAGGATCATTTTTTCGGTTTTTCAACAAAATAATGGGTGGCCAGTTGTCTTGCCAGTTACCTTCTGGGGATGTTGAGCCTAACGTTCAGCATCAGCCGCGCGCGTAGCGCGTCGGCTGCATGCTTTTGTTAGGGCTATCGGAATAAATCGAGCCTGGCTTCTTTTTCCTAAATTTCGCCAAATCCATCCGAGCTACCCTGGCTGATAATCGGACAGTAATTGGATATTGCCTATGTCTTTGGCTTTCCGAAAATACTGTTCATCAGCGGTTATCAACAAAGCGCCTGAGTGCAAAGCCACGGTATGGTAAAGGGTATCGAAGAGGTGATGGTTAAGGCGTATCGCTAGAGAACACGCGATCTTCCATAATGGTTGAGTTTCGGCCACGGAAATTATGCCCAATTCCTGCAAATCTGCAATGTCATCGACAATCGTGTCTGGCTTGAGGCGAACACCGACCGCCGCGACTTCGGCTAACCAATGGAAAGGCTGCCGCATAACTATTGTACCTGCCCGCAAAGCAGACAGCAAAGCTAAAGCCTCCGCTACGTTGTGTTCGTCGGGGTTTTCGGGAATCAGCCATTTGACAATCACGCTCGCGTCCAAGACATACTGGCTCATGGCCGTCCTGCCAAGCGGGCGGCCTGGACTTCCTCCGCACTGACTGGCTTTGTAGCTGCCCGCCGAGCCAACAGCCTATCGACGGCTTCGGCGCGGCGACGCAGGGTTTCCTGCTCCAAAGCTTCCCGCAACAGCCGGGCAAGCATTTCTTCGATGGCTTGGCCGACAAAGATTTTCTCACAACGGTCTTTCACATCGTCGGGTATATCGATTGTTAGGGTCGCCATGTCGGTTGTCCGTGGTTGGTTGTTGGGAACATTGTAGCGGTTTCTTGTGGTTTAGCGTAGGTAAACGATAGAGCCGTTTGCCCACCCTACCGGGCTACCGGGCTATCTCTGAAGAAGATTAGTGGTATCAGTATTCATCTTTTGAATATAAATGCTATATCTTTTAAGAGGTTCTGGATTTGAGTTTATTAAAGCTTTTTTAATATCAGCAATGATCTCTTTAGATGCTTTTGTTGTAGTTACAATAGATTGCGAAAGATCATTGGCTATAGTCATTTTATCCTTAACAATATCAATTTGTTCATTGTCCACAATTTTCTTAAGTTGGGCAACTCCAGGTACTTTTGCTAACAAGGGATTATGTATGACATCTTTTACGTTGTCGCGAACTTCTGTGGTCACTTGAACATATTTATAAACAGATGTCATAACTTCTGCAACTTCGTTAGCATACTTAAATGCGAGAGCTTGAAGATTATTTGCTAACTCTGTCATTTCAATAGCTGTGTTTTGTACAGTGTCTATCATATCCTTATTGCTCTTTATATTTTTGTTTAGTTCGCTAAGCTTTTTTATATCTTTAAAATAAAATAGAATAAGAACTGGGAATATCAAAAGAATACCAACTCCAGCGAGTAAATATCTCGGCCAATTATCTAAATTGAAAATAGCAGCTATCAGAAGAAATAAGCTACCTACAGTTAAAAAGGTGAGCCCATAACCTCCAGCTTTATATGCCCTTACAATAGGTGTAGATATACTGTCCGACAACTTCTTTACAGAAACCTCACTCATTGCTAGACCACCTTGCTTAACAGGTTCAATAAAGAAGGCAATAGTTGTTGTCTAACGCTCTAAGCTCAGCCGCCGGCGTAGCACGGTCGGCTGCAGCGTTCAGTTAGGGCGAACGTGGTTTTCAGAAACTCACCGTTTCCGAACCGCCGCCCTGCCTTGAAACAGAGCACAACGGGGTTCACGTCGCTACCGACCGGGTGCTCTTATCGCACCCCACCCGCCGATTTTTACCACCCCAACAGTCGGTCGGGGTGGAGAGAAAAACCCACCCGCCCTAACGATAGGGGATAAGCTGCGAGCGGCAATTAGAACTTCAAGGTCTACCATGACGCTGAACGGTCCAAAGAATGGGGACCCTTCAATAACCACCTTCCCTGCCGCTCGTCAGCTTGATCCCCTGGTTCTTCCGCAGCCTGTGGAATTTTATCTTTGAAAAATTGACAAAATCACAAAAATCCTTAACGAACGGGCGCGGCTACGGTCGCGTACACGCATCAACGCATGTTATGCGTGTACGCGACCGTAGCCGCGCACTTTAGCCAATTTTTGTGATTTTGTCATTTTTTTCATTAGCTTATCCATAGGCTGTCGGAAAGAACCAGTGATTGAACAGTTCTATTTATCTCACCATCATCCCCCGTCACCTGTCAAGCAAAAATTCTCGGTTGACGGTAGCGGGTTGCCTTAAAAAGTTGTTTTTCTGCAACAAACCGATGAGATTTTTTTAAATTTTATTCTATATCAATGTCTTAATAAATTTTAATAAAAAGTCACGATTGAGCAAGAACGCCTGCTTCACGACCGTTGGCTGTCTGTTTATCATTACCTACCGCAAGATAAACAGCTTCCGGATATCATGACATGCTTACCATCCCCCCTAAGCTGGGCCGTCGGTACGACACGTGGCTGGAGCGCAAGCCCGGTAGGGTACGCAGTGCGTACCTTTTCCGGGCCTTGCCCGGTATGGCGTGTTACCAGTCTTATGCAAGGAATGAGGGTACGCGGTGCGTACCCTACGCTGGGGTTGATGTGGCGGTATGATAGCCAAGCCCGGTAGGTTGGCCCCAGAATATATCCGACATGCACGACCACGACCTGGAAAATCATCAGACAACACTTTGCTTATGAAGAAGAAATCAAATCGAACGACCGCTGACCTGACCAATCCACATGACAAATTTGTTCGGGAAGTCTGGGCGCGGGAGGAAGTCGCCTGGGATTTCCTCAGCCGCTATTTACCGCCAGCCATTGCCAGTCGGCTGGCGCCGGGGTCGCTGCGACTGCGGAAGGACTCGTTCATCGATGATGCGCTGCGGGAACATCTCTCGGACCTGCTCTATCAGGTGCGTTTGCAAGGCGGCGGTCAAGCGTTGGTCTATGTCTTGCTGGAGCACAAGAGCTATCCTGACCCCTGGCTGGAGTGGCAGCTACTGAATTACCTGGTGGAAATCTGGCGGCAGGAACGGCAGCAGAAAAAGCGGCGCTTGACGCCGGTGATTCCGCTGGTGCTGTACCATGGTCGGCGACGCTGGCGGGTCGTGCCCTTGCGCCGACTGTTCGAGGCGGCTGCAGGGCTGGAGGCTTACATTCCGGTAGTCCACTATGAACTCTGTGATGTAGGGCAACTGGCAGACGAAGAATTACAAGGAATCGTTTTATTACACCTGAGCACGCGCACTGATCCGTCATGAAACCTGTGCCTGCCACTGCTCCTGTCCGCCTGACGCTACGCCGCCCTGACGACTGGCATCTCCATCTGCGTGACGGCGCCATCCTACGCGCCGTGCTGCCACTGACCGCCGCTGTTTTCGGACGCGCCATTGTCATGCCCAATCTCAGGCCTCCTGTCACTCATACGGCGCACGCCCGCGCTTATCGCGATGAGATCATGAAGGCCCTTCCAGCCGGCATGCAGTTTCAACCCTTAATGACAGCTTATCTGACCGATGCGACGGATGCGAAGGATATCGAACATGGGTTCCACGACGGCGTGCTTACCGCCGCCAAGCTTTATCCCGCCAATGCGACCACCCATTCCGAACTTGGAGTCACCGACATCCGCAAGATTTACCCGGTGCTGGAGCGCATGCAGGCGATGGGCATGCCGCTCCTGATCCATGGCGAGGTAACAGAGGCCGATGTGGATATTTTCGACCGTGAGAACATCTTTATCGACCGGATACTGACGCCGCTGCTGGCTGCTTTCCCGGCGCTGAAAATCGTGTTCGAGCATGTCACGACGAGTGACGCCGTGGACTTCGTGAAAGCCCAGGCGGATGACGGCAGGTTGGGCGCCACGATCACGGCGCATCACCTGTTTCTCAACCGCAGCGATATTTTCAAGGGCGGCCTGCGCCCGCATCATTACTGCCTGCCCGTCGCCAAGCGGGAACGACACCGCCTGGCGCTGATCGACGCGGCGACCTCGGGGCATGCGGCCTTTTTTCTGGGCACCGACTCGGCGCCACATCCGGTCACGGCCAAGGAAAGCGCCTGTGGCTGCGCCGGTATTTTTACCGCCGCCACGGCGCTCGACCTCTATGCCGGGATTTTCGACGCGGCGGGTGCGCTCGACCGGTTGGAAGCGTTCGCCAGCCTCAACGGCCCACGCTTTTACGGCCTGCCAGCCAACGCCGACTCTATCGTCCTGGAACGAGGCGGGAGCGTCGAGCCGGCGCCGGTGCGGACGGAGGCTGACGACACCATCCTCTCCTTTACGCCGCCCGGCGGCAGGCTGCATTGGCGCGTCGCGCCCCAAGCGAGCGAGCGGAGCCCCAGGCAGCCGCGTGAACGATAGTAGACAGCCTATCCCTCAATGACTTACCTGCCTACGAGAAACCCCATGTCAGAAATCAAAAAAGTCGTGCTGGCCTATTCCGGCGGACTGGATACCTCGGTCATCCTGAAATGGCTGCAGGAGACCTATCGGTGCGAAGTCATCACCTTTACCGCCGATATCGGTCAGGCGGAAGATTTGGAGCCGGCGCGCGCCAAGGCCGAGGCGTTGGGCGTCAAGTCCATCTATATCGAAGATTTGCGGGAGGAATTCGCCCGTGATTTCGTCTTCCCGATGTTTCGCGCCAATGCGATTTACGAAGGCGAATATCTGTTGGGCACCTCCATCGCCCGTCCGCTGATCGCCAAGCGGCTGGTGGAAATCGCCCACAGCAGCGGCGCCGACGCCATTTCGCACGGCGCCACCGGCAAGGGTAACGATCAGGTGCGCTTCGAACTGGGCGCCTACGCCCTGATGCCGGGGGTCAAGATCATCGCCCCTTGGCGGGAGTGGGATCTGATGTCCCGTGAAAAGCTGCTGGCTTATGCCGAGCGACACAGCATTCCGATCGAGAAAAAGCGCGGCAAGAAATCACCCTATTCCATGGACGCCAACCTGCTGCATATTTCCTATGAAGGGGTGGTGCTGGAAGACCCCTGGGCCGAACCGGAAGAAGATATGTGGCTGTGGACGGTCCCTCCGGAAAAAGCGCCGGATAAGCCGACCACTATCGAATTGGACTACAGTCAGGGCGACATCGTCGCTGTCGATGGCGAGGCCATGAGTCCGGCTCAGGCGATGACCCGGTTAAATCAATTGGGCGCCGAGAACGGCATCGGCCGGACGGATATCGTGGAGAACCGTTATGTCGGGATGAAATCGCGGGGTTGCTACGAAACCCCTGGCGGCGCCATCATGTTGCGCGCCCATCGGGCCATCGAATCGATCACGCTGGACCGGGAAGTGGCGCATCTCAAAGATGAATTGATGCCGCGTTACGCCAGCCTGATTTACAACGGTTACTGGTGGAGTCCGGAACGCAAGCTGTTGCAGGAATTGATCGACGCCTCCCAGATGCCGGTAAACGGCACCGTGCGGTTGAAGCTGTACAAGGGCAATGTGATGGTGGTGGGCCGCAAGTCCGACGACAGCCTGTTCGATCAGAATATCGCCACCTTCGAGGAGGACGCCGGCGCCTATAACCAGAAGGACGCGGAAGGCTTTATCAAGCTGCATGCCTTGCGGCTGCGGATCGCGGCGGGCAAGGGGCGGCGTTAGCTGCTGGTGTGAGCCGCGGCGTAGCCTGGATGGAGCGAAGCTTGCGAAGCCCAATCCAGGTTCCTCCGGCCATGATAATCGTTTCGGTCATAGCAATCTACAGGAGAGCCAGCTTGCCAAAATTGATAGCGATGCAAAGGAGGGTGCTGGCCGAAACGATAATCACGGCTGAGACTTGGTATAAGGTACGCAGCATACCCATCTGGCTAGCTGGCCACTTGGTTGGCGCCCTTGCATGCGGCGCAATACGCTTCGCTATTGCGCCCTACGACCCTATTTGTTCTCATCATTCGGAATATAGGGTATCAAGCCTTTTTGATAGGCTATTTCCTGCACTTCTCTCGGCGCACTTCGAGCATCCATGATAAAACCATTAACTGTAATCATCCACGCCAGTGGGTTACTTTCCAATTTACTTGGCAGGCACCAGTTTGGATCGAACTGCGACATTTTCAGAGCATCACGAACGATTTTCGACTTGGCCTGTCCCGAAGAGACGCTCACACCGAATTTCTGGCATAATTCGGAAGATTGTATGTGAGGTTTCTGACTTTTGTCAGAAAGAAAATTCACCATACCCATAGCGTGAGTGATACCACAAGCCCAGGTTTTTGCTTCACCACTTACTAAAGGTGAAGGGCGTTTTCGGCACAGTGCCGCCGTTGCAAATCGAATGAGTTGGGCGTATTCCTTATTCAGATATTTTCCGCAAAACTCATTGGTTATTTTGACAATTTCATCGAACCTGTCCCGCATTTCCGCCGGGACTGTTTCCGACTTGTTAACCTTCGCCATTATCTTTACTCCAAAACTTACACCCTCACCCTAACCCTCCCCCACAAGGGGGGAGGGAGTTTTTATACAGCGTCTAACCCGACCTACGGGGATTCCGCCAAGTCCCTAAGCACATAATGCAAAATCCCGCCATGCCGGTAATACTCCCATTCCTTGGGCGTATCGATGCGCACCTGCGCCTGGAAGCGGATTTCCCGACCGTCGGGCGCCGTGGCCACCATGATAACCCGTTTGGCGCCCGGCTCCAGTCCCTCGATGACATAACTCTCTCTGCCGGTCAGTTCCAGCATCTTGCGATCTTCGCCTTCCCGGAACTGCAAGGGCAGGACGCCCATGCCGACCAGATTGGAACGATGGATGCGCTCGTAGCTCTCGGCAAGCACCGCCCGCACGCCCAGCAGGCGCGTGCCCTTGGCGGCCCAGTCACGGCTGGAGCCGGCGCCGTATTCCTTGCCGGCGATCACCAGCAGCGGTACGCCTTCTTCCTGATAACGCATGGCGGCATCGTAGATAAACATCTGCACCTCGGATGGCTGGTGCCGGGTCCAGCCGCCCTCGGCGCCGGGCGCCAGTTCGTTGCGCAGCCGGACATTGGCGAAGGTGCCACGCACCATCACCTCGTGATTGCCGCGGCGGGAGCCATAGGAGTTGAAATCCTGCGGACTGACACCCTGCTCCAACAAATAACGCCCCGCCGGGCTGTCCACCTTGATGGCGCCCGCCGGGGAGATATGATCGGTGGTGATAGAATCGCCGAGCACGGCCAGCACCCGGGCGCCGCGGACAGGCTGGATCTCCTCCGGCTCGCGGCTCATGCCGATAAAGTAGGGCGGATGCTGGATATAGGTGGAATCGCGGCGCCAGTGGTAGCGATTCCCTGCCGGCGCCGGCAGGGCGGCCCAGCGCTCGTCGCCCTGAAATACCCTGGCATAATTCTTCAGAAACATCTCCTGGGTCAGGGCGCCCAGCACCGTCAGTTGAATCTCGTGCTGCGAGGGCCAGATGTCCTTGAGAAAGACCGCCTGCCCCTGGGGATCGAGACCCAAAGGCTCCCGCTCCAGTTCGACAGTCATCGTGCCCGCCAGGGCGTAGGCCACCACCAGCGGCGGCGAGGCGAGGAAATTCATCCTGACTTCGGGATGGATCCGGCCTTCGAAATTGCGATTGCCCGACAGCACTGCCGCTACCGCCAGTTCACCGGCGTGAATGGCCTGACTGATGGGTTCGGGCAGGGGACCGGAATTGCCGATGCAGGTGGTGCAGCCGTAGCCCACCACATTGAAGCCCAGCTCCTCCAGCGCCGGCAGCAGGCCGGCTTCCCGCAGATAGTCGGTCACCACCCGCGAGCCCGGCGCCAGCGAGGTCTTGACCCAGGGTTTTACCCGCAGGCCACGGGCGATGGCCTTGCGGGCCAGCAGGCCGGCCGCCATGATCACGCTGGGATTCGAGGTATTGGTGCAACTGGTGATGGCGGCGATGACCACAGCGCCATCCTGTAACAGGAACCCGGCATCGTGGTAACGCACCGGCACGCCGCCGCCATGCTGCGATTCCTCCGCCCCGATCGCCGTGGTTCCGCCTTCATCTTCCAGGCGCGCAATGTCCTGCCGCCTGGTCGGTTTTCCTTCCCGTTCCTCCTGAAATCGATGCAGATATTCCTCTGTAACTGGTTTTACGCGCTGTAATTCGATCCGATCCTGCGGCCGTCTGGGTCCCGCCAGGCTGGGCACCACGGCGCCCAGCTCCAGCTCCAGCACTGCACTGTACTCGGCCACGGGCGTGTTTTCATCGTGGAACAGGCCCTGGGCGCGGGCGTAGGTTTCCACCAGAGTGATATGATCGTCGTCACGGCCGGTCAGGCGCAGATAGCTCAGCGTTTCCCGGTCGATGGGAAAGATGCCGCAGGTGGCGCCGTATTCCGGCGCCATGTTGGCGATGGTGGCGCGATCCGCCAACGGCAGATTCGCCAGCCCCGGACCGAAAAATTCCACGAATTTGCCGACCACTCCGTGGGCCCGCAGCAACTGGGTGACGGTCAGCACCAGATCGGTGGCGGTAACGCCTTCGACCAGGCCGCCGGTCAGCCGGAAACCGACGACCTCGGGAATCAGCATCGTGATCGGCTGGCCCAACATGGCCGCCTCGGCCTCGATACCGCCCACGCCCCAGCCCAGCACGCCCAGACCGTTGATCATGGTGGTATGGGAGTCGGTGCCTACCACCGTATCGGGACAGGCGTACCAGACGCCGTTGTTCTCCCCGCCGCACACCACCCGCGCCAGATATTCCAGATTGACCTGATGCACGATACCGGTCTGGGGCGGCACCACCTGGAAATTGGCGAACGCCTGTTGTCCCCAGCGCAAAAAAGCATAGCGCTCCTGGTTTCGGGTAAACTCCAGTTCGGTATTCTGCCGCAGGGCCTCCCGATCGCCGAAATAGTCCACCATCACCGAATGGTCGATCACGAGTTCGACGGGAACCAGGGGATTGATGCGTCCGGGATCGCCGCCCAATTCACTCATGGCGTCGCGCATGGCGGCCAGATCGACCACCGCCGGAACCCCGGTGAAATCCTGCAGCACCACCCGGCCGGGGGTGAAGGCGATTTCTCTGACGACAGGCTGCCGGGGGTCGTACCGGGTCAGGGCCAGAATATCGTCCCTGCTGACATTGACGCCGTCTTCGCAGCGCAGCAAATTTTCCAACAGAATTTTCAAGCAATAGGGCAGGCGCTTGAGATCGCCATATCCTTTCAAAGCGCTCAGGCGATAGATTTCATAGTGTTTACCCTTGAAAATCAGAGGGGAGCAGGCCTGGAAGCTATCTTTCATGAGGTTTTCCCGCTTGAAATACGACTATGGATTGGACAGGTGGAAATGTTAAAACTCACCGTACATTCCATAATCCTAGCACGCCGGGCCGCCAAGTGCGGATGGGGAAGGACGGACGACTTCAACGATAAGTACAGCAACCAGTGCTAGAGTGTTGCTGACCGTGGGGTAGGGTTGGTAAGTAGACTCACTGGATCACCCCGGTGAGTCTACTGAAAAAGGGGGGGACAAGGGGAATTTAGTGGCCACGGCAACCATTGTTCGCGGATGTTCTGCCGCTCGGTCGACACCAGCAACACGTTCGCCAGTTCGACACGTGTTGGGAGCCTCGGGAAGGACTACAGCGTACGTCGTCGCGATCAACCGCGCCGGCACCATCACGCGCCTGCGCGTGATGTACGCGTAAACTCCAACCGTAAGCGTTGCGCAGCACCGTCAACGGCGCAAGCGGATGTCGACCTCACGCTCGACGTATTTCCACTCCTCCGTTGCGCGCAGCGTTACGACCAGCTCTTCAAATAACGCAGCGTGTTCGGGCCCGTACTCAAACCAGGTGAGGAAATCAAACGGCTCGCCCAAGTCGCGGCTGTGGTATAGCCGACGGGCAATGGCGGGAAGGTATTTCAGGCTCGCGGCAATGTGGTGCGATCTGGTTTCGAAGATTGTGCGACGTTCGTCCTGCGCCAGATCCCACCACGCATCCGACTTACGGATAGGAATCAGTGCGGCGTTTGTCGCCCCAACGCGGCCCAAGGCTTCCTGAACGGCAACCAGCTGCTCCTTCTCCAGCCGTTCTACGTAGCGCTGGTGCCCGGCGGTACCTCTCAAGGTCCACGTGATCGGGGTGGCGCTCGGGGCTGGTGTGTAGGCTGAGGAAACAGAGAGTCGCGCCGCGGATGGCAATAATGGGCCGACCACTGCATCAATACGCTCGATGTGCCACGCACCCGCGTCGCCGGCTTGAAACACGACCGGAATAATGGGCGCCATCAATCCTCCTGTACTGGTTCAGCGTGAAATGAACAAAAGGGGGTCTGGTTATAGTTCACAAAGGCCAAGATAAACCAGCGCTCCTGAACTGAGAGGGCTGGCAGGAAAAACGAGCTTAACTGTTGCCGCCCGAGGCAACATAACCATTGTGACACGGGCGGTAACGAGCGCCAAGGGGTCATGGCGACAGGGGCCCTTGGGGAGAAGCATGCTGCCTTGGCCACCGCGGTGGTAGGCTCAGGCTGGGAAGTACCCAGGAGAGCAGCCCATCGCATTTCTTCCCCACCCAGTGGTCGTTCGGACTGGAACTTAGGCTTGTAAAGCCGAGCAATCGCTGCCCTCGAAGGACGCGGGTTGCGGGCGTTGAACAGGACGATACATCGATCCGGACGCTGGCGCGAGTGTGCATCTTGACGAGCGTATCCATTGCGAACCGATTCACACAGTCATTTGACTGGGTCACGAACGAACTTCCATTTCATAAGTCGGGTCCGTTGGGCGACCAACACCCGGATATGCGAACTCCGCCTGGACAAGTCTGAGATAGGTTCGCTCGGCGGCGACAAATTGGAGCAGCAATTGCCCCACGGCCTCGTAAAAACGGTCGCTGGTCGCTTCGATCAAGCCGCTGGCGAATCCGGAGGCCCATTGCCCGAGGTGCTCGCGAAAGAACTTCTCCTGCGCCGCCCGGCAGATTCGAGAGTGCTGCCACTGCTTCTGCACCACGGCGAGTGACTGCTTGGCGGTCAAGAATTTCATGAAGTCGAGTTCGATGCCGATGTAATCTGGCCGTTCGCACGCGCCGGCCGCAACACGAACGCCGAAGGTCGCATAAAAGGCAGCGATGTCGGAGATGATGTGCACCGCTCGAAACGGATCGCCGCCGACGTGATCCGCCTCGTAATGCGGGCACATGAGCGCGGCGCCGTACAGACGCGTGTACTCCACCAGCAGTCTATCGCGGGTCGCCCTCTCGCTGTCTCTCGAAGCCAGCGCCACTGTCTGGCTTGCGTCGATCATTCGCCGATGGGGGAGCGGAGCGCCATCGAACGCCGCTGCGACCGTTAGGCCCAACGATCCATCGCATATACCCCGAACCAACGCGTCGCTTGGCGACGACAACGCCTGGGCAAAAAAGGAATACAGTATGGCGCGGCAGCCCGCGACTCGTCCTTTCGACTTCATGCAATCATGCGGCTTAGGTGATATTCAGGTGGATAGACGGACGGATGTAAACTGGCTCATGGATCGGGACCCGGATAATTTCCTTGCCGTCCTCGCCGAAACCGATCGCGTCGTTGTCCGTGATCTTGTAGCTCCAGATTACCAGCTGGCTCGATCCGAACAACTGTAGAAGTCCGAGCAGCTCGGGCGACGGCTTGGTGTAGCGCTCGATCGCTTCCTCCACTCTTGGGCCGAACATTTGCTTCAGGTAGGGACGCGGCGCCCAGCGCGGCGGAATGTAATAGATGTTTGGCTCCGTGCCGAACTGCGGATAGAGGGGCAGCGCGACTTTTTCCTTGTGCACGAGGAAGTGCACTGGACTGTTCGGGTCATCCACCCATCCTTGCATGCGGATCTTTCCAACGCACGAGGAGTTGCAGCGCGAGATCATAGCCCGACCCTCACTGAGCGGATCCTTCCCTTCGAGTCTTGGATAGCACGCGATGCACTTCTCGGACGTGTGGCTCTGCGTGTTGTACATTGACTTCTTGTAAGGACACGCCTCCACGCACGCGCGATAACCACGGCACCGGTGCTGATCAATCAGCACTACGCCATCGTCTTCGCGCTTGTAGATGGCCTTGTTCGGACAGGCGGCCAGACACAGAGGATACGTGCAATGGTTGCAGATCCGCTGGAGATAGAAAAAGAATGTCTGATGCTCGGGCAACTCGGATCCCCGCGATGTGACCCCATCCACCATTGCGGGATACTCGTTCGGCGTATCCTCGTTTATGTTCGGATAGCGCCATTCCTCTTCGGTCGGCAAATAACCCACCGCCACCTTGCCGCCCTCGCGGTCCTTGACGGCCTCGACGAGCGTCTCGCCGCGGTACACCCCGTACGGCGCCTTTTCGTCCTCCTTCTTTACTGCGTCCCAGCCGGGCTGCGGGCCGAGGGCCGCCAGTGTCTTCACATCCCAGCCCTGGGGATATCCGCCGAACGGCTTACTTTCAACGTTGTTCCACCACATCGCCTCCTGGCCCGGCGAATGCGTCCAAGTGCTCTTGCACGCCATCGAGCAGGTTTGGCACCCGATGCAGCGGTTGATGTTGTAGACCGCTGAGAACTGGCGCTTCGGACGCTTCTCCTTATAGGGAAACTCCATGTCGCGGTCGAGTTGCCAGTTATAGACTTTTGGCATGACATTCTCCTTATGCCGGTTCAATTCGCCCGACGTTCGCTTCGAACCTGCTCCACCATCTCAACGATGAAGGCTTCGCCTTTCGCGACGTATATGGCATGTGGTGCGCGGTAAAACGGATCGCGAAAGAGTTTCAAGACGGCATGGTTCGGATAGCCCATCCGTAGAAACTCATCGATGAACACCCTTCCCATGTCGATCATCATTTCATCGTTGGGCGCGTCGATCACCATCCCCACGAGTTCCATCGGGTCATCTTTCTCAAATTCTTTTCCCACCATGTCCGCGCTCCTGTCCATTACGACTTCACGAAGGTGCCACGCAGATATAGCTTCATCACTTCACCTTCTTCACCAGGCATAAATCCCGACATCACTGGCGCCCATTTACCGCGGCCGTCGACGCCTCCGTTCTCGGCTTTGGTTATCTTGACCAGCACTTCCTTGTAAGGTGTGTTAACACCGTAGGCGTCATTCCCTTGTCCCTTTCCTATCGTCTGACCCACAGCATTTTTCCGCACGAGATCGTCGGACATCATCGTCGGTTGGCAGTATGGCCTTACACAGCTTTGTAGCGATCCACTGCGGAAGTTCGATTCGTAGCCGGTGTCGGTGAACGTCCGGCCGTCGCGCCGCGTTTTGTGCGAGTGCACGGTCTTCGGCGTGGCCGCCCAGGGAGCGTGGCGGGACATCACCATACCGGGGCGCATACGCGTGTCGTAACGCGCGCGCACCTTAAGACGGGCGGCCTCATATAGCGGATCGTCTGGCTTCCATCCCATGTAGGGCCGGTCATCACCGCTCGCATCCACCCACACGTAATCGCCGTTCTCGACCCCCAGCGCCTTCGCATCGTCCGGGTTGATCCGCAGCTCCGGTTCGCCCGGCCCGGGTGAGCGCTTGTCCGCGCGCAGGGGGTCGCCGAAGCTGCTAATCCAGAGTTCGTTCCACTCCGCCATTTGCCAGGACGAGTGCGTGGAGTGACGCGTCTTGGTCGTGATGAACGAGAAACGGTAACCCTGCATCCACAGCGGATTCGGAGTCTGTTTCACCAACTCCCACTCCATCACCGAGTTGCGCTTGGTCCGCGCGTCGACGCTCGTGGCGTCCACCGAGACGTCCGGCCGCTGCTCCGGCCGTAGTCCCTCTACGGGCCGGCAGACGGTAGCATTGGGCAAATAGGGGGTGTTCTCAATGGGCTCGCGATGGACGATAACATTCTCGCCCTCGCGTATGAACGTGTCTTCCTCTCGATAGAACTCCAAACGACCGGTCTTGTTATAGAACGGCACGCTTTCGTGAATCTGCTCGTAGCCGGTCACTCGCGGGTACGTGCGGAAGTTCATCAGAACGGACTTACCAGACTTGAGTATCTCCTCGCAGTTGTACCCCTTGAGCGTGGACGACGCGTCCATAATACGCTGTATGTAAAATTCTGACTTGCCGTCGAAGATATACTTATAGTATGCCTCACATCGCTTGTCGTCCAGCATAACGCCAAGTTTACGCGCGACACCCGCGACGATCTCGCTGTCCATCTTGCTGTCGTAAATGGGTTTGAGACCGCCTTTCCAAATACTGAAGAATGGATTGGATGCCGACCCGGTGATGTCCGGCAGCGTCGTCTCTAGCCAACTTGGAACTGGCAGCGAAATATCTGAGTATTCGCATGTCAGCGTGTGCTCCCAGTCGTTGTTGATCATCAGTTCGACTTTAGGTAGCTCATGCTTCAGCATGTTATAAAGCCACGGAGCGTTGTTAAGCATATTGGTATTGGCTGTCCACACCATCTTCGTCGGTGTTGGCATGTGTGTCTTCCCAGTGGCCCACGTCGGACCGCCATTCAACCAGAAGATCGGATGCTCCTCGGTGAAGCACCGTCTGATCTTCGGCTTCGGTTCATTGGAGTGAAAGGGATCTTCGGCGGTGTATGCAGAGACCCCATCCATCGTGTTCACCTTGTAGTTGCCCGCCCAGGTGCCCGGCCCGGCGCCGAATTCACCGATGTTGCCGGTTAACGCGCAGAGCAAGATCGCTGCACGACCTTTCAAGTCGGCATGGTAGTAGTGATTGACTCCTTCGCCCGAGTGAATCGCGAACGGTTTTATGGTCGCGACGTCATTGGCCAGCCGGCGGATCAACTCGATTGGCGTAGACGTGATCTCGGAGACGCGCTCCGGGGTGTAGTAAGCGAGCACGTCGCGCTGGATGCTAAACCCCGTGCGGCATCGGATGCTCTTCCCGTCGTTCATGCGGATGTCGAACTGGCCTTCGAGCACTGGGTCAACGCCCTTCGCGACGAACTTCTCCCCAACCTCTTCGCGGGTGATCGCCACAGGTGCGTTCGTCTTCGCATCCCACACGACGTAGTCGCCCCATTCGGCCCTAAGTTCGGGCGTTATCGACTGTGGCGACAAGCTGTAGCCGGTGTTCGGCGCATTTTTGTAGTCCGGAAAGACGTCACTCGCGCGGAGCTTCTTGAGCGTGTCCATTCGCACCAGAAGCGGCAGATCGGAGAACTTTTTCAGGAACGCCGCATCGTGACGACCACTCTCGACCACTAGGTGCGCCACGCCAAGCAGCAGCGCCGTATCTGAACCCGGCCGAACTGGGATCCAGTAATCGGACTTTGAGCTCGTGGGATTGTAGTCCGGACCGATAGACACGATGGTCGACTGACGTTCAATGCCTTCGACCATCCAGTGGACGTCGGCCATCTTGTGCTCGACCATGTTCTTGCCGAGCATGACGATCAGCTTGCTATGCTTCAGGTCGGACATGTCGATGTCGAAGGTGTTCACGCCGGTGACCTGTGGGAATCCTGGATCCATGTCCCCCAGAAATTCATATGTCGTCCAGTGACGTGCACCGATTGCCTTTGCCTCTTCGACCTTGCGGACGTGGTGATCGACGATCGCCAGCATATTGGCGAACCGGACCAGCGAACCTTGTTTCGCGACCGGCCCGCAGGCGGTAATTGCGCTGCGCATTTTGATAGTCTGCGTCCCGACACCTCCCAGCTTTTCGATCATTGCCGCGGGATAGCCCTGACTTGCGAGGCGCTGCGCGCCCCTCTCGCCGCCATAGGCGTCGACGATGTTGAGGATCGCCTTCGCGATCAGCGTGAACACTTCGTCCCAGCTCACGCGGACGCGCTCGTCCTCGCCACGAGTGGCGAAATACTTTTGGACGTAGTCGCCTTCACGCGGAAAGCCGGCCTCGACCCATTCCAGCCACCGACGGCGAACGGTCGGAAATTTAACCCGGTGACTCCCATAGACACGCTGTAGCAGCGTATACCCCTTCTGGCAACCCCGGGGTCCCCAGTTGGCCGATGCCTTGTTACCGTAGAGATCCGTGGTGTCGCCGAGGTCGTACGACTGCTCGATCCGCACCGGCATACCGGAACGAACAAACGCCGTCAAACGGCAGTTATGCGTGTCGTTCGGCAAGCATAGAAACTTGAAGGTTGAGTCGTACTCATATTGGTCGCGATAGATCTTCTCCCACGCGCGGTCCGGATAGAATTCCAGCGGGTTGTCGATGTTATCCAACGCTTCAAGGAGACGCATTCCGCCTTGCGCGAAGCAGTTGCCGCTCAATACTGCGATGCCGCTTAACGTCAAGAATTGCCGCCTACTGATGCCGGCTCCTCGTTTTGCTCGGTCCTTCATGCCCCCCCCCAACATGCCTTGTTCGATCTTTGTTTACTCGCTAAAACCACTCTACTTGCCTCCAATGTTCAGCCGATACCAGCTCGAAACTGCTTTCTGCCCGGCGCGATCGCGGTTGGCGCCATCCCACACGGCCAGCGCGAGCTTAATAGCCGAGCGCCGTGCCAGTTCGACCTCGTTACCGTCGAAGTCTCGGGACAGTACGACGTACCACACCCCGTCGCGCCAGATGCCGAAGCCCTTCGTGTGCTGTGTCTGGACCGGAGTCTGCGTCGCGAAGCCGACCGCGGTAAACTCCTCGACTGAACTAGATCGCTCCGGATAAACATAAGGATTCTTCGCGTCGAACGCTGATAGCACGGGGAAAGGATATGGGACGTTGATCGCTGCGGGTGGTGCGGTTGGCGCGTGCATCTTGCGCTCGTCGACGTCCCGTTGCCAGTCAGCCTTCCAATGCCAGATCTGTACTGGAGCGGTTCGACTCCCCATGCCGAGAAATGTGTCGTTCGAACCCGAAATCCATTGTATCGCGACGCCATCTGCAAACGCTTCGACGCTTGAGGTACGGTCGTTGCGGGTTGCGTCGGCCCATTCGAGCCGGAACGCAATTGTTCGCTCGTCGTGCAGCGACCTGACAGTCAGCGGAGGCGGCGGGGATCGATGCGAGATCAGCGGAAAGACCGGCACGCGCGTGACTGGCGTCGTCTTCCATCGGGCCGAAAACGGATCATTGGCCAGCAGCCGTCCCGTGACGCGAGCTGAGACGATGACATAGGAGTCGTCGGTCGGCGCTATACTGTTTTTGTTATCTCTCTCAATGAGCGAGGCGACATAAGCCGCCAAATGCCAGCGATCCTGGTCCGATGCGCTCGTAAAAGCGGGCATCGGCGTGCCGTCCATCCCGTTGGAGACGCGGAGATAGATATCGCGCACGCTCTCGCCACCCTTGTAGGGCTCCCGCACAAGATCCCTGGGCCGGATCGGCGAATGCCGGTCGTCGAATAGCGAGTCGGCTATCGGTCCGTCGCCGCGTCCTTGATCGCCGTGGCACGTCGCGCATCCCAGCTGCTTGTAGACGACCTTGCCAGCCGCGATGGATGACCGCTTGTCAGTCCACGGCGGCGGTACATCGAACGTGGAAGCACGCGGCTTGTCCGCTAGCAACAACGACGGCGATAAGCCCTTGACATAGTCGATCACCGCGTTCCGCTCTTCGACAGTCAAAAATCGGAAGCCGGGCATCGGCGAGCCGGGAATGCCACGGATGAGCACCGACATGAGATCGGCGTCCGACGGCGGCGTCTGCGCGGGGGTGGATCGCAGACGAAACTGCTGGTTTACGAAATCCCGCGGGCGCGGAAACAGCAGCGCGGCTGCAGGGCCGTCGCCGTTTCCCCGTTCGCCATGACAACCCAGGCAGTGCGTTCGATACGTCGTCTCACCAAGCGACGCCGGCTCGCTGATGACCGGGGCTGCGCCGCGGACGTCGTCGCCCGCAGCGAGCCCCCCACCCGCCAGAAGGAACAAACAGCCGACTTGCCAAGCGGGGAGTCGAAACATCGACGGGCCTGCTTACAGTGATTGCAGGAATGCGACTAAATCTTCCTTCTCGTCATCCGTTAGTCCCATAGCAAAACGCGTGTCGTAGAAGTTGACGACGTCGAGCAGCGTGGCCGCCGAGCCGTTGTGGAAATAGGGAGCGCGCGCAGCCAGCGAGTGCAAGCTCGGCGCCTTCATGCGCCCGATGTGCTTCCAAATTCCGCTGATCAATCCTTTGCCCGGGTCGGTCGTTTTTACGAGTTCGCCGGTCACCTTGTTGCGGAACGTGTAGAGGGGTTCGTCCGGCATGCGGCGCGCTTCGGTCGTGATGCCCAAGTCAACCGGACCGGACTTCGAGTGGTTACCGCTGTTCGGTGTGTCGTGGCAGGTCGTGCAGGAGCCGACGAATTCCGGGACGCCCAGATCGTCGTTCACGCCCTTCACGCCGATCAAGTGGATCGGTCGGATGTTGAACAGGTCCTGTCCGCGAGACACCGACCCACGCGCCCCGTCCTTGCCATGCTGTGCGCCCTGAAGCGTCGACCATGCGTCGAAAACGTTGAACACGTGCGGGTCGAAGACCTTACCCGTCGGATCGCCGTTAGGGAACGGATCGTTGATGCCGATATAGAACGGCTCCGTGACGAGCGGCTCGGGTCCTCCAGTCGCACCTTTGGCATTCAGCTTCCCGGCGTCCTTGTCCCTGATCTGCGCGGAGAAGAGGCCGACTTCGAAAGTCACGATCTGCTGCTGCTCCTGCGCCGTGAGATGCAGTGCGGACTGGGCGTGGCCGGTCGTCGCGACGTCGGCTTGGTGCGCCAAGTCCTGGAGGATCGTCAGGCCGGGGAAGGTCTCGCGGCCGTCGATCATGATCGTCGCCTGGAAGCGCAGATTCGCAATGGGCGGCGGACGGCGGAACAACGAGAGCTCGCTCGCCGACGCAAAGTGATAGGGATCGTCGACATCCACGAGGTCGAATTCCGAGACCGCCGGCATCGGAAGGCCAATGCGAATCACGCCGCGATTGAGCAGCATGCTGTAGGCCTCCCTACGCTTTTCCCGCGTGGAAACGTCGACATTCGGCGAGTTGCTGCCACTCGACTATCAAGTTTTTTTCCCTTGACAGGACCAGAACATGCTGTTCATGCCGCCATACAAGCCTCCACCCGATATTTCAATGACGGTGTAGGCTCAAGCCGGCCCACGTCTCTGCCGTTCATATGCTTGGCCGAAGAGGTCAGGGGAAAGAGCTTTTTCGCTATCGCCACGATTTCATCTAACTTCTCGTGCGGATCCTGGGCGTTGACAATGCCACGAATTACCTCCACCAGCGCCTCCATCCGAGATTTCTGTTGCAGGCTGCCGACGGTGCAAGCGGGCAGATTGTTTTCCAGGCGGGCTCGTTGTTCCGGGTGAAGGAGGAGGGCGTGGTCCAACAGCAGACTCAGGGTCAGGCTTCGGCTTGACCCCTCTTCGTCAAACGGCGGGGCGAATCGCCCCCATCCTTCATGTA